>NC_013889.1:300000-422500 GCF_000025545.1 Thioalkalivibrio sp. K90mix
GCCGTCCGCGATCTCCCAGGTCAGGCGAATGGTGTCCGCGTCAATGGCCTCGGCGCTCAGGCTGAAGGCGTCATCCGGGTCCAGCAGATCATCATCGAAGATGGCATGTGCCAGCCCCGGGGTCAGCAGGAATGCGACCAGGAGGGTCGCCAGCCAGTTGCGCAGGTTCAGGAGGTGCATTGCGTTATCCAGTTCAGGTAATCCGGGGACCCGTGCGTGATCGGCACGGCAATGATCTCCGGGGTTTCATACGGGTGATGTTCCGTCAGGTGGGCCTGCAGGTCGTCGCGGGCATCGACGGAGGTTTTGATCAGCAGTGTGACTTCGGAATCGGTTTCGATATTCCCTTTCCACACATAAATTGAGCGTCCGGCCGGGAGGATGTGCACGCAGGCCGCAAGCCCGCGCTGGACCAGCTCGCCGGCCAGATTCTCCGCCTCGGCGGGGTCGTCCAGTGTGGTGAGTACCAGCCAGGCGCGCACGTTCGTGTTGTCGGGTTCCTTCTCCGGCATCATCGACTCTTGGGCATCAGGAATTTGTACGAAGTTCGATCCGGGCCGGCTGGCCGGGGCGCAGTACGGCATCATCGCCCGGCGAGAACTCGGCCTCGACCCGGTATCTCTGATCCTCGTCTTTGCCCACAAGTTCCCAGCCGATCCGATCGATTGTTCCGGAAAACTCGTGTTCGCCAACGGTGATCGTGACGTCCTGGCCCTCGCTGAGCGACCCGATACGATCCGGTGTCACCAGTGCCCGAACACGCATGGAGTCGCCGCTTCCAAGTACCGCCAGCACGGCCGGCGCCAGAGCGGGATTCACGAACTGGCCGGGGGAGACATCGATGCGCGTGATGCGGCCGCTGGCCGGGGCGCGAATTGTTGCGTCGTCGCGATCGGCGCGTGCACGGTCGCGCTGGGCGCGGGCCTCGGCCAGGCGTGCGGCGACAGTGGCCTGCTGGATGCGTGCCAGTTCCACCTCGCGCAGGGCGATCAGGGTCTGGTCGTACAGGTCCTCCGCCTTTTCGACCTCGCGATTGGCCTCGTTCAGTTCCAGTTGCAGACGTTCGATGGCGGCCTGCGCGGCACGCAGGTCGGCCTCGACCCTGCGCGTATCCAGGCGGAACAGGGCGGTGTCCTGGTCGACATGCTCACCCGGGCGGACCTCGATCGCCTCGATCTTGCCGGCCACCGGGGCCGTGATGCGGTAGGTCTGGCCCCAGTCCAGATGGCCTTCCAGCGCGCCGTTTTCCTCGGCCGCCGACCCAGCGGGAGTCAGCGCCAGAAAGGCACAGCAGGCGACGGCCGAGAGCAACAGCCGTCGGGTCGAGTTGCCCTGGTTCAGGCGATCGATGGACATCGCGTGTACTCCGTCGGGGCGTCCGTGGACGCGCTTTTGTTACTCCGTTTCCGCCACGGCCGTACCGGCCAGGCGGAAGGGGCTCAGGTCACCGCGCCCGGTGAGCAGGGCCAGGCGCTCGTACACCATGGCCAGCTCGAACTCGGTCTGGGCATTAAAATAGGCTGCGGCGCTTTGCTGAACCATCGAGTCGCCGAGATCGGCCTGGTCCTCGATGTCGTACAGGTAGCGGGCGCGGTCGATGTAGAGCTGGCGATAGTCCATGCGCCATTCGGCCTCGTCACGCTGCATCCGCAGGGCCTGGGCTTCGTGATAAAGCTCGCGCAGGCGGTTGCGCGCCTCGATTCGGGCCTGTCCCAGATCGGCCTCCGCGCGCTGGCGGGCCGCGACCGCATGCCCGACCCGGCTGTCCTGGCGGCGCCCCTCGTACAGCGGTACCTCCAGCACGAGCCCGGCGGCGAAGGGGTTGCGATCACCGCCAAACTCACGGTTCCAGTAGCCCGTCTCGGCCTCCGCATACAGGCGTGGGCGGCGCTGGGCGCGGGCCGCATCCACGCCGCGTGCGGCGGCCTCTACTTGCATGCGCTCGGCGGCAAGGGTCGGATTCGCGCTGTCGAGTTCAGCCATCAGATCGTCCAGCCCCGGGAGTTCCGGGAGATCCAGCGGCAGGGCGGGTGCCAGCACGGTACGAATGCGCTCGCCGGGGCGGTTCAGGGCCTCGGCGAGCTCGTCGCGGGCGCGGCGCTGATTCTGCAGGGCGCGCTGGCGCTGCACGCGCAGCGTCTGGTATTCCGACTCCAGGCGGAAGACCTCGATATCCGAGACCTGTCCGCGTTGTGCACGTTCTTCCGCACGCTCCTTGCTGACGAATGCGGCCGCCATGGCCTCGGTGTCGCGGGCAAAACCGAGGTCGGCGAGCAGGACGTTGAAATACCGCTCCATGACATGCAGCGAGTGGCGGGCGTGCGCCAGGATCTCCATCTCGCGGGCGGCCTCGAGGCGCTGGGTGCTGGCGGCCTCGCGCGCGTTCGACTGGCCGAAGTCGCTCAGCAGCTTGCGGGCGACGAGGGTGGCACGCGAGTCGTTGCGGCTCTGATCCGGGGCGAGGTCGTTGGGCTCGATCCAGCGAGCCTCCAGGCGCGCATTCACCGTGACGTCGCGTCCGGCCTGGGTGCTGGCGAGTTCCTGTTCGGCGATCTCGCGTTCCGCCCGCGCCCGTTGAACCTGAGGGTGGAGGGCATCGACGGCGGTCAGCGCGTTCTGCAACCGCAGTGGCTCGGGCAGTGGTTCGGGATCGATTACGCCATCCGCCGGGAGGCCCTGCGCGGCGCTGATGGCGGGCAACAGTGCGAGCGTGAATACGATGAAGGTGGCCAGAAGGGGCGCCGCGATTCGAAGCCGTGCGTGCCGGGGCACCGCATGTCCTGGATGCATCGGGGTACCTATCGTCCAGCGCGTTCGCGACGGAAACGGGTGAAATTGCCGTCTTCGTAGTGCCCCTCGGCGACGAACTCGCCCAGCAGGAGGAATTCGTCAACATCCCGGGTCGCCCCGGTGAAACGTGTGATCGGTTCGCCATCCAGGTTGAAGAACTGGAATACCGGCGTCGCACGCACCCGGAAGTCGCGGGTGGCGAAGTCCATCATCGTCTTGGTTTCGCCCTCGAAATTGACGACCTCGATGGCGCCTTCCACGTCTACGGCGAAGATGCGGAAGCGTTCCTTGTAGAACTCCTGGACCTCGGGCTGATTCAGGACCTGATTCTTCATGCGGTGGCAAAACGGGCAGTCGTCCATTTCGAAGAACAGCAAAATGCCTTTCTTGCCGGCCTCGCGGGCCTCCTCCAGCTCCTCGGGAAAATCCCCGAAGGTCGGGTCGAAGAAGTGGTGGGTTGGGTCGCGCGGGTCTTCCACGCCGGCGCTGCCCAGCCCCGGGAGCGCCAGGAGCAGGGCAGCCAGCAGGGTGGGGAACAGGGAAATGATGCGGCTTGCTCTCATGCGGCTGGGCTCCGATTCTCGGACGTCATTCACAAATCAGACGGGCAAGAGCGTCCCTCAATTCCCTCCCGAATGCAAGGAAAAACAGAACGGGTCCGAGTGGCCGCGGCATGCCCATCGAAGGGCTGTTCGACAGGGGGTTGGGGGCGTGTTCCAATAATTCGCTCGTCTTGTCTGGAACCCGTTATTCATGCGCAGTCCCTTCCTCCCGTTGTTTGTTTTTCTCGGGTTGGTATTGCTCGAGATCTTCGGCTTCGCCTGGGTGGGCGACGCCGTCGGGGCGCTGGCCACGGTGGCGCTGGTGATCGCGACGGCCGCGGCGGGTCTGCTGCTGTTTCGTCTGCAGGGGTTCTACCACTGGCGGCGCCTGCAGCAGAGCCTGGCCCGAGGCGAGATGCCTGCGCGCGGGCTGGTCGAGGGCTGGCTGCTGATGTCGGCGGCGGTCCTGCTGCTGTTGCCCGGGTTTTTCACCGACGCGGCGGGCTTCGTGTTGCTGGTGCCGCCGCTGCGGCGCTGGGCGGCCGAGGGCATCCTGCGCCGGGGCATGATCCGGGCGCGGGCGAGTGGCCCGGGTGCGGCCGGGCCGGGCGACCCGATCGAAGGCGAGTTCCGCCGCCATGACGCCGGTGACGAATCTGCCTCCGACGAACGTCTGGACCACGACGACCGCCGCTGAGAATTCTCCTTCCCCGTGCCCTTGACTCGGCTCGGTGTGCCCCTATTATTAGCACTCGTTCGGGGTGGGTGCTAACAGGGCGCCTACCCGACATCCTCCAACCTGTTAAGAACATCGATATAAGGAGTTCGCACCATGAACCTGCGGCCTTTGCACGATCGCGTCATCGTGAAGCGTATGGAAGAAGAGCGCACCAGCCCCGGCGGCATCGTGATCCCGGACTCGGCGGCCGAGAAGCCGATTCGCGGCGAGGTGATTGCGGTTGGTAACGGCAAGATCCTGGAGAGCGGCGAAGTCCGCGCCCTGGACGTGAAGGCCGGTGACAAGGTGCTGTTTGGCAAGTACTCCGGCACCGAGGTCAAGGTCGAAGGCGAAGACGTCCTGGTGATGCGCGAAGACGACATCATGGCCGTGATCGAGGGCTAAGCCCCGCGCGATCCGCCCCTATCCCCATTTTTTGCAGGAGTAGAACGAGACATGAGTGCTAAAGAAGTCCGTTTTGGTAACGACGCCCGCACCCGCATGGCCAAGGGCGTGAACACTCTGGCCAACGCCGTGAAGGTCACCCTCGGTCCGAAGGGCCGCAACGTGGTCCTGGACAAGGCCTTCGGCGCCCCGACCGTGACCAAGGACGGTGTGTCCGTGGCCAAGGAGATCGAACTGGATGACAAGTTCGAGAACATGGGCGCCCAGCTGGTCAAGGAAGTCTCCTCGCAGACCTCCGACGCCGCCGGTGACGGCACCACCACCGCAACCGTGCTGGCCCAGTCCATCGTCCGCGAAGGCATGAAGGCGGTCACCGCCGGCATGAACCCGATGGACCTGAAGCGTGGTATCGACAAGGCCGTGAAGTCCGCGACCGAAGAGCTGAAGAAGCTGTCCAAGCCGTGCACCGAGCACAAGGCGATCGCCCAGGTGGGCTCGATCTCCGCGAACTCCGATACGGCGATCGGCGAGATCATCGCCGATGCGATGGACAAGGTCGGCAAGGAAGGCGTGATTACCGTCGAGGAAGGTTCCTCGCTGGAAAACGAGCTGGATGTCGTGGAAGGCATGCAGTTCGACCGCGGCTACCTGTCGCCGTACTTCATCAACAACCAGCAGAACATGAGCGCCGAGCTGGACGACGCCTACATCCTCCTGTTCGACAAGAAGATCTCGAACATCCGTGATCTGCTGCCGATCCTGGAAGGCGTGGCCAAGTCCAACAAGCCGCTGCTGATTATCGCCGAGGACATCGAGGGCGAGGCCCTGGCCACGCTGGTGGTGAACTCCATGCGCGGCATCGTGAAGGTGGCCGCCGTTAAGGCCCCGGGCTTTGGCGACCGCCGCAAGGCCATGCTGCAGGATATCGCGGTGCTGACCGGCGGCCAGGTGATCTCCGAAGAGGTCGGTCTGTCGCTGGAGAAGACCACGGTGGAAGACCTGGGTCGTGCCAAGAAGGTGCAGGTGACCAAGGAAAACACCACGATCATCGATGGCATGGGTCAGAACAAGGACATCAAGGCCCGCGTCGACCAGATCCGTACCCAGATCGAGGAAGCGACCTCCGACTACGACAAGGAAAAGCTGCAGGAACGCGTGGCCAAGCTGGCCGGCGGTGTTGCGGTGATCAAGGTCGGTGCCGCCACCGAGGTCGAGATGAAGGAGAAGAAGGCCCGCGTCGAGGATGCTCTGCACGCCACGCGTGCGGCCGTCGAGGAAGGCGTGGTCCCTGGCGGTGGCGTGGCCCTGCTGCGTGCCTGCGCGGCGATCGCCAAGCTCAAGGGTGAGAACGACGAGCAGACCGCCGGCGTGAACATCGCTCGTCGCGCGATGGAAGAGCCGCTGCGCCAGATCGTCTACAACACCGGCGAAGAGCCTTCCGTGATCCTGAACAAGGTCCTGGAAGGCAAGGGCAACTACGGCTACAACGCCGCGTCCGGCGAGTTCGGCGACATGATCGAGATGGGGATCCTGGATCCGACCAAGGTGACCCGTTCCGCGCTGCAGAACGCCGCGTCCGTGGCCGCCCTGCTGATCACCACCGAGGCCATGGTGGCCGAGCTGCCGAAGAAGGACGACGGCGGTGCCGGCGGCGGCATGGACGACATGGGTGGTATGGGCGGTATGGGAGGCATGGGCGGCATGATGTAAGCCGCTCGGCCTTTTGTTACGCCAAGCAACAGGAGACCCCGCTGCGGCGGGGTCTTTTTGTCTGGGGCGCGCCAGGCTGTTCTTGTGCACCGGAACCCACAAGTAATCTGTGTGTCCTTAAGGGAACAAGGTTCTTGGTGAGGTTGGCGTTTTTATGGGCAGGTAGTTGCCCTGGCCAGACAGAAGAAGGGAGTCGCCTGATCGCAGACAGGTGTTTCCTTAATGTGACAACGTTGTGATGCCGATACAATTCTTGACTGGAATGCGTGCAAAACCGGAAAGCATGTGCCACTATCAAGCTGCTGTAGAGGGCTTGGCGCTCGCTGCTCCAGATTCCGGTCGGGAGTCAACCGTTCGGCAACGCGCTTGTCTCTGATCAGTCGTCGTTTGTTTTTACAAGGAGGCTATGAACATGAATCACAAGCTGGTTAAGAATATTCTGGCCGCGTCCGTGGCCACGCTGCTGATCGGTACCGCGAGCCAGGCAGTGGCTCAGGAGCCGCCGGCGGCCAACGTCACCGACCGTAGCGGCAATGTCGTGATGGACCGCTCCGGCGAGTGCGTGCGTACCCGCTCCTGGGCACCGGAAAACGTGCGTCATTCCGAGTGCGCCGGTTACATCCAGGAAACCGCAGAGGCCCCCGAGCCGGATCCGGCCCCCGAGCCCGAGCCCGAGCCCGAGCCCGAGTTTGAAACCACCACGCTGAGTGCGCAGGCCCTGTTCGACTTCGACAGTGCCGATCTGCGTCCGGAAGGCCGCGATGCCCTGCGCGAACTGGCCCGCAGCCTGACCGCCGATGACGTCGAGTACAGCTCGGTGCTGGTCGAAGGTCACACCTGCACCATCGGCCCGGCCGACTACAACCAGGGCCTGTCCGAGCGTCGCGCCCAGTCCGTGGCCGACTTCCTGGCCAGCGAAGGTGTGCGTGAAGACGACATCCGCACCGTGGGTTACGGTGAGGACCGCCCGACCGCCGACAACTCCACCCGCGAAGGCCGCGAGGCCAACCGTCGCGTGGAAGTGACCTCCGACGTGCGTCAGCGCGCCGACTAAGGTCTCCATACCTGTCGGTATCCGGCCATCGGTCCGTCCGATGGCCCGGGAATCAGGCCCCGCTTCGGCGGGGCCTTTTTTATGAAGGGCAGTGGAGCACTGGTCGTGTGGTGGTGGCGCGGGGGTCGTTAAGCTTCGGTTAAGCCTCTCGTCCTAGACTGAGTCCAAAACCGGAGGACCGTACCAATCATGAATCTGCATACGTTCAAGCTGCGCAAGGGCATCCGGCTGGCCGGCCTGACGGTCGTCCTGGTGCTCGGCGGCATGTTGCTGTCTGGCGCCGCCTCCGCGCACGGGATCGAGCGGGCCACGGATCTGCAGTCTCTGGCGCAGAATGGGGACGGCAAGCCGACCCTGATCATGTTTGCCTCGACCAGTTGCCCCTACTGTGACCGGGCGGAACACCAGCACCTGGGTCCGATGAGCGAGGACGCGAGCTACGAGGGTATCCATATCCGAAAGGTCATCCTCGACCGTGAAGAGGTGCGCGACTTCGACGGCCAGGTGCGCCGCGGCCATGAACTGGGCCGTGCCTACGGGGCGCGTGTGGTCCCGACCATCATGGCCTTTGACGCCGAGGGCAATCCGGTGGGCGAGCCGCTCGTCGGTATCCCCAACGAGCAGCTCTACCGCAGCCAGATTCGTCAGCGCATCCAGCAGGCCATCCGCCACAACGGGGGATCAAGCTAGCAAGGCGTTGACCTCGCTACTCCAGCGCTGGTCAGCGTTCGATCCGGTAGATCAGGTCCACGGTCTGCTCGGTGGTGCCGGAGGAGGTCTCCAGCGTCAGCCGCCGGCTGAGCTCATAGCTCAGCAACACCCTCGAGGTGTTGTCGAACAGGCCCACCGAGTAGCGCAGCAGCAGGCGTGGGGACAGATACAGCCCCAGGGTCAGGGCGCTCTCCTCGATGCCGCCTTCGGTATCAATTGTGACCTCGTCCAGCCCCAGCTCCGTCCCGATCCGCTGGGTGATCAGCGCGCTTTGCTCCAGTCCGTAGGCGGCGGCTGCCGAGGCGATCATGTTGCCGTCCGACTCCGAAGCCCCCGACAGCGGTCGTCCGGTCAGTAGGAAGGCCATGGCCTCTGTCTCGTCCATCGCGGGTTCCGAGAAGACCCTTGAGCGCAGGTTGTCCGGGGTCCCGCCGATCTCGAGCCCGACCGTCACGTTGTACTCGCGTACCGTGCGCACGGCGCGCAGGTCCAGTTCCGGTGTTTCCGCGGGCCCCTGGAACAGCAGGATGCCCCGGTCGACCCGCAGATCCTGGCCGTAGGCATTGAAGCGGCCCTCGGGGATGCGGATCTCCCCGAACAGCTGGGTCGGGCGCCCGGCGATCTCCTCGACATCGACCTCGCCGGCAAAGCGGGCGGTAAGCCCATGGCCGTCAAAGCGCACGTCGTCACCCAGCCGGATGCGGATGCGGATGTCCGTCTTCAGCGCCTGTGCCTCTTCCAGTTCCTCACCCAGGATGATCTCGTCTCCGGAGACCCGGATCGCACCCGGGGGCAGGTCCGGTGGGCGGATCCGGGCCCAGGGCAGCAACACCTCCCCGCGAACGCGGATGCCGTCCTCGGGGGTGAACACCAGTTCCAGGTCCGGGGTGATCGTCGCCTCGGCGTCCACTCGACTCACGGCGAGGAAGTCTTCTCCACGCAGTTGCATCTCGGCACGCGGCCCATCGTCCCCCAGGTCTACGCGACCCGCGAGGTCGATGGCACCATCGCCTGATTCCAGTCGCCCGTCCAGGGTCATTTCCTCGGCGGAGACGACATTGGCGGTGACCTCGGGGATCAGGATGTCGATCCCGGCATCCGGGATCAGCACGCCCCCGTCGGTGAAGCGCACAGCGCCCTCGACCAGCGGGGCGTCCAGGCGTCCGCCGAAGGTCAGCCGGGCATCGAGCACGCCGCGAAGGCGCTGGATGTCGGGGCTTGCCGCCGCAATCCAGGAGAGATCATCGAGGCGGGCCTCGAGGTCGCCATCGATGCGCATATCGTCGCCGTCGGGGCGCAGTTCGAGGGTCGCGCGTGCAATACCGCCATCGAGAAAACCGAGCCGAAAACCGACATCCACGTCGCGGTCGCGTACGCGCGCATCGAGGTAGGCGTCGCGATAGGGCACATCCTGCAGCTCCCCATCCTCGTCGCGCACCATCAGACGCCCATCCGTCGGGCGCACGGCCAGGTCCGCGTCGATACGCCCCTCGCCATCCAGGCGGCCACTGGCCTCGGCATTGATTTGCCCCTCGATGCCCAGTTCAGGCGGCAACAGAGGCTCCAGCCAGCCAAGCTCCAGGTCCTCCAGTAGTGCACTGAAGTCTCCGCCCGTCGCCTCCTGCCAGCGACCTTCTGCGCAGATGCGCCCGCCTTCCCGCGTCAGGCACAGGCGCTCGAGGCGTGCGGACTCCGGGCCGCCTTCCAGGGCGACCGGGGCGGGCAACGACCAGTCGCCCGCCTGGGGTTGCGTCATATCCAGGCGGGTTAGTCGACCGCTCCAGTGCGTAGTCTCGAGGTCGAAGCCTCCCGTCAGCGCCAGTGCCAGTGTCCCCAGTTCCTGACCGTCTACGTCCAGATCCAGGCGATGATCATCGATGGTCCCCGTGGCGCCGAGGCGCACGCTGGCCAGGTGGATCCCGGTGGCCGGCTCCAGGTCCTCCAGCCGCAGGTCCAGCCGGGCGGGGGCATCTTCTGCGAGCCCGGCCTCGGCACTCAGCTGAACCCGTGCCAGCGCAATGTTTCCCAGTCGGAGCCCGGCACCGTCGCCCTCGGCCGCTACCTGTGGCGCCTCGGGCGATCCGGTGACGTGCGCGTCCAGGTTCAGTTGTCCCGCAAGGTCGGGCCATAGCTGGTGCAGTTCCGGGGCGTCTACCCGCAGGCGGAAATCCAGTACCTCGGTCCAGCGGCCCTGTGCGCTCAGGGTGTTGGCGCCGAGTGCCAGCTCCAGCTGTTCGACGGTCAGGGCATCGCCTTCCAGCTCGGCCCGGCCGTGCCCTTCGACCGGCTGCTCGCGCAGGGTGCCGGTCAGGCGTTCCAGTTCAGCTTGCAGATGCAGTACGCCATCCTCGGCCTGCCGGCCGCGGGTGGTGAGTGTCAGGTCGAGGCGGCCCGGCGCCTCGGGCGTGATGATGGCCGGGTCCAGCGCCTCGGCCTGCAGCGCGAGGTCCCAGTCGAGACCCTCGGCCCAGCCCACATCCCCTGCCAGATCCAGGCGCCCGCCGTCGTCCATCGCCAGGCGCAGGCGATCGATCCGGGCGCCGGTCTCGGTCAGGTCCACGCGCCCGTCGCCGGTCACGCCAATGCCATGACTTTCGGCCCGCAGGGGGTCCAGGTGCAATTGGGCCTGGAGCTGTCCCGAGGCGGGGGTATAGCGACCGGATACGGCAATGCGCAGCTGCTCCAGGTGGCCTTCCAGCTCCTCCTGCAGGCGAGCAAGATCCGGTGCGGTCAGTGCCAGATCCATTTCGAGATCCAGCGCGTGCTCCGGATCAGCCAGGTCCCCGCCCAGCCCCGCGGCCTGACCGCTGAGGGTAGCCGTCAGGGCGTCTTCGTCGACGTTGAGTTGGCTCTCGCGCAGGCGAGCCGTCCCGTCCGCGAGTGTCAGGCCCAGCTGCCCGGTCAGGACATGGTCCTCGAAATAGCCTCGCAGTTCGTGGATGTCGATCGCGGCTTCCAGGGCCGCGAGTGGTGTTTGTTCGGTATCCAGCGGGAGGCGGCCCTGCAGGTTGGCCCGCAGGCGTTCCAGGCCGGCGTCCATTTCCAGACCCAGGGGGGTGGGGTCGAGGTCGTCGAGCGCCAGTTGCAGGTCCCAGTCGAGGGCCTCGTCGAAACGGACGGGTCCGGCGAGCGTCAGCCGGCCAGCCCCGGAATCCAGCCTCAGTGTCTCGATCTCGGCCATGGACAAATCGCCATGGGCTTGTAGCACGAGTTCGATTGCGGGCAGTTCGTCCAGCCGGGCGCCGCCATCCAGGCCCAGCGACCAGTCGCCGGGCTCGCCGGAGGCATGGAGCCGTCCCGTGGCGACATGCGCGGTCCGGTCCGGGGCGATCCGGTAGGCGAATGGGGTCCAGGTGGCCTCGACGTCGAAGCGCGGGTCCCCCAGCGCATTGACCACCTCGGCCTGCAGGGTCAGATCCACTCCGGCGCTCAGGGCATGATGCAGCCGCAGGCGCTCTCGCAGGTGTCCGTCCAGGTCCAGCCGTCCCTGTGCCTCACTGGTATCGAGGCCTTCGGCCACCGCGTCCGGAAGGGGCGCGGTCCAGGTGCCCTGGGCGGTCACCGCGTAGTCGCCTTCGGTCTCGACCCGCGCCTGCAGTTGCGCCTGGATCTCCGGCATGTCCAGGTCGAGTTGCTGGAGTTCGATCAGGGCGCCACTGGCGCGGGCCCGGGCCGCGATCTGCGTGATGGCGACGAGGGGCGTGCCTTCGCGGTACACCCGCAGGTCGCTCAGCAGGACATCCTCCAGTTGTACGGCCAGCGGGAGGCGGATCGCATCGGGCAGTTCGAATGGCTCCTCGTCGTCATCGATCGCCTCGGGCGGCAGGTCGATCAGCAGCCCGGTCGCGTGAACGACCGGGATCCTCAGCTCGCCGCGCAGGCCCGCGCGGGCGTCGATGCTCAGGAGGCCCTCGTCCAGTTCGATGTGAGGGCCGTCCGGCAGCGACAGGTAGAGGCCGTGGATTGCGAGTTCGGTGAACAGCGTGCCCTCGACGCGCTCGATGCGCAGATCCACCGGGGCGTGTCGCTCGGCCTGCTCGGCCAGCCAGCGCGTGCCATTCTCGGAGGCCAGCAGCGCGACCACGGACCCCACTGCGAGGACCAGGAGCAGCAGGACCCCGCCGATCAGCCACAGCAGTGCCTTGCCCAGGCGCCTCACAGGTCCGGTCCCATGGAGAAGTGGATGCGAAAGTCGTCATCGGAGTCCGGACCGTGGGCGATGTCGACGCGGATCGGTCCCACCGGCGAGCGCCATCGCACGCCCATGCCGACACCGTAGACCGGGTCGAACTCGGTCCATTCGTTGACGACGTTGCCGGCGTCCACGAACGCGGCGGCGCTCCAGTTGCCGCGTACCGGGATGTCGTACTCCAGGCTGCCGACCACCTTGTGGCGTCCGCCGATCACGTCGCCGTCCTCGTTGGTCGGGCCGACCTTCTGGTAGCCGTAGCCGCGGATGCTGGCGTCCCCGCCGGCGAAGAAGCGCAGGGAGCTGGGCAGGTCGCGGACCGAATCCACCTCGGTGAATCCGGCATCGGCGCGGGCCAGGACCCGTCCCGGGCCGATGGCACGTACGAACTTCCCACTGGCCAGTACCTGCGCGAACGAGGTGCTGGACAGCAGTTCTTCCTGGGCCCCCTGCACGGTGATGTCGAAGCGGTAGCCGCGACGCGGGGTCATCGGGTCGTCCGCCTCCATGCGGCCGATTCGGTAGGAAGGGATCAGCAGACGACTGCGGTCCGTTTCCTCGCCGACGGTGTAGTCCTCGTACTCGTAGCGCAGGCCCTCAGTGGTCTGCCAGCCGCCGGTTCGCTGCAGCACGCGGTTGGCCCCGACCTGGAAGCGGTCGGACTGCTGGGTATCGGTGTCCTCGGTGCGGTAGGTTGTGAACAGGTTCAGCTGCTCGCGCAGCGGGTCGCGCAGCGGTATCGCGTAGTTGAAGCCCACACCGGAGCGCACCGGCGAGGCCTCCAGCTCTGCGTGATAGCGATGGCCGAGCTGGTTGGCGTAGCGATTCTCGAAACGAAAGCGCAGGCGCGGGCCAATGTCGGTGGAGTAGCCGATGCCGGCCTCGTAGCTGTGCCGCCGACGGGGTTCGAACTCGGCCACGATCGGGACGTGTCGGTCCTCCGCCTGGTCGCGCAGGGGGCGTACCCGTACGCCGGAAAAGTACCCCGAGTCATTCAGGTTTCGCTGCAGCGCGATGATCTGCGAGGAGCTGTAGGGATCGCCTTCCTCGAACGGGATCATGCGTTCGACGAACTCCGGCGCCAGGATGTCCTGGTCCAGCGTGACCCGGCCGATGCGGTAGCGATCCCCCGTATCCATGTGCAGCCGGATGGTCGCGGTGCGGTTCTCGCGGTCGACCTCCAGGCGGCGGGTGTGCAGGTCCGCGTCGAAATAACCGCGATCCGCCGCAATCCGTGTCATGCGATTGCGCAGGGTGTCGTAGCGGTCATGACGCAGGACATCACCTTCCTGGATGTCGGTCTGGCTGAGCACGGCCTCGAACGCCAGATCGCCGACCCCCTCGCCAGTGACCTGGATGTCGATGGTTTCCACTGTGGTCGGAGGGCCGGGGTCGAACGTCAGGTGCAGGTCCCAGCAGCCGTCGTCGTCGTGTTCCAGACTCAGGTCCAGTTCCGCGTCGTAATGGCCGACGGCGCGCAGGGCATTGCGGGCACGCTCCTTTGTATCGCGCAGCAGGCGGCGCTCGCGAAAGCCGGGCAGGTCGCAGGGCTGACGCGCCAGGTTGAGGCTGTTGCGAATGTTCTCGCGCTGGAACTCCGTGCCGCCTTCCAGCACCAGACCCGGTACCGGGCCATCGTCCTCGTCGGCCGCCAGGGGAAACGCCAGCAGCACCAGGAGGATCCCGATCCATCTCACCTGCCGAACCGCGTGCGCATGCGACAGGGAAAACGGATGCGGGCGAGAGAAAAGGGTCATGAAACGATGATACCGGCTACCCGCGTGGATTCGGCAAAGAGCGCGTCCCTATCAGTGTCCCGTACGCGGGTACGAGTTCCCCGGCAGGGTGAGAACTAGACGCTCGGGCAGTCCACTCCGCTCCCGCGCGAGAACACCACCAGATGGGTGAAGTCCAGGCGCAGGCGCACATGCTCGCCGATCACGAAGTTGTCGTGACTGGGTGCCATGCACAGCACGCTGATCCCGTCGGGTAACTTCAGGGTGTAGAGAAAGTCGGCCCCGCGGAAGGCCTTGTCGAGGATCTCGGTTTGCACCGTACCCTGTTCGTTGTCGATGGCGATATCGTCGGGGCGTACCAGCACGTCCACTGCGGTGCCGGGCGGGAGATGTTCGGACATCGAACCCTGGAGCTCGCCAAAGGCGGTGTCCACGCGATCTTCGGTGCAGACCATGCCGGGGATCAACGTGCCTTCCCCGACGAAATTGGCGACAAAGCGGTCCGCGGGGCGGTGATACAGGTTGTAGGCGGTATCCCACTGGGCAATGCGCCCCTGGTTGATGACCGCGATGCGGTCGGCAAAGGCGAATGCCTCGTGCTGGTCGTGGGTCACCAGGATCGCGGTGGTGTGCTCCGCGCGCAGGATGCGGCGCACCTCGCGGGCCAGGTCACCGCGCAGCTCTACGTCCATGCTGGAGAAAGGTTCGTCCAGCAGCAGGAGCGCGGGTTTCGGCGCCAGGGCGCGTGCCAGCGCGATGCGCTGCTGCTGGCCGCCGGACAGGGCGTGCGGATAAGCCTCGCCGTACCCGGGCAGGCCCACGAGTTTCAGCAGCGTCTGCACGCGATCGGCGCGCGCATCGCGGCTCCAGTCGCGAATGCCGAAGGCGATGTTGTCAGCGACACTCAGGTGTGGAAACAGCGCGAAATCCTGAAAGACCATGCCGACGCCGCGGCGCTCAGGGGGCACCGTATGCCCGGGCTCGCTGACGGCGCGTCCGCCCAGATGGATGGCCCCGCGCATCACCGGTTCGAAGCCCGCAATCGCGCGCAGCAGGGTGGTCTTGCCGCAGCCGGAGGGGCCCAGCAGGCAGCCGATCTGCCCCTCGGGCAGGGCCAGCGAGACTCCGTGCACCACGGCCTTGCCGTCGTAGCCGATGTCGATATCGTCGAGTTCCAGCAGCGGCGTGTGGGCGACCTGGATGGCGGCGTTGGAGGTGGCGGCTTGTGTCATGTCAGGTCGTACCGGCAGGCATGGGAAGCGGTTTTTGCGGCGCATCGGCCTCGGCGTCCGGGCGCTGGTTGGGTGCACCCTGACCAGGCCGCGAGCGGCCGATGGTCATTGACAGAAGGATAACGGGAACCAGTCCGACCAGCACGATGGCCAGTGCGGCACTGGAGGATTCGGCCAGCCGCTCGTCCCCGGCCAGCTCGAAGGCGCGCACGGCGAGGGTGTTGAAGTCGAACGGGCGCAGAATCAGTGTCGCGGGCAGCTCCTTGAGCACATCGACAAAGACCAGCAAGAGCGCCGTCAGTAGCGTGCCGCGCATGATCGGCAGGTGCACGCGGGTCAGGGTCTGCAGCGGTCGCATGCCCAGCGAACGGGCGGCGTCGTCCATGCTCGGCTGGATCTTGCCCAGGCCTGCCTCCACCGTCTGCAGCGAGACCGCGAGAAAGCGCACCGCGTAGGCGAACAGCAGGGCGAACACGGTGCCGGACAGCAGCAGCCCGGTCGACAGCCCGAAGGTGTCGCGCATGAAGCCGTCCAGGGCGTTGTCGAAGGCGGCGAACGGGATCATCACCCCAATCGCGATCACCGTGCCGGGGATCGCGTAGCCCATGCCCGCCACGCGTACGGCGAGGTTGGTGAACGGGCCGCCCTGCATGCGCTTGGCATAGGCCAGTACCAGGGCCAGAACCACGGCGATCACGGCCGCGGCGACCGCCAGCCAGAAGGTGTTGAACACCAGCTCGGCAAAGCGGGCGTTCATCCAGTGGTCGGTGGTTTGTGCCGCCCAGATCGAAAGTTGCGCGGCGGGCAGCAGGAAGCCGAGTACCACCGGCAGCAGGCAGGCGGTGAACGCCGCCGCGGCCTTCCAGCCCTGCAGGCGATAGCGCGGCAGGGTGGAATAGCGGCGGCTGGTGTGATGGAAGCGGGCCTTCGCGCGCGACCAGCGCTCCAGCACGATGAGTATGAACACGAAGGTCAGCAGCACCGCCGAGAGCTGCGCGGCGGCGGCCGGGTCGCCCAGCCCGTACCAGGTGCGGAACACGCCGGTGGTAAAGGTGCTGATGCCGAAGTAGGCGACCGTGCCGTAGTCCGCGAGCACTTCCATCAGCGCAAGGGTCAGCCCGGCGATGATCGCTGGGCGGGCCAGTGGCAGGGCCACGCGGCGAAACCCGCCGAAAGGACCCTGACCCAGCGTGCGCGAGACTTCCAGCACGCAGACCGACTGCTCCAGAAACGCCGCGCGGCTGAGCAGGTACACATACGGGTAGAGCACCAGCATCAGCATGACCATCGCCCCGCCCAGCGAGCGGATCTCGGGAAAGAAGTACTCCCCGTAGCCCAGCCCGGTCAGGTCACGAATCAGGCTCTGCACTGGCCCGGAGAAGTCCAGCATGCCGGTATAGGTGTAGGCAATGATGTAGGCCGGCATCGCCAGCGGCAGCATCAGCGCCCACTGGAAGATCCCGCGTCCGGGAAACTCGCACATGCTGACCAGCCAGGCGACCGGAACCCCGATCAGCAGCACCCCAATGCCGACGCCGACCACCAGCGCCAGGGAGTTGGTGACGTAATCGGCCAGTACCGTCTGGCGCAGGTGTTCCCAGACCTCGCCTGCCGGGATGAATACATGCCCGAAGATCACGAGCACCGGGAGCGCGAGCACCAGCGCCACCGTGATCGCCACGACCGACCACAGACTGAACGATAGTCGCGGTCTGCCCCAAGAAATGGTTCGCGTAGCGGGCAGGGCTGGGTTGGAGGGCTGGGCGCTCATGGAGTGCGAATAATAAAGGTTCTTGTTTCGAATACCACCAAGACCGCTCCCCCATTAAAGGCTTCGCAGAAACAGCAAGCCCCCGGGCGGAGCCGGGGGCTTGCGAAACGCGTGGGCCCGAAGGGCATCAGCGCCAGCGTACGCGGTCCATGATTCGCACTGCCTCGCTGTTGTTGTCGCCCAGCAGGTGCAGCTCGATGTCGTCGGACTTGAACTCGCCAAAGCCCTGCAGGATCTCGCTGGCCGGCACATCATCCCGGATCGGATATTCCTGGTTGGCCTCGGCGTACCACTCTTGCGCCTCCTGCGAGGTGAGGTACTCGATCAGGCGGATGGCGTTGTCGCGGTTCGGGGCATGCGCCGTCACGCCCGCACCACTAATGTTCACGTGTGTACCGCGGTCGTCCTGGTTGGGCCAGAAGACGCCGATCTGTTCGGCGACATCGCGGTCGCTGCCGTCGCCGTCGAGCATCAGCCCCAGGTAGTAGGTGTTGGCGATCGCAACATCACAAACCCCGTCGGCCACTGCGCGAATCTGGTCGCGGTCGCCGCCCTGCGGCCGGCGCGCCATGTTGTTCACGATGCCCTCGGCCCAGGCCTCGGCAGCCTCCGCGCCCTCGGTCGCGATCATCGCGGCCACCAGCGACTGGTTGTAGACGTTGTCGGACGAGCGGATGCAGATGCGGCCTTCCCATTGCTCGTCGGTCAGGGCCTCGTAGGTGGACAGGTCATCCGGATCGACCCGGTCCTTGTGATAGAGGATTGGGCGCGCGCGCAGCGACAGGCCGTACCACTCGCCTTCGGGGTCGCGATAGCGCTCTGGGATGTTCTCGTTCAGCGTGTCGGATTCCACAGCCTGCAGCACACCCGCCTGCTGGGCGTGGTGCAGGCGGCCGGCGTCCACGGTGATCAGCACGTCCGCGGGCGAATTGCGCCCCTCGTGACGCAGGCGCTGCAGCAGGCTGTCGGCACTGCCGGTGACCAGGTTGACCTTGATGCCGGTCTCCTCGGTGAATTGCTCGAGCAGGGGCTGGATCAGGTTCTCCTGCCGCGCCGAGTAGAGATTGACTTCGTCTTCGTCAGCCGGGCTGCAGCCGACCAGGGGCATGGAGACGGCCACGGCCGCGGCGGCCATCACCAGCCAGGAAAGGGGGCGAAACGACATGCTGAATCTTCCATCGATTGTGAATTGGACGAGAACGATTGTTATTTGTGTTCTCATCCTTGTCAACGATTTTCTGCGGCCGGTTCGGGTTTTGAGTCGCGCCGTGTAAATTGATCAGCGTTTCCCTAAGCTTGGCCCATGGACAAGCCCCTGCCCGAGACCCCCGAAGCCTTGCCCCCCTTCCTGGAAGAGGAAGTCGGGCATCTGTTGCAAGATCTTGGCGAAAAGGCCGCCTGGCCCGGTAGCCTGTCGGGCCAGGCGGCCACTCCGCTGGCCTTCAGCCACTACCTTGCCCAGATGGTGCGGCGGCATCCGGACTATCTGCTCGACAGTCTGGATGACGAGGGGCGGGTGCCCGAGCGGGATGACGACGCGTTTGCCGCGATGCTTCGCACCGCGCTGGAAGACGTTGACAGCGAAGGGCAGTTGAAACGGGCACTGCGCGAGATCCGCCATCGCGAGATGATCCGCATCGGCTGGCGGGACCTGGAGGGGCGTGCGGGCCTGGACGAGGTGATGCACGACCTCAGCCGACTCGCTCAGGGCCTGATTCGGGGGGCGCTGGGGTGGCTCGACCGACACTACCAGCGCCGTCACGGGCAGCCGCGGGGGGGCGATGGCGCAGCGCAGTCGCTCGTCGTGCTGGGTCTGGGAAAACTCGGCGGTGGCGAGCTCAATTTCTCCTCCGATATCGATCTGATCTTTGCCTACGCCGAATCCGGCGAGACCGATGGCGAACGGGTGCTGGATAACGGCGCCTATTTTCAGAAGCTGGGGCGTGCCCTGATCGCAGCGCTATCCGAGGTGACGGCGGACGGCTTCTGCTATCGCGTCGACATGCGTCTGCGGCCGTTCGGCGACTCGGGCCCGCTCGTGATGCATTTCGACGCGATGGAGGACTACTACCAGGCGCATGGCCGCGAATGGGAACGCTACGCCCTGATCAAGGCACGCCCGCTGGCGGGGGACGCGGCTGCGGGGGATGCTCTGATGAAACGCCTGCGTCCGTTCATCTACCGCCGTTATCTGGACTACGGCACGCTCGCGAACCTGCGCGAGCTCAAGCAGATGATCAACGACGAATCCGCGCGGCGCGGGCGCTACGAGGACGTGAAGCATGGCGAGGGCGGCATCCGCGAGATCGAGTTCATTGCCCAGTCGTTCCAGCTGATTCGCGGTGGGCGCGACCAGGCCCTGCAGCGCCGGGATCTGCTGGGTGTGATGGAAGTGCTGCGTGCGCGCGAACTGCTGCCGGGCTACGCGGTCGACCAGCTGGAGCGCAGTTATCGCTTTCTGCGTCGGGTCGAGAATCGCTTGCAGATGCTCAACGATCAGCAGACCCACCGTCTGCCGCGCTCTGCCGGCGACCGGACTCGCCTGGCCCTGTCGCTGGGATTCGACAGCGAGGTGACATTCGAGGCGGCGCTGGTGCGCGAGCAGCGTCGGGTGCATGCGCACTTCGAGCAGGTGTTTACCGCCCCGCAACGCGACGACGCCGAAACCATGGACAGCTCGCCCGAGGCGGATCGCGAGCAGCAGCTGCATCGCCTGTGGCAGGGCTCGCTGGACGACGACGTGGCGCGGGAGGTTCTTTCCTCCCTCGGCTTCGACGATTCCGGGGCAGCCCTGGAAGGACTGGTGGCCTTGCGCGAGAGTCCCGGCGTACGTGCGATGAGCACCACTGGACGTCAACGCCTGGATCGGCTGATGCCGTTGCTCGTCGGGGCCCTGGCCGAGCTGGACGCCCCGGATACGGTGCTGCCCCGTGCGCTGCAGATGGTGCGCACGATCGCCCGACGCTCGGTATATCTGTCGCTGCTGGTCGAGAACCCGCTGGCGCTGTCGCAGCTGGTCAAGCTGGTCGCGGCCAGCCCCTGGATCAGCGAACAGCTGACGCGTTTTCCCGTGCTGCTGGACGAGTTGCTGGACCCGCGTGCCCTGTACGCCCCGCCGGACCGGGACGGGCTGCGCGAGGAGCTGGAGGCGGAACTCGCGCAGTTCCCGGGCGAGGATCACGAGCAGATGCTGGATCGCCTGCGTCAGTTCAAGCAGGTGCAGACACTGCGTGTGGCGGCGGCCGACATCATGGGGTTTTTACCGTTGATGAAGGTCTCCGATCACCTGACCTGGCTGGCGGAGGTGATGCTCGAACGAGTGCTCCAGTTGGCCTGGGACAAGCTGGTCGAGCGTCACGGCGAGCCGCGCTGTGGCGAGGGTGACGATCTGCGTCCGGCGCGCTTTGCGGTGATCGGCTACGGCAAGCTGGGTGGTTTCGAGCTCGGCTACGGCTCAGATCTGGACGTGGTGTTCCTGCATGACTCCGAGGGCGAAGAGGCCCAAACCGTTGGGCCTAAAGCCATCGATAATGCGGAGTTCTTTGCCCGTGTCGCGCAGCGGATTGTGCACCTTCTGGGGGCATTTACTCCGGCCGGAAGACTGTATGAAGTGGACACCCGCCTGCGGCCCAGTGGAACCTCCGGTTTGCTGGTCAGCGGGCTGCAGGCCTTTCGCCGTTATCAGGATGAGTCCGCCTGGACCTGGGAGCATCAGGCGCTGGTGCGGGCACGCTTTGTCGCTGGCGACGCCGAGCTGGGCAAGGAGTTCGATGCCCTGCGTCGCGAGGTGCTGACCCGCGAACGAGATGCTGTTGCCCTGCGGACCGAGGTGATCGAGATGCGCCAGCGCATGCTGGCCGAGCATGCTTCGAAAAAGGGCCAGGGCTTCCATCTCAAGCGCGACCGGGGCGGTATCACTGATATCGAATTCATGGTTCAATACTGGGTTTTGGTATCCGCCCACGACCATCCCGCCGTCTGCGACTGGCCGGACAAGATTCGCACGCTGGACGCCTTGGGCTGCGAGGGCGTGATCAGCGAGGATCTGAGCGAGGCGCTGGCGGATGCCTATCGGGATTTGCGCAACCGCATCCACCGCCTGACGCTGGCGGGCCGGGACGCCCGGGTCGAGGAGCCGGACGAAGAGTTGCTGGCGGTGCGCGACCGCGTAATCGAAACCTGGAATGACCTGTTCGGCGCGCCGGATTCGGTCGCCAACAAGAACGCCTAGAGGGATACACGACATGTCGATGGCCGACCGCGACGGGGTGATCTGGCTGGACGGGCAGATGGTGCCCTGGCGCGAGGCGCAGACCCACGTACTGACCCACACCCTGCATTACGGCATGGGCGTGTTCGAGGGCGTGCGTGCCTACAAGACCGGGCGCGGTCCGGCGATCTTCAGGCTGCAGGACCACACCCGACGCCTGTTCAACTCCGCCAAGATCCTCGGCATGACCATCCCGTATTCGGCCGACGAGCTGAACGACGCACAGGTCGCTTCGGTGCGCGACAATGGCCTCGAGAGCGCCTACCTGCGCCCGATGTGCTTCCTCGGCTCCGAGGGCATGGGCCTGCGCGCGGACAACCTGAAGGTTCACGCGATGGTTGCGGCCTGGCACTGGGGCAGCTATCTGGGCGACGAGGGTATGGAGAAGGGCATCCGCATCCGCACCTCGTCCTACAGCCGGCACCACGTGAACGTGACCATGTGCAAGGCCAAGGCCAACGGCAACTACATGAACTCGATGATGGCCCTGCAGGAGGCGACCCGCTGCGGCTACGACGAGGCCATGCTGCTGGATACCGAGGGCTACGTGGCCGAAGGCAGTGGCGAGAACATCTTCCTGGTGCGCGATGGCGTGCTGCTCACCCCGGACCTGACCTCCGCGCTGGACGGCATCACCCGCCGCACGGTGATCACCCTGGCCGAGGAGGAAGGCCTGCGCGTGGTGGAGAAGCGCATCACCCGCGACGAGGTCTACATCGCCGACGAGGCCTTCTTTACCGGCACCGCCGCCGAGGTGACACCGATCCGCGAGGTCGACGACCGCCCGATCGGCTCCGGGACCCGCGGGCCGATTACCGAACGCCTGCAATCGCGCTATTTTGATGTCGTACAGGGCCGCGACCGTCAGCACGACGGCTGGCTGACCTACCTCTAGGGAAACACTGATTAATGCACACGCTCGCGTTGGCACCCCAGGTTTTCCGAGACAAGGCGCGTCGTGCAGCGGGTAGTGGTTCTACCCGCAAGCGGCGCAACGCAGGATCGGGGAACCTGGGGTGCCAACCCCCACAAGCTATTGAAAGACGGGGCTCGGCCGCTTTTGCGCGGGAACGGCGTTGCGGTTCCCTTGTGCAGAATGACTGCACGGCAGTCACCGCGCCTTGTTCGCACGCAAAAGCGACTCGAGCGCGAGCGCGTGCATTAATCAGTGTTTCCCCAACACGCGAGACGAAAACCATGGTCAATCCCGATACCGCCCATCACCAGGACCAGTACGAGACCGCGAACGCGCAGCCGGAGATCACGGTCACCAAGAAAGATCTGCCGCTGCACTGCCCGACGCCGAAGATGGCGCTGTGGGCCTCGCATCCGCGCGTCTTCCTGCCGATCGACGAGACCCCGGACGGCCGCTTCCAGTGCCCGTACTGCGGTACCCAATTCATCCTGAAGGGCGACGCCTGATCACCGGGGACCCGCGCCCCGGTACCTGTGCCGGAGCGCAGCGCGCCCGCCCCGGGCGTTCCCGCGCACGCATCCGATGAAACTTTCCTTGCCCCCGTTCGATCAGGCCCGTGTGCTGGTGATCGGCGATCTGATGCTGGATCGCTACTGGCACGGTGGCACCGACCGCATCTCGCCCGAGGCCCCGGTCCCGGTGGTCCATGTGCGCGAGATCGAGCAGCGCCCGGGCGGGGCCGGCAACGTCGCCCTGAACCTTGCCGCCCTCGGCGGCCACGCGGATCTCGTCGGCATCACCGGCGAGGATGAGGCTGCCTCCGAACTGGCCGGTCTGCTCGAAGGGGCGGGCGTCGCCTGCCACTTCCGCCGCCAGCCGGGCGCGGCCACCATCACCAAGCTGCGCGTGATCAGCCGCCATCAGCAACTGATCCGTCTCGATTTCGAGGACGGCTTTCCGGGGATTCGCGCCTCCGACCTGCTGCCGCAGATGGAGCCGTTGCTGACGGGCGCAGGTGCCGTGGTCCTGTCGGACTATGCCAAGGGCGCTCTGCGCGAACCCCAACCCTTGATCGAGGTTGCGCGCGCCGCCGGTGTGCCCGTACTGGTGGACCCCAAGGGGCGCGATTTTTCCCTCTATCGTGGGGCGACACTGATTACTCCGAACCTGACCGAGTTCGAGGCCGTGGTCGGGCGCTGTGCTGACGAGGCCGATCTGGTCGCACGTGGCGAGGCGCTGGCCCGAGATTGCGGGATCGACGGGTTGCTGGTGACGCGCGGCGAGGATGGCATGAGCCTGATTCGTCCGGGCCACGCCCCGGTGCATCTGGGGGCTCGGGCGCGCGAGGTCTTCGATGTGACCGGTGCCGGCGACACCGTGATTGCCACCTTGGCGGCCGGGCTCGCGACCGGGCTGGAACTGCCTCAGGCAATGGCCCTGGCCAATATCGCGGCCGGTATCGTGGTGGCCAAGTTGGGTACCGCGACGGTCAGCGTGGCAGAGCTGCGCCGAGCCCTGCAGGATCAGGAGCAGACCGGGCGCGGCGTGTTGACCGAGGACGAGCTGCTGCATGCGGTGGCGGATGCCCGGGTGCATGGCGAGCGTATCGTGATGACCAACGGCTGCTTTGATCTTCTGCATGCCGGGCATGTGGCCTATCTGGAACGGGCGCGCAGCCTGGGTGATCGCCTGATCGTGGCGGTCAACGACGATGACTCGGTACGCCGGCTGAAGGGGGAAGGGCGTCCCGTGAATCCGGTCGAACAACGCATGGCGGTGCTGGCCGGGCTCGCCTCGGTGGACTGGGTCGTGCCGTTTTCCGAGGATACCCCGGCGCGGCTGATCGGCGAGGTCCTGCCCGACCGGCTGGTCAAGGGTGGTGACTATCGTCCGCAGGACATCGCCGGGCACGACGCGGTGGTTGCCCATGGCGGACGCGTGGAGATCCTCGACTTCCTCGATGGCTGTTCGACCTCGTCGATGATCGAACGCATGCGCAAGCCCGCGGGCTCCTGACGCACCGCCACCCTGCACGTCGCTTTCCCCGCCTTTCGTGCGCCGCGTACAATGCGGCGCAACCCCAGCTTTTTCAGGAGTCGTCCCCGTGATCATCGTTACCGGCGGTGCCGGATTTATCGGCAGCAACCTGGTCAAGGAACTCAATCGTCGTGGTCGCACCGACATTGTCGTGGTCGACAACCTGACCCACGGCCAGAAGGCGCTGAACCTGACCGACTGCATCATCGCCGACTATCATGACAAGGAAGACTTCCGCGACCTGATCGAGGCCGATGCTCATCTGGGGCCGGTGGAGGCGGTATTCCACATGGGCGCCTGCTCGGCAACCACGGAATGGGACGGGCGCTACATCATGCGTAACAACTTCGCCTACACCCGTGAGCTGTTCCACTGGTGCCAGGATCGTCGCATCCCGTTCATTTACGCCTCTTCGGCGGCGGTGTATGGCGGCAACGACACCTTTCGCGAGGAGCCGGCCCACGAGCGTCCTTTGAACGCCTACGGCTACTCCAAGCTCGCGTTCGACCAGTATCTGCGCCGGCATATGGATGCGCTCACCGCGCAGGTCGTGGGACTTCGCTACTTCAACGTCTACGGCCCGCGCGAGGGTTACAAGGGCGGGATGGCCAGCGTGATCCATCACTTCAGTAACCAGCTACGCGAAGGGGACACGGTAAGGCTCTTCGAGGGCTGTGACGGCTACGCCGATGGCGAACAGCGCCGCGACTTCGTCGATGTTCGCGATTGCGTAAATCTGAAGCTTTGGCTGCTGGAACATCCCGAGGTGAATGGCATCTATAACTGCGGGACCGGGCGCGCACGGACCTTCAACGACATGGCCCGGGCGACGATCGACTGGTTCGGTCGCGGCGAGATCGAGTACATCCCGTTCCCGGACCACCTGAAGGGCCGTTACCAGAGCTATACCCAGGCGGATCTGTCACAGCTGCGCGCGGCCGGCTGTGACCTGGAATTTCACGATATCGAGGACGGTGTGCGCGCCTACCTCGATGCGGTCGCGGTTGATCAGGCCGACTGACCCCGGAGAAGCAGCATGAGTGACCAGCCCCTGCATCGCGTTCGCGCGGATGAGTACGAAAGCCCCGGTGATCGCCTGGAGCGGTCGCTGGAGGAAGGGCGCGTGTTGCTGTTCGAACCGGGGCGGCTTCCGCTGCCGGATGAGGAGGATCTGGTCTTTCTGCGTGACGAGGTCGGTCGGCTGCTCAGTCTGAAGAACATCAGCTATCACCCGCATGGCGACTTTATCAGCGGCCTGAAGAACGAGGGCGACGCCGGTGAGCGCGTGCGCCGGATCCTGAGCGAGTATGGCCAGCGCGTGGAGGGCTTTCTGGGGCATTTGCTGCCGGGGTTTACCAGTGGCTGGAGCCCGCGCAAGGTCAACTTCCGTCCGGTGCAGGAGAAGGGCCGGGTAATCAAGCGGCATTCCAACAACGAACTGCTGCATGTGGACGCGTTTCCGGCCGGGGCCACCCACGGCTGGCGGCCGCTGCGCTTTTTTACCAACATCAACCCCGAGGAGGCGCGCATCTGGCGGGTGGCCGAGGAGTTCGGCGAACTCTATCGTCAATTTGGCGCCGCGGCCGGCATCGCCCCGCCACCGCGCCTGCGTCAGGGGCTGGCGGAGCGCGCCTGGACCGGCAGCCTCCGGGCGTTGTCCGCCCTGAATCTTCCGCAACTGGAAGTGGTCGGCGACACCTCGCCCTATGATCGCGCGATGCGGCGCATGCACAACTGGATGAAGGACAGCGACGATTTCCAGAATGCCCCCGGGCGCGGGACCGAGCTGGCCTTCGAGCCCTACCACAGTTGGTGTGTGCTGACCGACCAGGTCAGCCATGCCGCGCTTGCCGGCCAGCACGCGCTGGTGGCGACCTTCTACGTGCGTCCCGAGGCCTGCCATATGCCCGAGCGTTCCCCCTGGGGGGTGCTGGAGGCCGCCGGCCGGGCCGCCTGAGCGTGGAGGCCCGCCACTGGCGTCGCGGACGCATTCGGGTGCTCTTTGATGCCGCGCTCCCCGCTTCACCGGAACCCTGGTGGTTCGATTTTGACGCGCTGGAACGCCGTGGCCTGGTGACCGGGCGCGGGGGCGGGCGCGGCAGCGTGGTGTTCTTCCACAGTCCGCTCGAAAGCGACGACGAATGGGTGCTGCGCCACTACATGCGTGGCGGCACCATCGCGCGCATCCTCGGTGATCGCTACTTGTGGCAGGGGGTCGACGACACGCGGCCCTGGCGCGAGTGGTCCTACACCGCGCGACTGTTCGAGGAAGGGCTGCCCGTGCCCCGCCCGGTGGCCGGTCGAGTGGTAAGGACTGGTCCGCTGTACGCCGCCGATCTGATTACGGTGCGGGTGCCTGGGGCGCGTTCATTGGACGAGAACCTTGGCGAGGCCGGGGTTTCGGATGCTACCTGGCGGGCGATCGGTGGATGCATTCGGCGTTTCCACGATGCCGGACACTGGCATCCGGATCTGAACAGCCGCAATATCCTGATCGCCCCGGATGGCGCGGTCTCCATCATCGACTGGGACCGTGGACGGCATCGTGCAGGCACGGATGGCGACTGGCGGGAGGCCAACCTTCAGCGGCTGCGGCGGGATCTGGACAAACGCCTGCGGATTCGCGACCGCTGGGTGTATACCGACGTATGTTTTGATCGGTTGCGCGCAGGCTACGAGGCGGGGGCAATCTCTGGCGAGGGGTGAACGGTCGTCTCCGCCGGCGGCAGGGCGCGCGGGGCCCCGGCGGCCATCAAGGCATCCAGCCGCTCAATTACGTCCTCCGGGCGGATCAGTTCCATTACGCCGGGGCGCTCGATCTTGGTTCCCCAGCGAATCTCGCTTGCCGGCTTTCTCAGCTCGCGGCGGGCGGCTTCGTCGTAGCGATCCACGCACCACTGACCGCTGTAGTAGGGGCGTGCACGGCCGGGATTGGTGCAGGCGTACAGCCCGATGACCGGCGTACCCATCGCATTGGCCATGTGTGCCGGACCCGAGTCCGGGCTGACCACAGCGGTTGCACGTCCGAGAATCGCCAGCATTTCCTTGATGGAGGTCGCCCCGACCAGGTTTCGGTGGGCGAGCTGGCTTTGTCTTGCCACGGCCTCGCCCATCTCGCGCTCCAGCGCGGAGGGGCCTCCGGTGATCAGGACCTGGAGGCCATGTTCCCGCGCTGCGTGGTCGGCGACCTGTGCGCAGCCCTCGGCGGTCCAGTTGCGCAGGTGGTGGCTGGAACAGGGGCTGATCACCAGCGTCGGGGTGCCATCCGGGATCTCGTCGCGGGCCCTCTCCGCGGCGTTGTCGGGTACAGGGATGTCCCAGACCATGTGCCGGCGCCGGATCCCCAGCGTCTCGATGAAGCTGAAGTAGATGTCGATTACGTGCTGCCCGGGGTGCGGGGGGATGCGCGCGTTGATGAACAGGCCGTGCAGATCGCGCGAGCGGGCACGGTCATACCCCAGGCGCAGGCCTGCGCGGATACCCAGGCTGGCGATATTGGCGCGCAGGGCGAACTGATTGTGCAGCAGCACGTCGAAGCGCCGCCCTTTCAATTGTTGCCACAGTGCGCGGTAGCCGGCCCAGCCGGCGGTCTTGTCGAAGATGACGAATTCCACGCCCGGGATGTCGCCGACCAGGGCGCGTTCGGCCTTGCCGACGACCCAGGTCAGACGGGTCTGTGGCCACTCGCGCTGGAGTGTGCGCACTACCGGTGTCATGTGGGTGACGTCGCCCAGCGCGGAAAAGCGGAGGATGCACAACGATGCCGGCGGTTCGTTCAGGGGAAGTCGAGGGCGCATTGCCGGATCAACTCGAGCCCTGGCGGCGCTGGCGCCGGTCGCGGCGGTGATCCTTGACGCCGGGATACATGTCCGCGGTCGTGTCCGGTTGATCCTTGAAACGGCGGTGAGCCCAGAAGTACTGCCCGGGGGCCTCGCGGACTGCTTCCTCGATGATGCGGTTCATGGTGGCGGCGTCGGCGGTGTCGTCACCAGAGGGAAAGCCGCGCAGCGGGGGGTGAAAAACAACCCGGTAACCGGGGCCGTCATCCAGTTTATAGTAGAAGATCGGTATCACGCGGGCGCGCGCCATCCGCGCCAGGCGGGAGAGACCCGTTACGGTGGCAGCGGGGGTGCCGAAGAACGGGACAAACACCTTCTGTTGGCTACGGTAGTTCTGGTCGCCTGCGTACCAGACAGGCAGCCCCTTGCGTAGCGTTCGCACGATACCGCGAAGATCGTCCTTGGAGAGCACGGGACCGATCGCCCGCTCGCGCCCGTGGCGCATGGTTGCGTCGGCCAGCGGATGCTTGTCCATGGGTTTGTAGATGACCGCCATCTCGGAGAGCTGCCGCAGCAGCCGTCCGCTGATCTCCACGGACGTGAAGTGTCCGGATAGCAGGATCACGGGGTTGCCTGCGCGGCGTTCGGCTTCCAGGTGTTCCAGGCCCTCGACTTGCAGGGGCAGCCGGTCGACCGCCCGCCCGCCAAACCATGACAGGGCCAGCTCCATGAAACCCCGTGTGGTGTGGCGGAAGTTTTCGCGAACCAGGGCCTCCCGTTCCAGTTTCGATTGTTCCGGGAAGCACAATTCGAGGTTGCGCCGGATGATCAGGCGGCGCTGGCGAGCGAGGGCATAGCTCACCGGACCCAGTGCTTCGCCCAGACGCAGGACCAGTCTCGGCGGCATCTGGCCCAGCAGCCAAAGCAAGCCGATGCCGAGGCTGTAGCCCCAGTTGGACGGGTGTGCCGGATGCGCGCTTTTCGGCTTTGGCATGGGTAGGTGTCGCGGCGTTCCAAACGCGCGATTATATCAGGCTCGTTTGAACGGCCCGGATACGAGGCCGGCTTGTGCCAGGTAGACTGCAAAAGTTTTCCCGATTGGCAACGAGCTTCAGCCAATTTATGGGAATGTTCTCCCAAGGATCGGCTCCCGCCGCCGCGGTAGGGTGCGGTTGAGCGCAGCGAAACGCACCATTTCCCGCGTCGTGCCAGTCCCTTGATGGGATTCGCTGCGCTCATCCCATCCTGCGACCCGGCAGCTGGCTGAACGCCATTGCTCATCAGGAAAGTTTTTGCGGATCGGTTGACGATGAACTCAGTCTCGACAGAATTTCCATCACCGACGAAGGCTGCCCTTGAGGCCGCCGCCGCCGCGGCGCGCGGGCGGGCCTTTCGTGTACGGGAAGACGGCCAGCAGTGGTTTGCCAAAAAGGCCGTGCCCGGGAGAAGTCGTATTCGGGCCCTGGGTGGGAGGATGCTGGCCCGGCTGATGCTTGGCGAATGGCCGTCTCTGTCCCCGTTGATGCTGGGTGGACAAGAACAGATCGAGTACGAGGCGGCTCGTCTGCGGGCACTTCGCGAGGCCGGCGAGGCCGTGCCGGCCGTGGTCAGCTTGCAACCCGGGTACCTGGTGCTGGCCGAAGGCGGGCAACCCCTGGGGCGCGTGCTGCGCGACAAGACGCGGGAGGCCCAGGCTGCACTGTTATGCTGGGTCGCGCAGGATCTGGCCCGGTTTCACGGCCGGGGTCTTTGGCACGGAGGTGCGCAGCTGCGCAATCATCTCCTTGCCAATGGGGAGCGGGACCTTGTGCGCATCGACTTCGAGGAGCCTCTGGATCGGCTGATGCCCCTGGCGGCGCGTCAGGTCGTGGATCTCTATCTTCTGATCCATTCCACCACGGCCCTCAAGGGGTATTCCGAGGCTGCCATGCGCGCCCTGTGTGGGCGGATGGTTCGGGCTTATCTTGATGTGCGAGCCCCGGAGCCCGCGGCGCTTGAATATCTGGAACGGGGCCGGCGCGTGCTGGGGGCACTGGAGACCTGGGGTGGCTGGTTTGCCCGCCCGGTCAGCAAGGATGCGCGGCGTCTGTTCGTGACGTCAGCGGTTCTGGCCGAGGTTGTTCCGCAGGGTGGGGTTTAGTGTCCAGTCTCCTCCGACTTTAGTCCTCCGCGAATTGGACCTTTTGCAGGGCCGCATACGCGCCGTTTCTTTCGAGCAGCTCGGCATGGGTGCCCGTTTCGACGATCTGCCCGGCGTCCAGGACCACAATGCGATCGGCATCCTCGATGGTCGACAGGCGGTGGGCGATAACCAGTGTCGTACGGTTTCGCATCAGGACTTCCAGCGCATCCTGGATCTTCTGCTCGGATTCCGAATCCAGCGCGGAGGTGGCCTCGTCCAGGATCAGGATCGGGGCATCCTTGAGCAGCGCTCGGGCGATGGCAACACGCTGGCGCTGTCCGCCGGAGAGCATGATCCCGTTTTCACCGACCACCGTATCGAAGCCCTCGGGCAGCTGTTCGATGAACTCCAGGGCATTGGCGGCGCGTGTGGCCTCGCGCAGTTGGTCGTCAGTCGGTTTTTCCGGCAGGCCGTAGGCGATGTTGTTGGCCAGGGTGTCGTTGAACAGCACCACGTGCTGGCTGACCAGCGCCATCTGCGAGCGCAGATCCCGCAGTCGGTACTCGCGGATCGGGTAGCCATCCAGACGGATCTCGCCCTGCTCGGGTTCATAGAAGCGGGGCAGCAGGCGTGCCAGGGAGGTCTTGCCGCTGCCGGAACGGCCGACCAGCGCCACGGTTTCACCGGGGGCGATGTTCAGGCTGACATCCTTCAGCACCCATTCGCTCTGTTGTGGGTAGCGCAGCCAGATGTGGTCGAACTCGATCCGCCCCTCGGCGTGATCCAGGGGGCGTTGGCCGTGATCGGGCTCGGGGGGCGTGTCCAGTATTTCGAACACGCTCTCGCCAGCGGCCAGGGCCTTCTGGATTTCGGCATTCACCCCGACAATGCGTTTCAGTGGCGGCAGCATCAGCAGCATGGCCACGATGAACGAGATCATCCCGCCGGGTGTGATGGTTTGGAGGACCATATCCATCGTGGCCAAATAGACGATGATTGCGAGCGCGATGATCGCCCCCAGCTGTGACAGCGGCTGGCTGATCGCCTGTACGGCCTTGTGCCGCATCAGCTGGCGGTGGTAGCGCTCGTTGGTGCGCTCGAAGCGGTGGGCCTCGTAGTCCGTTGCACCAAAGATCTTCACTTCCGCCTGCCCGCGAATGCCATCCTCCGCGATCTGGGCATAATCCCCGACGGATTTCTGCATACGCCGGCTCACCTTGCGGAACTTCTTGTTGGCACCAACCACCACCAGCCCCACCAGCGGCGCGATGCTGAACACAATCAGCACCAGCCATCCGCTGAGATAGGTCATATAGGCCAGCAGGAAGATCACCGTAAAGGAGTCGCGGATCAACACGATGATGGCCTTGGATGCCGCGGCGTTGATCTGCGTGACGTTGTAGGTGAGCTTCGCCAGAAGGGTGCCGGGGGAGTGGCGATCAAAGAATGCTGCCGGAAGCCGCAGGTACTGCTCGAACACCGCCTGCCGGACGTCCTTGACGACCTTGCGGCCGATCCAGGCGACGCTGTAGTCCGACGCAAACATGGTGATGCCGTGGAACAGAAAAATCCCGATCAGCGCGGCTGGTACCCAGACCCGCGCGGTTGGATCTTGCTCGATGAATGTCCCGTCCACCAGGGGCTGGATGATCCAGGCAAAGGCCGCCTGACCGGCCGCCGCCAGGATCATCGCGGCAATCGCCAGCACCCCCAGGCGCCAGTACGGCCTGACGAACGCAAAGATTCGCTTGTACAGCTGCCAGGATTCGCCGGCTGTCGGGTGCTTCGGGTTCTGGTCGATCGAGCGATTACCCATCGAGGGTTCCTTGCCTGGCTGGTGCTGCCGCTGACCGCACATTTCCGCGCCGCAAAATAATGTCGGAAGTGCGAGGGGGCGGATGATACCAGACCGTGTCTCGGCGCCCTGGGGCGGGCACGTCGCCAAGGCTGCGTGGTAGCATGAGCTTACTTGGATTGTCACTTTGCCCCGTATGTTCGCGCTACCTGTTTGGAGCCTGCAATGTCCAGCCACACCATCGTCCCTGGTCGTATTAGTATTTCGATCCCTCATTGGCAGGTGCTGCCCCTGCTGCTGCCATGCCTGCGTTCGATCCGCAAGAACACGAGCGGCAAAGATGTCGAAGTCATCGTGATCGACAACGGTTCGAAAGACGAAAGCTTGGATTACCTGCGTTCCCTGGAGTGGATCCGCTTGATCGAGCGACCGGAAGAGGGGCTATTCAACTTTCCTGACAACGTCTGGACCTCGCACGACATCGCACTCAAGGAAGCTACGGGGGAGTTTCTGGTTACGATGCATACGGACTTGTTCGTGAAGCGCGGAGACTGGCTGGACGAATATCTAAAGGCGATGGCAGGGAACCCCCGTCTGGGGGGTGTCGGCACCTGGAAGCTGGAGCTGAAGAACCCGGTCTACGAGTTCCAGAAGCGTGTCTTCCACGTGATCCGCAGCAATATCAAGTACGCCCTGGGCCTGCGCAAGAAGCGCTACGAGTGGAAGCAGGGCCACTATCCGAAGGACTTCTGCGCGATGTACCGCCGCCAGATCCTCTTGGACGAAGGTCTCACCTTCCGCAGTATCGAGGGCAAAAAAGGCTTCTACGACCAGAGTGGTGGTTACTCCATCTCGGCTCAGCTGTGGGACAAGGGGTACCCCACTCGAGTCATCCCCGTTCGCACCATGATCCCCAGGATTGTGCATCTCGGCCATGGTACTGCGGCTGTCTCACCGGAAAAGGCCCACCGTCGAAACCAGCACAAGCTTGAAACCCGGCGTGACACCCTCTTTGATGAACCGTGGGTTCAGGAGCTACAAAGCAACGTCGCTCTAGATCGTTAATTGCAGCTATCTCTGACAACCGAGCGGTTGAGGCGCGGCTAGAGTGAGGTCATGCGCAAGCCCCCCGAGGCCACGGATACAGCCCTTCGCAGTCCGAGCGTAGTCAGCCACAGGTTGTCTTCCGTCGGCTCTTCTCGGGGTATTGCTACTGCCGATTTCCTCTCAGCTGGCGAGCCAGAATGATTAAGCGCCCGACGCCCATTGTCGATTGATCTTGTGGTACCTGTGCTGGTCTCCGTAGAACCTGAGTCATTAGATGAATTTGCACTTTGTTCGACTTAACGTCTTGGGTGGTGTTGAGAGGATCCTTACCGAGCTTGTGCAGCGAGCAGCCCTTTGTGATCGCAAAGAAGCCGCATTTCTGTTGGCCACATCTGTCCACCCTTTCTTGCGAGAAGCGTGGAGCGAACATGGCTGCCGTGCCTATCCCCTTAAGGCCTTTGCGCAGTGGTTCCCAGTCCCCCGGAAGCCGGCATCAGCTCGAGATTTCCGTGCGCGCTGGGTTGCCCGGGCAGTACGGCCCAATAGGGTGATCTCTTGGAATGGAATCAATTCGCGATTTCCAGGGATTGCAGCATCTGCTTCGGGTGCCCGCCTTATCCACTATGAACACGGAGCAGCCTGGAATTGTTCCGATGACCAAGGGATGCGCTACCTAGCGGGGGTTGACTCGGTAGTCTGTATATCGTTGGCAGCGAAGCGCCTTCTGCAGGAGCGTTGGGGTTACAAGGGGGAGGTTCATGTGCTTCCCAATGTGCTGTTGCCATCAATGCTGAAGACGGCCGCCGGTGGTCGCCCGGACTCTGGCGGTCGAAAGATCGTGGGTGCCGCCGGACGTCTTGTTCCTCTCAAAGGGTTCCTCTCCCTAGTGCCCATGTTACGGCGTCTTCTGGACAAGGGCCTGGACGTAGAAGTGCGGCTCGCGGGGACCGGCCCCGAAGGCCCGGCCATTAGGGCGCTGGCCGAGAAGTACAACGTGAGTGATCGCTTCGTGTTTTTAGGTTCGGTTGGCGAGATGTCCGAGTTCTACCGGACACTTGATGTGTTCGTCGTGCCGTCGATTCGTGAACCATTCGGCTTGGTTGCCTTGGAGGCCTCGGCCCATGGACTACCGGTGATAGGATCGGACGTCGACGGAATCCCCGAGGCTCTCTCCGAGGTGGTTGGCTCGGATGTGGTGCGCCCCACGGTGCCCATGTCGGATTACGCTCAAATGGGGAGCTCTCTCCGTGGAGTGCCAACACGGGTCTATGATCCAGCTGGCGACTTCCTCACTGCCCCTAGGGCCATCGATGGTGCAGAACTGGCTGATCGAGTGGAAACTCTGTTGACCGCGGGTGTGGTGGTGCCACCAATGCACCCATCGGTAGCGGCCTCCCGCTTCTTCGCCTACGCCGATACGCTCAAAGGGCTTCTCTCCCGCTGACACGATGCAGTTCCTCTTGCTCCGGTCATTTCTTTGGATGGTTGTGTTAAAGGTTATGGGTAGATGCGCATCTTTCACATTGTGAACCTGAAGACCGTCGCTGGAATTGAACGTGCTTTCTGTGCGTTCGTCTCCGCCGAAAAGATGAGCTCTATGCAGCATTATGTGGCAAGTCGGGGTGTAAGCTCCCGGCTGGCTGGAACGCTTCATAAGAACTGCGAAAGAGTGTTTACCCCTGGAGTATGGCGAGGCTCTCGCTTTCCGTTAGTGCCGCGTCGAGGTATCGATCGAGAGATCAAAAAGAGGCTGTCAGAAGTCAACCCGGATGTTGTCATATCGTGGAGTAGTGCGACCAGTGTATCGGCGCTCGACTGGTGCGCGCGCAGCAACACGCCGTTTATCTACTGGGAGCACGGGCGCGCGTGGGAGGAGGCGAGCCGCCCCAGCCGGGTGTATGCGACCCTTTTGGAGCAGGCGGATAGGATTATCTGCAACTCGAGTGCCTCGGCGAGGATGATTGGCCATTTCTGGAGGCAAGGAGGCAAAACGACGGTGGTCCCCAACGGCCTCAGGCCAGAGTGCAGCGTCGCAGCACCAGTGGTCCGCGAATTCGAGGGTGATGCCGAAGTGACGGTCGGTTTTGCGGGCCGCCTCGTACCGGCCAAAGGAGCCGTGGTGCTGGTGCACGCCCTCGGTCTCCTTCGAAAGTCCGGTGTGCCCGTTACTCTGAGAATCGCGGGGGAGGGCCCCGAGAAAGAAGGCATTGTTGCTCAGATCAGAAGGCTTGGTCTCTCTGACGTATCAATGGTGGTCGGGTTCGAAGACGATATGTCCCGCTTTTACCGTGGATGCGATTTGGTCGTATGTCCTTCGATCCGAGAACCGTTTGGGCTCGTCAGCATCGAGGCGCAGGCGTCGGGTCGCCCGGTAATCGTCAGCGAGGTGGATGGGCTTCCCGAAACTATCGACGTCGAGAAAACGGGCTTGGCCGTTAGGCCGAGTGAAGCTGTAGGTTATCTCGAATCCCTAGGTGGCTCGACGTCGCCGCTCCCAGAGTTCTCGTATTTTCCGGATCGGGATGTTATAGGGCCGCCAAGAGTGGTTTCTGCCGACGATTTGGCCGAGAGTATTGCGAAGATGATCACCTCACCCGATTTCTCGAAGATGAGCCGGCGTGCAGCGTCGTTCGCTCGGGAAGAGTTTTCGTTCGACGTTCATGTTTCGAGGGTCTGCAAAGTGTTGCATGACGTTGTGGGTTGAGTGAATGACTAAGGTAAGCGAGTTCACTCGACAATGGACGGCAGACGGATACTTTCTCGTCGCGTATTTATTGTTCTGTTCCGGCTTTGTGTTTCTTTCGTCGTCGGGAGGCCATAGCACGATATACGCATTGCTGGTGGTGGCACCGTTTTTGGCGGTTGTTCGGCGTGAGCATTTCGGATTCCTGCGCGAAAGTGGGCTTCTGACGCTCATTCTTGTTCTGTTGGTGTATTTCTGGGCTTCTGTGGCTTGGGGAGAGGGGGGCGACATTGACGACTACCGCCGATACGGGTGGCGCGCGTTCATGGTGCTCGTCTTCGTGTGGGTCACTGTAAGACTCGCGTTGAACTACGACCGATTTGTATGGTGGGTGGTGCTGGTTGTGGCGGGATCCGTCTTTTTGTCTTCGTTGGTGGCGCTTCAGGCTTATGGGGTGGGGTCACTGTTTGATCTGAGACGGTTGTCGGGGTTGGGGCGAGTGTCCAATCCGAATCAGTTTGGAGCGCTGCTGGGGTTTAGCGTGATTCTGATTGCAGGGTGCTTGATCGGCTGGACTCGTGGGCGGGTTTGGACTGCTGTGTTGTGGATTGTGGGGGGGACGCTTCTGGCCGCCGCGGTGCTGACGCAGGGTCGCGGTACACTGGTCGGGTTGTTGTGTGGGCTAAGTTTGATGTTCGTGCTGACGAGGCGCTGGATGGCCCTGCTGGGGATCGCCCTGCTTGGGGCGCTCGTGCTGTGGCTGTTCGGTGGGGGTGGTCTTGAGGCGCGAGGGTTCCTCGATCGGACAAGCGCCATCGAGATGCGACTGGAGCTATGGAAAGCGGGTCTTGCTCTTATAAAGGAAGCGCCGGTGTTTGGGCATGGTATGGCGTTTTCGCAGAGTTATCAGGTTGGATCGTACCAAACAGGGAGTGTGCACAACCTGTACATAGGGATAGCAGTCGTAGGTGGATTGGTGGGTGCTGCTCTTCTGGTGGGGTCGTTGCTTTATGGGATGTGGGTAGCGGTAAGGGAGAAGAGTCCGATTAGCCCGTTGGTGGTGGGTTTGATCGGTTTCTCGATGGTCTATTACATGGTTGAATTCGAGCATATAGTTCGGTACCCAGCGTTGTCGTGGTTGTTGATTTGGTTTCCTCTGGCTTTGGCGGTGTCGGTCGAAATTCGAGCACGCAGAGCGAAGGCGGCGGTACAAAGTTAGTTAAAGAGCGATGGCGTATTGGTTTCGAGTTGCTGAGCGATGGCGGCCAAGACGGAATCGAGCGAGATGCTCTCCATTGTTCGTCCTTCGGCGTATGCGCTTTTGCCTTGCCCGGGCGCAACAGCTTGCGTTCCCCGTACGATCGTGGTGCGGTTGCTGAGTGGACCCCATCGGCTGGGGTCGGTAGGGCCGAACAGAGCCACGACAGGACTGCCGGCTGCGGCGGCAACATGCATGGGGCCGCTATCGTTACCGACGAACAATTGGCACTGGCTGAGAAGCGCGATCAAGGTGCCGATCGGTAGCTGTTCCACCAGGTCCAGCGGGCGCTGCTGACAGTGTTCGAGTACCTGATTTGCGGCCAAGCGATCGGGTGCGGCGCCGATCAGCGCGGGGCGCAGGCCTTGGTTCGCTAGCCAGTCGATGATCCGAGCGTATTTTTCCAGCGGCCAGTGCTTGTAGCCCTTGCCCCCTGCGACGTGGAGACAGACGATGTCACCCGGATCGCCCAAGCCCCGGCTTGCCAGGTCTGCGTGGTCCTCCTCGGTGGCCTGAAGGCTGGGGTGTCCCCAGCCGTAGCCGTGACCTGCGGCGGCGGCCAGGGCGCCGTATGTATCGATCCGGTGATGGCCGAGCCCCCCAGGGTCGGCGTGGCGGTTATATAGTCGAGCGTGAGGTGCTCCCTGGTGGCAGATGCGCCACGTCGCTCGCGACAGTCCGCCGGCAAGGGCTGCGGTCTTGCTGCCGCCGAAGTCGATGACCATCTGCGGGCGATGCTGGCGTATGGCCGATAATGTTTGGTGAAAGAGTCGCGCCCGAGACCAGAGGTTGTCTCTAGCGGCGGAAATGAGGTGTGGCTTGGGTAACCCGGGGATTCTCTGAGCCAATGCGGCATGGGGGCTGTGCAGTATCAGCTGCGCCGTCTGGAACTGGCGGGCCAGGTGCCGAAGCACCGGGCTGGCAACCAGGAAGTTGCCCAGGTGGCGGTCCAGCATTACGAGGACGGCGGATTGGTTGTTGGTCTTCATTTGCTGTTCGGTACGTTATCGTTCGGCGGATACTCCGGATCGGTATCCAAGGACACGGGCCGCCGACCGTAGCGCCGCTGGTGGCGGAGACTGATGCGTCGAACGACCGGGCGCATGGTCTCGTAGATGGTGGTCTCCGAGAGAACACGGGTTTCGCAGTACACGCTGCAGATTCGGGCCGCCCAGGCGGTGTTCAGTCCCTGCTCCAGGCCACCGACTATGAAACGCGCCAGATCTTTGGCCCCTGCGCGCGCACTGACGCGCCAGCGCTGTCTGGCGCTGTCCAAGTCCACCAGTACGGGCGTCAGCTCCTCGGTGACCAGTATATTCCCCCACTTCAGGTCGCCATGGATGACGCCCAGAGAGTGCATGTGTGCAATGGCTCGGGTGGCCTCGATCGTGACAGTTTGCATTTGGCCTGGTGTCAGGGCGTTGTCTGCCAGGCGCTCGGTTAATGCCGCTGCGTCTTCTATGGCCTCGGTGATGAACCATACACCCGAGTTGCCGGTAATGAGAGCGTGGGGGCGTGGAACCGGCACACCCTGGTTATGCAGGGACCAGTTGATTCTCCAGATGCGTTTCGCGGCTCGGCGAGAGAACAGACTGGGGCGGGTCAAGTAGTGCTTGAAAAACAAACCCGGCAGATTCTGTTGTGCGGTTTGAAGGAAGCCGCTAACCACTTTTCGATTGCGCTTGATCACTCGCAGTTCGTGATCCGCAGGAGGCCAGTCGCCAGTAGACAGGCGTGTTGCCACGGTGGAGCTCGGAAGGCCATGGGCCTTGCGGTTACCGGAAATACGGACGAGCCGGTCCATCTAATCGGAGGCCTGGGACGAGTAACGCGCCTTGGGGCCTCCTCGTGCGAGCCGGCGTTTCCAGCGGCGGGTCCGCGCTTGCTCGACGGCCCGAGCCAATGTACGGGATTGCTCGCGGCTCAATTCCTGGGCCTTGGCGTAGCCTTGCAGCAGCCGGTACTGATCGAAACGGCTGAGTAGGTTGCGAGGGGTCATTAGAAGCTGGACGAGGTTTCGCATGCGGTCGCTGGTCCGTCGCGAGCGCCGATTGCCCTCGTTGTCCAGGTACCAGAACTTGGGTGCGCCATCAGGGCCATGCCATTCGCACAGGATGTTGCCCAGGCGGAGATCGCCATGTATCCACCCAGCGGTATGCAGGCGGGCGATCTCGGCGCCGACCAGGTTCAGGAGCTGCCACCGTTCCCTCGTGCCCAGCGCGATGGCGCCGCCCTCATGGGTTGCCAGGTCATTCACCGTGGGATGCGGGAGGGCGTCGGTTGCAACATACTCGATTGAGCCTCGGATCCAGCCGTGGCACAGGGAAGTGGGTGTGGCAAAGCCAGATTCGTTCATCCGAATGGATTGATCCACTGCTCGTACACCACGGCTCCCCCGCACCAGTGCCTTGACAGGCTCTGACCGGCTTCTGGGGATGAATAACTTTAGGAAGACCGGTCGCTCGTTCCACTCGCCTTTGGCCACTCTGGTTTGAGCGGAGCTGCTCAGTACCCGCCAGCCGTCGAATTGCCGACTACACGCGATCGCGTTCGCCACGGCGGCGAGCTCCGGGCAGCGGTTGGTGGCGGCGAGGTAGCGTGGGGCGAATCCCAGCGACTTGAAGATATGGTGACGGATCATCGCGGTAACCCCTCGGGCACGCGGCCGTGTTCGCGTTGATACTGCCAGCGGGCGCGTTGTGTGACGCGCTGCCACAGGGTGGAGTCGGAGTTGAGGGTGACACGGATGGAGCTGTGGCGGTACTCGCGGATGAAGCGCAGCAGGTCGCGGTGGCCAAGACCAATGTCCAGCGCAGAGAAGTAAAGCCCCCCGAGGTCCTTGATGCGCGCGCGGGCCGGAAGGCGGCGGTGGTGTTGCACGCGGTGCAGATCCATCAAGTGCAGGCGCGGCGGGATGCGGCCCGACCGGGTGGCGTCCTCGTTCGTGTTCAGGTCGAGTCGGAAGTGGCACAGGTAGAAGTCGCGGTGGTTCATGCCGCTCCCGTGCAGGGTGCGGGCAATGCGGGCGACCTCTCGGATCAACTGCAGGCGAAAGGCGAATGCCGGTGGCTGTTCGGGCCAGCTCAGGCATTCCTGTTCCAGGGTGCGGGTGCGGCCCAGGTCGCGGGTGATCACGAACGAGCGTTCCCGTGCCGGGTTCAGTCCACGCCGGATGCCGAATGCGACGGGCGGCGTGGTCGGGATGCCGAGTTCCTGCAGGCGGTGGATCGCGCGCCATTCAGGCTCGGCGCCCAGCACCGGGATACGGAACTGGCTCAGTTTGCGCAGGATGCGCCGCCAGGGCATGCCGTTGTGCACCTTGGCGAAGTAGTGCTGCCCGCCCAGTTCGAAACGGAATGTGCGCCGCCCGTCGACGTTGCGGACGACCTCGCCATCCAGCGCCATGGCCTGCTCGAAGGGGTCTCCCGGGCCGCAGCGTGCGGTCAGCGCCGCGCGGAAGGCGTCGTCCATCACCAGTTCGTTGCGCCGGAGCACGCTCATGCCGCCGTCTCGCCATAGCGGGGGGCTTCGATGACCCGCAGCGCGTGCTCGGCGCGTGCGCCAAGCTCGGTGCGCTCGCTGTAGCACAGGGCCGCATCACGCCAGGCCTGCAGCTTGGGCTGGCTCAGCATGCGGGCCAGGGCGGCGTCCATCATGGGCTGCTCGAACGGCGTGGTCAGCACCTCGCCACAGCCAGCGCGCTCGACGTGGAAAGCGTATCCGCAATTGGCTGTAACGAGGGCAGGCAGACCGGCGGCGATGGCCTCGACGATCGCGGTCCCGGTGTTCTCCTGATACGCGGGGTGCAGCAACAGGTCGGCCGCAAACAGGAAGTCGGCCACGTCGTCCCGCCCCTGCAGGAAATGCACCCGTCCGGCGATACCGAGACGGCGCGCCAGCCGCATCAGCGGGGCCGCACGCCCCTTGCCCAGTACGTACAGCGAGGCGCGTTCGCGCAAGCCGTCCGGCAGGGCGGCCAGTGCCCGGATGCTGCGGTCGACACCCTTGCGTCGGAAGTCCGACCCGACCATCAGGAGCATGAGCGAGTCGTCCCCCAGGCCAAGCTCTTTGCGAAGAGCGCGCCTTCGTTGCGGGGTGTCGGCATTGGCGAAGCGGTCAGCCGAGACATACGGTGGCATCAGGTGGAAGCGATCCTCGGGAGTCGCGTACCAGCGCTGGAACAGGGGCTTCTCGGCCTCGGAAAGCAGCAGGATGCGGTTGTTCGCCTCAGTGCGAAAGACCGCCCGCTCAAGGGCCGCATGTACGCGGTAGCGCCCGGAGAGGCGATAGAACCGGCTGCGAGCCTGCGCCCGTTCGATGAAGCAGGGGTCTGCGTTGTAGTAGACATCCAGCCCGGGCAGCTTGTTGAACCCGACGACGCGATCGGGCTGTAGGGCCTGGACCTCCGATTGAACGCGGCGGGCGAAATGGCGATAGCGTGTGTGGTTGCGCCAGCCAGGCACCCGCAGTACATGCAGCTTCAGCTGCGGGTGCTCCGGGGTCCAGCCCTCCCATGCGAGTGTGAATACGTCGATCTGATGGCCGCGCTCCAGCGCGAGCTCGGTGATGCGGCGGAAGTTGCGCTGCAGCCCGCCATGCGGGAAGTACTTGAACAACACGAATGCCAGATGCATCAGCGCCTCTCCCCATGCAGGGCATCGGCGGCCTCCAGTACCTGCTCGGGCGCCAGCTTGCGCAGGCAGTTCAGGTGTCCCAGGGGGCACTCGCGCTGAAAGCAGGGGCTGCATTCCAGGCCTAGATGCAGGATGCGCCGGTGGGAGGTGAGCGGCGGCGTGTAGCCAGGGTCGGAGGACCCGTAGACAGCGATCACCGGGCGGCCGGTGGCGGCCGCAATGTGCATGAGCCCCGAGTCATTGGTGATGACCAGGTCTGCGCAGGCAAGCAAGTCTATCGCCTGGCCCAGCTGCGTGCGCCCGGCCAGGTCTGCGCAGCCCGGGGCGGCCTCGGCAATCGCCTGGGTCACTGGGCGGTCCTTCTGCGAACCGAACAGCCAGACCTGCCAGCCTGCTGTCAGGCGGGCCCGAGCAACTTCTGCATAGTGTTCGGCAGGCCAGCGCTTGGAGGGGCCGTACTCCGCGCCGGGGCAGAGTGCCAGAACGGGTGCGTCCTGGTTGCCCAGTCCCAGTGCAATGCGTGCCTCGTCCCGTCCACGTTCGGAGATCTCCAGCCTGGGTTCCGGAATCGGGGGCGGTTGTGGTGCATCCGGGGCGTGCCCGAGCGCGACGAACCGATCGACCGTGCGATACAGGCGCTGACGATCCAGTGGGCGGATGTCATTGAGCAGACCGTAGCGGAGCTCGCCGCGGTAACCGGTCCGTCGGGGTATCCCGCTGGCGAAGGCCGGTACGGCCGCCTTTGCTGAACGCGGCAGTACGATCGCCTGTTGATAGTGCGCGTACCGTAGTGACCGTCCTAGATGCCAGCGCCGGCCGAGTGCAAGCTCCCCGTGGCCCACGGGCAGCGGAATGGGGCGGCGCACCTCGGGCATGCGCTCGAGAATCGGCAGGCTCCACGCGGGCGCAATCACATCCACAGCGGGTGCGGGCTCACGTTGCTTGAGCGTCATGAACAGGCTCTGTGCCATCACCATGTCGCCAACCCAGGCCGGGCCGACGACCAGGACAGCCGGGGTGTGGGCGCCGCTTGAACTCAACACGATCCCCCGGCCAGCACGAAAGCACACCCGGTCGCGCCCGGGGCTTGCTGGGCGGCAGGGGCCGCGGAACATGGGACAAAGCTGCCCGGCATATGGCTTGCAGCTGGCACGAAACTCGAACTGGCGCTGAGAAGCATTCCCAAATTGTACATGGCGCTGTGATACCGCGACGTGCGGTGGCTTGTGGCCTCGAGGATACGCGGTGTACTTTGCCCGGCAACGGCGGGTGTGTCCTGCTGACCATTTACATTGTTCAGTGTTTCCCTGGCGGAGAGCGCAAGTGCGGGAAGGAATTATCGAGGAGCTCACGGCGGCCAGCCGGCTGTTCGGGCGGCTGGCAGAGGACCGGGCGTTTGTCGCCGAGGTCGAGACGGTTGGGCAGCGCTGGCTGCAGTGCATCCGTGACGGCGGCAAGGTGCTGCTGGCGGGCAATGGCGGCAGCGCGGCGGATGCGCAGCATATTGCGGCGGAGATTGTCTGTCGTTATCGGGCGGTGCGGCCGGGTGCGGCGGCGATCGCGTTGACGACCGACACCTCGGTGCTGACGGCGATCGGGAATGATTTTGGCTACGAGCATGTGTTCGCGCGTCAGGTCGAGGCGCTGGGGCAGTCGGGGGATGTATTCGTCGGGATTACCACCTCTGGGCGTTCGCCGAATGTACTCGAGGCCTTCGAGATGGCGCGTCAGCATGGGCTCGTTGCCGTTGCCCTGACCGGCGAGAAGGGGCTGCCCGAGACGCATACCGCAGATCATGTGCTGCGGGTGCCCGATGCCGCGACCGCGCGGGTTCAGGAGGTGCACGGGCTGATCGGGCATCTGTTGTGCGGGATCGTCGAGGATGCGCTGGTGGCCGATCAGGACCGTTCGGGGTCGGTGTGAGTGCGCGTGCCCTGTTTCTCGACCGCGACGGGGTAATCAATGTCGACCATGGCTATGTGCATCGGCCCGATCAGGTCGAGTTCGTCTCCGGCATCTTCGAGTTGGTGGCGGCTGCGACCGCCCGTCAGTGGCCGGTGGTGGTCGTTACCAACCAGTCCGGCATTGGCCGCGGCTATTACGGTGACCGCGAGTTCCGGCAGCTGACGGACTGGATGCGCGAGCGCTTTGCCGAGCGCGGCGGCCGCATCGAGGCCGTCTACCACTGCCCCCATCATCCCCATGATGCGCAGCCCGACTATCGTCGTGCCTGTCCGGATCGCAAGCCGGAGCCGGGCATGCTGTTGCGGGCGCGGGATGATCTGGATCTGGACCTCCCCGGTTCGGTGCTCGTTGGGGACCGCGCTTCCGACCTCGAGGCCGCGCGGCGCGCCGGGGTCGGCGCCCGGTTGCTGTTTGACCCCTTGGGCACGGAACCGCTACCCGCTGAAGACGGAGCCATCCGTATCCGCGCCTTGCCCGAGGCCATTGCGTGGCTCGACTGAGCCGCTAGCCGCGATGTGCCACATTGTGTACACCGCCCTGCTGCGACTGGCTGCTCCGGCCTTGCTGGCGCGGCTGGTGCGCCGCGCGCGGGCGAACGCGGTACCGGTGGCCCGATGGCGTGAATGGCTGGGAGCCGGGGAGTCGCTAACACCCGGCTCCATCTGGGTCCATGCCGCCTCGGTGGGCGAGGTGGAGGCGGCGGTACCGCTCGCACGTGCCCTGTGCAGCCGCTATCCGGAGCGTGCGCTCCTGATGACGACCACGACACCGGAGGGGGCGGCCCGGGTGGAAGCGGCTCTCGGAAGCGATGTCCAGCACGCTTATCTGCCGCTGGACCTGCCCGGGGCCGTTCGCCGATTCTTGCGGCGGACGCGCCCGGCCGTCGCTCTGATCGTCGAGACCGAACTCTGGCCCAATCTCTACCGTGCCTGCGAACAGGCCGGTGTTCCGCTCTGGGTGGTGAGTGCACGGCTGTCGCCACGCTCACTCAAGCGGTACCGGCGTCTGCAGCCGCTCGTGCGGGAAACCCTTGCGCGTGCCGAGAAGGTCCTGGCCCAGGACGAGTCGGCCGCCCGGGGATTTCGCGAGCTGGGGGCACCGAACGCGCGCGTTCAGGTGATGGGGAATCTGAAATTCGATCGCGCATTGCCGCCTGGGCATGAAGAGGCGGGGGGGCTGCGTGTGTCGGTTGCGCCCGAGAGGGCGCCGGTCTGGGTGGCGGTCAGTACGCGTGAAGGTGAAGAAGAGGCCGTGCTTGAGGCGCATCTTGTGGTGCGCGAATCCCATCCCGACGCTGTATTGCTCTGGGTGCCACGCCACCGCGATCGCTTTGATGTGGCGTTCGCGGCGGCCCGGGCAGCGGGGTTGTCTGTCGGGAGGCGCACGCAATGTCCGGGGCCGCCGCTGGATGTGCTGGTGGGCGATACGATCGGCGAGATCGGAGCCTATCTGGGTGCGGCGGATGCCGCTTTTGTAGGCGGCAGCCTGGTTCCCCTGGGGGGGCAAAATGTACTCGAGCCCGCCGCGCTCGGGCTGCCGGTGCTGGTAGGGCCCAGTACCGAGCACTTTACATTTGCCGTCGAGCGCCTTGAGGATCGAGGTGCGTTGTGGCGTGTGCAGGATGCCGAGTCGCTGGGCCGCGCCGTCGCGGAGTTGCTGGGAGATTCCGAGTGTCGGAAAACCATGGGTGATGCGGCGCGCACGGTGATCGACGAGGGGCGTGGTGCAGTGGAGCGTGTCCTGGCCGAGTTGGAAAACCGGTTGCATGATCTGCGTTGACCGCCCCGCCAGGCTTTGTACGGATCTTTATTTTTCCCGCCGTAGTCGCTGCCCGCATTCGAGGCATTCATAGCGGTATCGGCGCCGCTGAATCAGATAATGCCGCCGCGCACTCAGCGCGTGGGTCTGGCATGCGCAACGGTAAGTATAGGTCCTGACGCTTCTGCCTTTCAGGGGGGTGCTGTGCGTGACGCGCGGTTCGCACTCGAACGCTTCCATCCAGGACCGCCATTCCGGACCGTGCGGGCGTACGCGGCGTAACCCGAACGTCCGGTATACGAGTGAGTGCGCCACCTCGTGGGCGACGGTTTCCGGGAAGTGCGCATCCCAGTCCTGGAGGAAGGCCTGGGCGTTGAAACGAAGCTGCTCGTGCCCGTTGCGCAGTCGCCATTGCCCGGCGGCTTTTCCCTTCAGGTTAAAAAGAACTTCTGGAGTCGTGTTCGGCTGTTCGGGGCATGCCTTGATGTAAAACGCGCACACCTTTTGTCGGATTTTCGCTTCCTCTTCAGGTGTTAATATATTTCTCGGCTCTTGTAATTTACTTCCATTTTTATCATATTCACCCGTGCGATATGTGCCGTCCAGGGCGTGCGAGGGGTTGGAAGCCGTTCTGGTCATTGAGAAGTTCCGAACAAGGAGACGAGTAATGAGTCTGGATAGCAAGAAGGCCTCCGAACTTTCCGCCGAAGAGCTGTATGCACTGGCCCGGCAGCGGGAAAAGGAAGAAGCCGAGCGCCAGGAAGCCGAGCGCCGCAAGAAGCGCGAAAAGCTGATGGAAAAGCGCAAGGAGATGATCGCGCGTCATCGCAAGGAACTCAACGAGCTTGAGCGCCAGATCCGTGAGCTGGGCGGCCGTGTGGGTCGTGCTGGCGGTGGCCGGCGTAGTGGCCGGGGCGGCAGCTCGGTCAGTCAGCAGCTGGTCGAGATCGTGGCGGAGAAGTCCGAGATGGCCACCAAGGAGATCAAGGAGCGTGCCGAGAAGGCCGGCCTGGATACCAAGAACATCTCGCAGACGCTCGCTTACCTGAAACGCCAGGGCCGACTGAAATCCCCGCGCCGCGGTGTGTACAAGTCCGCGGCATAAGCGGGTTGCAGCTGGCGACGATTGCGGCGTCTAGGGAGACGCCGCGATCGTTTCGCTAACGGGTTCCATATCAAGCTCGCCACTGGGCTTGCACGCCAGGCGGCTCTCGCCGCTAAACCAGTGCTGGATGGTCTGACCCGCAATCTCCCGGCGCCAGCCACTCGACAGGCGGCCACTCTTGCCGTCGCTCTTCAGTAGTTCGATCACATCCTTGCGTTGTGCGATCGCCGCGGCGCTGATCTGGTGCTCGCGTGCACATTCGCGCAGCAGCGCCATGCCGATATCGACCAGCACCTCGTCGCGCTCATCCAGGCGCGGCTTCTCCGGCAGCTGTGGCCATTGTTCACGCGGCAGGGCCTGGCCTTCCCGGATGGCGGCCAGAAGCGATTCGGTGTGTTCCGGCTTCATCCCGCCGGGGAACTGGCGCAGTTCGCGCAAGCCCTGGGCATCAGCCGGTGTGCGGCGGGCGATATCCAGCAGGAGGTCGTCGGACAGGACCCAGCGCCGCGGGCGATTGCTGCTTTGCGCGGTGCGCTCGCGCCAGGCCGCGACGCATTTGAGTACGCCGCGCTCTTTGGGTTTCAGTCGCTTGACGCCCGATACGCGCTGCCAGCTTTGTTCCGGGTCCGGTTCGTACAGGGCCGGATTGCTGAGGGCCTCCATCTCCGGGCGCAGCCAGTGCATGCGATCGTGGGTGTCCAGCTCGTGCAGCAGGCGGTTGAACAGTGTCGCGAGGTGACGGACATCGTCCGCGGCATAACGGATCTGTTCAGCGCTTAGCGGCCGACGGGACCAGTCGGTACGCGTCTGGCTTTTGTCTAGATCGCGCTCGAGTACGGTCTTGACCAGGTTGGCATAGCCGACCTGCTCGCCGTAGCCGAGCATGCTGGCCGCGATCTGGGTGTCGAACACAGGGCTGGGCACAAACCCCAGTTCGCGATACAGCAACTCCATGTCCTGCGAGGCGGCGTGGAAGACCTTGGTAATGCCCGGGTCCCGGAACAGCGGGGCGAGCTGCTGGATGTCGAGACGCAGCGGGTCGATGCAGGCGAGCTGATCCAGCGTGGCGGCCTGCACCAGACAGAGCTGCGGGTAGTAGGTCTTCTCGCGCAGGAACTCGGTGTCCAGCGCGATCCAGTCCGTCCCGGCGATGGAATCGAGGAACGCCTGCAGGGCCTCGGGCGTCTCGATCAGCCCGTGGTCATGCATGGCTCGATTTCTGGCTCGCCTCGAATGCCGCCTTCTGCTCGGCGGTTGCTTCCTTCTGGTAGCGCTCCTTCCATTCGCTGTAGGGCATGCCGTAGACAATCTCGCGGGCCCCCTCGTAGTCGATCGACTCACCGCGTTCCTCGGCCGCCGCGACGTACCACTTGGACAGACAGTTGCGGCAGAAGCCGGCGAGATTCATCAGGTCGATGTTCTGCACATCCTTGCGTTCATCCAGGTGTTGCAGCAGCCGCTGGAATACGGCGGCCTCGATTTCGGTACGGGTCTTCGGGTCCATGGTGTGTCTCTCCATTCTTTAGTGAACTACTGATCAAAATGTACACGTTCGCGCACGCGTGGCTTTTGGGGGCGTTCGACCAGAACGGGCGGACGGTGTTCAGCTCAGGTGGAGCAGCCAGCGCCGACGCATATCCCTTAGCAGCACGAAGATCAACGGCCACACCAGTGCGCTGGTCGCCACTGGCGCCCAGTACCAGGCGCTACCGGGCGGCAGCCCAATCGCGCCCTGCGGCCACAGGGCCAGGAGCTTGTACAGCGCTGTGAGGACGGCCACCACGATGGTCTGTTGCCAGACGGGGTAAACCCGCAGGCGTGGATGAATCTGCAGCACGATGTACGCCACCACCGCCAGGGCGATGGCGTTCTGTCCGAGTAACTGGCCGTAAAGGGCGTCCAGTAGCAGCCCCATGATAAAGGCCGTCAGCACCCCGAAGCGCTGGGGGAAGGCCATGATCCAGTACACCAGCGCCAGCAGGAGCCATTCAGGCCGGGCCGGGGGCAGCGCATCGGGGATAGGCACGATGGACAGGGCCAGCGCGACGACCAGGGTCAGGGCGATCAGCCAGGGGATGCCCAGCGCGCGGTTCATGGGTTGTCAGCCGCCTCCGGCATATCGGCCTCGCCCTCCGGTTCTGCTTCGCGCCCGGTCGTCTCCCCTTCTTCTTCCGGGTGGGCATCGGTGTCCGCGTCCGGACGTTCTCTGGTCCACAGCAGCAGGACCTCACGCGAGCGGTCCAGGGCCGCTAGAGGCTCGGCCTGGATATCAAGAAACGGTTGCCCTGGCTGGCGTTCGACCGAGATCACCCGGGCGACCGGGTAGTCCGGCGGGAAACGTCCACCGAGCCCGGAGGTCAGCAGGAGATCGCCCTCCTCGATGTCCTCCTGGGGCGGGACGTGTCGCATTTCGAGGCGCCGCGGGTTGCCGGTGCCAACGACAATGCCACGCAGACCGGTACGGGCACTGAGCACAGGCAGGGCATGGCCGGGGTCGGAGATCAGCAGCGCGGTGGAGCTGACCATTTGGGTGGACAGGACCTGTCCGATCACGCCATCGGGGTGGATGACCGGCTGCCCCGGGTATACACCGTGTCGGTTGCCCTTGCTGAGTACGATCTGCTGGCGGAAGGGGTCCAGGTCCACGGCCAGGAGCTTGGCGATCTCGACGCGCTCTTGTGCACGCTCGGCGGTATTCAGAAGGGCGCGCAGGCGGTCGTTTTCCATCTGCAGTGCATCGAAGCGCAGCTGGCGGGCCCGCAGCTCCGCGTTTTCTTCGCGCAGGATGCGGTTCTCGGTAATCAGGTCTTCGCGGCTGGTGAAGGATTCGAGCAGCCGGCTGCCTGCCCGGATCGGCGCATCGACCGCAACCTGCAGGGGGTAGGCCACCGTGGACAGTGCGTTGCGCACCGTCTGCAGCTCGTTCAGTCGGTGATCCAGCGCCATCAGCGCCACACCCAGCAGGATCACCGCGAGCAGGCGCAGAGTGGGCGATACACCCAGTCTGAACAGCGGCTTGCTGATGGCTTAACCTCCGGTTGCGGGTCGTGATTGGGTCAGGGGCGCGCCACGGCTGGCAGGTGCGATGGGAAGGGCCCCACCAAACTTCCAGGATGCGGGGCGACGCCCCATCCCCCGATCCAGCCCGGAGTCTACTCCATGGACAGGAAGTCCACCTGCTTCTCGTCGAGCATCTCCAGTACGCGGCCGCCGCCACGCGCCACACAGGTCAGCGGATCGTCGGCGATGACTACCGGGATGCCCGTCTCTTCCATCAGCAGGCGATCGATCTGCTGCAGCAGCGCGCCGCCGCCGGTCAGCACGATGCCGCGCTCGGCGACATCGGAGCCCAGTTCCGGCGGGGTCTGTTCCAGTGCGGTGCGCACGGCGGAGACGATCCCGTACAGCGGGTCCTGCAGGGCCTCGAGGATCTCGTTGGAGTTCAGCGTGAACGAACGCGGCACGCCCTCGGCCAGGTTGCGGCCCTTGACCTCGATCTCCAGCAGTTCCTTGCCCGGATAGGCGGAGCCCACCGCGTGCTTGATGCGCTCGGCAGTGGCCTCGCCGATCAGCACGCCGTAGTTGCGGCGCACATACGACATGATCGCCTCGTCGAAGGTGTCGCCGCCGATGCGCACGGACTCCGAGTAGACGATGCCGTTCATCGACAGCACCGCGACCTCGGAAGTCCCGCCGCCGATGTCCAGCACCATGGAGCCGACCGCCTCGTCCAGCGGGATGCCGGCACCGATCGCGGCCGCCACCGGCTCCTGCAGAAGGTACACCTTGCGCGCGCCGGCGCCGAACGCCGATTCGCGGATCGCGCGGCGCTCCACCTGGGTCGCGCCGCAGGGCACGCAGACCAGCACCCGCGGGCTGGGGCGGAAGATCCGCCGCTCGTGCACCTTCTTGATGAAGTACTGCAGCATCTTTTCGGTGGTGGTGAAGTCAGCGATCACGCCGTCCTTCATCGGGCGGATCGTCACCACGTGCTCCGGCGTGCGCCCGAGCATTTTCTTCGCCTCGATCCCCACGGCTTCGATGGAACGGGGGCCGCCCGGACCGCGGTCCTGCCGGATCGCGACCACGGACGGCTCGTTCAGGACGATCCCCTGGCCGCGCATGTAAATGAGGGTGTTGGCGGTACCGAGGTCGATGGAGATGTCGTTGGAGAACAACCCCAGGAGGCGTTTGAACATGAAGAGGAAACCTGCGTTGATGGTCGGGCGGGAAAGCCCGAGACTCTAGCAACTGCCCGGGGTTTGGGCAATAACGGCTTTGTGGTAAGTTTGCCGGCCGCATTCCGCATCATCATCGACTGATACAGGATCCTTGCCGATCATGTCTGTAGAAGCTTCCGAAGTTCAGCGCATCGCGCATCTCGCTCGTCTGGCCATGAGCGACGAGCAGGCCCGCGAGTTTGCCGGCGGTCTGAGCGATATTTTCGCCTTCGTCGAGCAGCTCGACGGTGCCCCGATCGAGGGCGTGGAACCCATGGCCCATCCGCTGGATGCCGAACAGCGTCTGCGTTCGGACGCGGTTACTGAACCCGACAATCGCGAGGGTTTTCAGGCGATTGCGCCGGCCGTCGAGGGCGGGCTTTATCTGGTGCCGCGCGTGATCGAGTAAGCCGCGGGCACCGCTGGCCGATTTCGCCGATTTCATCACGCTTTATTCGACAAGAGTTCCCGAAACCATGTCCCAGGAAACCCTGTCCGGCTGGGTGCGCAAGCTTCAGGCCCGCGAGATCAGCTCGCGCGAGCTGACTCAGCTGTATCTGGAGCGGATCGAGCGCCTCGATCCCCAGCTCAACAGCTTTATTACCGTGACCGCCGAGTCCGCGCTGGCGCAGGCTGATGCCGCCGATGCACGTCTGGCCAATGGCGAGCAGACGCCGCTGCTCGGCGTGCCGGTCGCGCAGAAAGACATCTTCTGCACCGAGGGCGTGCGTACCTCCTGCGGCTCGCGCATGCTCGATCCGTTCATCTCGCCCTACAACGCTACCGTCGTCGAGCGCATGAACGCCGCCGGGGCGGTGATGCTGGGCAAGACCAACATGGACGAGTTCGCGATGGGTTCGTCCAACGAGACCAGTTTCTACGGCCCGGTGCGTAACCCCTGGGATACCGAGCGTGTCCCGGGCGGCTCCTCCGGCGGTTCCGCCGCGGCGGTGGGCGCGCGTCTGGTGCCGGGGGCGACCGGGACCGATACCGGCGGCTCGATCCGCCAGCCGGCCGCGTTCTGCGGCATTACCGGGCTCAAGCCGACCTACGGGCGCGTGTCGCGCTACGGCATGATCGCCTTTGCCTCCAGTCTCGACCAGGGTGGGCCGATGGCCGTGACCGCCGAGGACTGCGGTCTGATGCTGAACGCCATGGCCGGTTTCGACGAGCGCGACTCCACCAGCGTCGAGCGCCCGGCCGAGGACTTCACCGCCGGTCTGAACCAGGACCTCACGGGTTTGCGTATCGGCCTGCCCAAGGAGTTCTTCGGCGAGGGCCTGGACGAGAAGGTGCGTGGCGTGATCGACGCGGCCGTCGAGGTGCTCAAGGGCCGCGGTGCCGAGATCCGCGAGGTCAGCCTGCCCTACAGCCACCTGTCGGTGCCGGCCTACTACGTGGTCGCCCCGGCCGAGTGTTCCTCGAACCTCGCCCGCTTCGACGGCGTGCGCTACGGCCACCGCTGCGACAACCCCGAGGATCTGATGGACCTCTATACCCGTTCGCGCGGGGAGGGGTTCGGCGACGAGGTGAAGCGCCGCATCATGGTCGGCACCTACGTGCTGTCCGCCGGCTACTACGACGCCTACTACCTGAAGGCACAGAAGGTCCGGCGCATCATCGCCGACGACTTCCGCAGCGCCTTCGAGGACGTCGACGTCCTGCTCGGCCCGACTACGCCGGAGCTGCCATTCGCGCTGGGCGCCAAGGCCGACCCGGTCAGCATGTACCTGTCGGACATCTACACCATTGCCGCGAACCTCGCGGGCCTGCCAGCGATGTCGCTGCCGGCCGGCGAGATCGACGGCCTGCCGGTGGGGCTGCAGCTGATTGGCAACTATTTCGACGAGGCGCGCCTGCTCGGCGTCGCCCACCAGTACCAGCAAGAAACCGACTGGCACACCCGTGTGCCGGCGGCCTTCGCCTGAGGATCGCCGCATGGAATGGGAAACCGTCATCGGGCTGGAGATTCATGCCCAGCTCAACACCGTCTCCAAGATCTTCTCCGGGGCGCCGACCGCCTACGGCGCCGAGCCCAACCGCCAGGCCTGCGCGGTGGACCTGGGTATGCCTGGCGTGCTGCCGGTGCTGAATCAGGGCGCGGTGGAGAAGGCCGTGATGCTGGGGCTGGCGATCGACGCCGAGATCACCCCCCGCTCGGTGTTCGCGCGTAAAAACTACTTCTACCCGGATCTGCCCAAGGGCTACCAGATCTCGCAGTACGAGCTGCCGATCGTGGGGTTGGGGCATCTGGACATCGAGCTGGAGGACGGCACGACCAAGCGCATCGGCGTGACCCGAGCGCATCTGGAGGAAGATGCCGGAAAGAGCCTGCACGAGGGCTTCGAGTCGATGACCGGAATCGACCTCAACCGTGCCGGTACCCCGCTGATCGAGATCGTCTCCGAGCCGGAACTGCGTTCGGCGAAAGAGGCCGTTGCCTACATGAAGAAGCTGCACTCGCTGGTGCGCTATCTCGATATCTGCGATGGCAATATGCAGGAGGGCAGCTTCCGCTGTGATGCGAACGTCTCGATCCGGCCCAAGGGCCAGACCGAGTTCGGCACCCGCGCGGAGCTGAAGAACCTGAACTCCTTCCGCTTCGTCGAGCGCGCGATCAATCACGAGGTCGAGCGTCAGATCGACGTGATCGAGGGTGGCGGCAGCGTGGTCCAGGAGACCCGCCTGTACGATCCGGATCGCGACGAGACGCGCTCCATGCGCACCAAGGAAGAGGCCAACGACTATCGCTATTTCCCCGATCCGGACCTGCTGCCGGTGGTGGTGGATGCCGCGTTCGTAAACCAGATGCGCGAGCGGTTGCCGGAGCTGCCGGGTGCCAAGCGCGCCCGCTTTGTCGAGCAGTACGGTCTGTCCGACTACGATGCCGGTGTGCTGACCGCTGCACGCGAGATGGGCGACTTCTACGAGGCCGTGGCCGCCGGCTGCGGCGCGCCCAAGCTCGCCGCCAACTGGGTAATGGGCGAGTTCTCCGCGGCGATGAACCGCTCCGAGGTTGAGCTGGCCGACGCCCCGGTGAACGCAGAAGGCCTGGCCGGGCTGCTGGCCCGCATCCAGGACGAGACCATCTCCGGCAAGATCGCCAAGGAGGTCTTCGAGGCGATGTGGAACGGCGAGGGTGATGCTGACACCGTGATCGAGGCCAAGGGGCTCAAGCAGATCACCGATACCGCGGCGATCGATGCGATCATCGACGAGGTGATGGCCAATAATCCGCAGCAGCTGGAACAGTACCGCGGCGGCAAGGACAAGCTGTTCGGCTTTTTTGTCGGCCAGGTGATGAAGGCCACCCAGGGCAAGGCCAACCCGGCCCAGGTGAACGAGCGCCTGAAGGCCAAGCTGGACGGCTGATGCAGGGCTGCGGATTCCATGCGTGAACCCGACACTCTGCACCGCTTCATGCTGGAGGAGGCCGGGGTGCGTGGCGAATGGGTGCACCTGGACGCCGCCTGGCAGGCCCTGCTGGAGCGCCACGAGTATCCGCCAGTGGTGCGCGACCTGCTGGGTCAGGCCTACGCGGCCGTGGCGCTGACCGCCGCCACACTCAAGTTTGATGGCTCGCTGATCTTGCAGGTGACCGGCACCGGTCCGGTGCACATGATCGTGGCCCAGGCCGATGGGCAGGGACGGTTGCGCGGGTTGGCCCGCTTTCGTGAAACCCCGCCGGAGGGCGCGACGCTGGCGGAATGTGCCGGCGATAACGCCCGGTTGATGCTGACGCTGGACCCGGGCGATGGCGGCGAGCGCTACCAGGGCGTGGTCGAGCTCGAGGGCGAGACCCTGGCGGATGCAATGAATGTCTACTTCGAGCGTTCCGAGCAATTACCCACCCGGCTGTGGCTCGCGGCCAATCAGCAGTCAGCCGCCGGAATGCTCCTGCAGGCGGTACCGGGCGAGGGTGGTCATGCAGTCACGCGTGACCCCGAGGACTGGAACCGCGCGAACATCCTGGCCGATACCACCACTCCCGAGGAGATGCTGGAGCTGGATGCCGGCACGCTGCTCGGCCGGCTGTTCGCCGAGGAGCGCGTGCGCCTGTTCGACGGGACCCCGGTCCAGTTCCACTGCCCCTGCTCGCGCGAACGGGTGTCCGAGACGCTGCGTGGTCTCGGGCAGGACGAGATCCGCGGCATCATCGAGGAGCAGGGTCAGATCGAGGTGACCTGCGAGTTCTGCAACGCGCAGTACCACTTCGACCCGGTGGACGCCGAGGCCCTCTGTGCCACCCAGACGGTCCAGCCGCCGACACCCGATACGCGCCAGTAACCGCTTGCGGAACCATCGGGCGCGGAATCTTCCCGCCGAGCGGCGGTCTTTGCTATAGAGATAGCAAAGGCAGCAGTGTTTCCCTAGCGGGGGGCTGGTCATGTATTCCCGGCATACCGAGATTCCCACCCTGGATACCCGGCCCGGATGGCAGGTCGAGGCCCGCTATTACAACCAGGCGGCCCTGGCCCTGCGGCGGCTGGGCCCCGAGATCCGTCTGCCCCTGCCGATTCTCAAGCACCTGGACTTGATCCTGCAGCCGGATGCCTGGGTTGTGGTGGATCGTGTGCTCAACGACATGCCGGTGGTGGCCTGGACGGCCTTCCGCGCCGCCCACCGTCATAACCTGCATCGCCCGGTGGCCTGCGAGCTGCGCCTTTATCACTCCATGGCGACCATGGTCACCAATCGCGCCCTGGCCTGCATGGCCGACCGTCTGACCGTTGCCCTGGCCCAGGAGGATCAGCGTATCCCCCGTGGCCAGGTGATCGCCTTCCGATCCCGTTCCAGCGCCTGACTCAGGCCGGACGCTGGCCGCAGACCGGGCAGTCAGGGTCGCGGCGCAGACGAATCTCGCGAAACTGCATGTTGGTCGCATCGACGATCAGTAGCCGACCACTCAGGGTCGGGAGCCCGATCAGCAGCTTCAATGCCTCGGTGGCCTGCAGGCTGCCAATGACGCCCGGGAGGCTGGCCAGTACGCCATTGGCCGCGCAGGTGTCCTCGTCCCCGCCGCCCTCGCCATACAGGCAGTGGTAGCAGGCGGCCTCGGGGTCGCGGTAGTCGAAGGTGGTGAGTTGTCCCTCGAAGCGGATCACCGCGCCGGAGACCAGCGGTGTGCCGCTGGCAACGGCGGCGCGGTTGATCGCGCCCCGACTGGCGAAGTTGTCGGTGCCGTCGAGGACCACATCGGCCTTCGCGAACAGGGTGGTCATCGCATCCACATCCAGGCGTTCGGCGCGGGTCTCGACCCGGCAGTTCGGATTCATCGCCGCCAGGCGCCGCGCCGCGGACTCCACCTTGTCACGACCGATATCTGCATCGGTGTGCAGGATCTGCCGCTGCAGGTTGGTGACCTCGACGTGATCCGGATCGACGAGCGTGAGTCGCCCAACCCCGGCGGCCGCGAGATAGGCCGCGACCGGCGAACCCAGCCCGCCCAGGCCCATGATGACCGCATGTGCCTCCTGCAGGCGCTGCTGCCCCTCGACCCCGACACCGGGCAGCATGATCTGGCGGCTGTAGCGCAGCAGTTCCGGGTCATCCACGGGGCGTTCTCCAGTGTGAATCGGGTCAAGGCTTGGTCATGTAGTCCGGAAAAGTGTAACCGGGGTCGCGCTCCTCGGGTGGCTCGGTTAGGAACCGTTCAGGAAGCGTCCGTAATCTGGACCGTGGCAATTCTGCCAGTTGCGCAGTTCAAGGAGGTACACGATGAAACGCATGATGATCGCCCTGGCGCCGGCGGCGTTGCTGGCGTTTGCCCTGACGGCCCCGGCGCATGCGGCCCAGCCGGTCTCCGGCTTTGTGCACACCGGTGCCGCAGCGTTCGACCCTGATGCCCTGCAGCATGTGCATCATCGTCCGGGCCACTATGGTGGCCCGCCGCATGCCCGCAGCCACCCTGGCTATCGCGGCCACAAGTATTCCAAACGCTCGCATAACCGTGGGCGGGGCCATAAGCGGGGGCACTATTACAGCTACCAGGAGCACCATCATCACCACTATCACAGCCGCCCGCGGCACCGCTCGCCCAGTGGTTCGATGAACCTGCACCTGCATCTGCCGTTCTAGGCATTACCCGCATCACACGGTTGGCCCCGGCGTTCGCGCCGGGGCTTTTTTATGGTTCATCGAGCATTACCGGGGAATGCGGCGCGGATTTTGAGGAAGAAGTAGTCCTGGTCGCGGTAGCCGTAGGCGCGGCGCTTGATGACCTTGATGGTGTTGTTGATGCCTTCGACGACGCTGGTGTTCAGCCGATGCCGGCAGCGCGAGACGATGCCGGGGAGATAGGGCTCCAGCAACCGCGCGAAGCGCTGCAGGGCATGGATGCCGCTCTCCTGTGCCTGTTGTACCCAGTGTCGCCAGGCCTGCCAGGTCTGTTCCGGACGGCGCTGGAACCAGAGCCGCTTGAGCTCGTCGCGTAACAGATAGACTGTCAGCAATGCCTGGTTGGCTTGCAGCAACTCGTCCAGGTGGACCGCTTGGCCGGCGTTCAGCGACGCCCGGTTACGCAGCAGCAACCAGCGGCTGGACTTGATCACGCGACGGGCCCGACGGTCCTCGCCCAGACGCTTCGCCTCGTCGACGCGCACCCGGTCGATGACCTCGCGACCGTACTTGGCCACCACATGGAACAGGTCGTAGACGATCTCGGCCCGGGGACACTGCGCCCGGATCTCGAGCTCGAAGGCCGTGGTCATGTCGATCGCCACCGCCTCGATGCGCTCGCGCACGCCTTCGGGGAGTTGCTCGAAGAAGGCCCGAGCGGTCTCGCGCGAGCGGCCTTCCCCGACCCACAGCACCTGGCGCCGGATCGGCTCGATCACCACCGTGGCATAGCGGTGGCCTTTGTGCAGGGCGAACTCGTCCATCGCCAGATAGCGGATCGACGCCCAGTCCGGCTCCAGCAACGAAGCCGCCAGCCGATGCCGGTCCACCGTCTTCACCGTATGCCAACCCAGGCCATAGAAGGCCGCCACCGCCTGGATGCTGGCCGAACGCAGCAACTGACTGCAGGCATCCGCCAGACGGTTGGTCAGCCGCTGATAGCGCCCCAGCCAACTCAGCCGCTCCAGCTGCGGACCACCGCAGTGCTCGCACCACACCCGGCGACGCGGCACCACCAGCACCACCCGGTACTCGAACAGGGGAAGATCCCGAACCCGCCGCAGCGTCGTCTCGTGCACCTGACGCGTCCGGTGGCCGCAGCGTTCGCAGTGCATCCACTGCCGCGTCGGCTTCAGGTGCAACTCCAGCGTGCCGCCCGCCTCGTCCGGCCATACCGCACGTTCCAGCCGATAGCCTTCCCAGCCGCCCAGCTTCTGCAGCGTCTTCTTGTCCAGCATCCCCCTCTCCCGTGTCCAACCCGGCTCCACGCGAGATTACGATGCCCTTCAGCGCACGAATACCTCCCCGGTATCCTTCGATGAACCTTTTTTATGCGTGTACCCCAATCGTGATGCGCTCGTGTCCGGCGGGATCACGCAAACTCTGCACCTCGCGATAGCCCTCCTGTTCCATGCAGACCCGAACGTCGCGGGCCTGATCGAACCCGTGCTCCAGCAGCAGCGGGGCGCCCGGGAGCAGGTGGGTGAGTGCGGTATCGATGATGGTGTACAGGTCGCCAAGCCCGGCTTCCGGCGCGGCCAGCGCTTCCCGCGGCTCGAAGCGCAGGTCGCCGCGGGTCAGGTGGGGGTCGTCCGGCGCGATGTAGGGCGGGTTGCTGACGATCACGTCGAAGGCGTCGCTGGGCTTGAACGGGTCGAGCCACGTCCCCTGCAGGAAGGCCACGTCCAGTCCCAGGGCGTCGGCGTTGGCGCGGGCCTGGCGCAGGGCGTCCGGGCTGCGGTCGGTGGCGACGGCCTCAATGGCCGGGCGTTCCGCCTTCAGCGCAAGGATGATCGCGCCGCTGCCGGTGCCCAGATCCAGTACCCGGGGATGCGCTCGCTCGCAGGCGTCAATGGCCGCGATTGCCCGTTCCACCAGCAGTTCGGTCTCCGGGCGCGGGATCAGGCAGGCGGGGGAGATCCCGAGATCGAGGGTCCAGAAGGCGCGACGGCCGAGGATGTGGGCGATCGGCTCGCCCGTCTCACGGCGTCTGCACAGGGCGTCGGCGCGTTCGCGCTGCGACGCGGTGGGTGCCTCAAGTCCGCGGGCGATCAGGGCGCTGGTGTCGAGGCCGGTCGCCGCGCCAAGCAGCAGGCGGGCCTCGAGCCCCGGTTCTTCCGATCCGGCTGCCTGCAGACGGTCGCGCAACTCGCGCAGCAGGGCGTCCAGCGTGGTGGTCACTCCGGATCAGCCCTCGGACAGGGTGGCGAGCTGCTCGGCCTGGTATTCGTGGATCAGCGGGTCGATCACCGGGTCGAGGTCGCCGGCCATCACCTGTTCGAGCTTGTAGAGGGTCAGGTTGATGCGGTGGTCGGTCACGCGGCCCTGTGGGAAGTTGTAGGTGCGGATGCGCTCGGAGCGGTCGCCGCTGCCGACCAGGCTCTTGCGCTCGGCGCTCTGCGCGGCGGCCTGGGCCTCGCGCTCGGCCTCGAACAGACGGGCGGCGAGGTAGGTCATCGCCTTGGCGCGGTTCTTGTGCTGCGAGCGTTCTTCCTGACACTCGACCACGATGCCGGTCGGCAGGTGAGTCAGGCGGACCGCGGAGTCGGTCTTGTTGACATGCTGGCCACCGGCCCCGGAGGCGCGGAAGGTGTCCACGCGCAGGTCGGCCGGGTTGATATCCGGCATCTCGACCTCGTCCAGCTCCGGCAGGATGGCGACGGTGGCGGCCGAGGTGTGGATGCGGCCCTGGGATTCGGTCTCGGGGACGCGCTGCACACGGTGGGCGCCGGATTCGAACTTGAGTCGCGAGTAGGCGCCCTGGCCGGCCAGGCGCGCGATTACCTCGCGGTAACCGCCGTGCTCGCCCTCGCTGGCGCTGAGGATCTCCAGTTTCCAGTTCTGCTGCTCGGCGTAGCGGGTGTACATACGCAGCAGGTCGCCGGCGAAGATCGCGGCCTCGTCGCCGCCGGTGCCGGCGCGGATCTCGAGGAACACGTTGGCATTGTCGTGCGGGTCCTTCGGGATCAGGTGACGATGGAGCTCGGCCTCCAGTGCCTCGGCCTGGTCCGCCAGGGTCTCGATCTCGGCCTCGGCCATTGCGCGCAACTCTGGGTCATCCTCCGCGAGCATCGCGCGGGCCTCTTCCAGCGCGGCCTGGTTGTCGTGCCAGGCCTTCCAGGCTTCGGCGACGGGCTCGAGCTGGCTGTATTCCTGTGACAGCCGGCGCAGTTGATCGGCGTCTTCGGCGGCGTCCGGGGTGGCCAGCAGTTGTGCGATCTCGGCATGGCGCTCGGCCAGGCCCTCGAGCTTGTTGCGGAACGAGGCCTTCACGAACGGGAGCCGGATTCGGGGTCGTGGCCGGGATCGTCTTCCGGGCTGGGCAGCTGGAACAGCCGGTGGGCGGCATCGAGCAGGCGCGCGTCGCCCTCGTGGGCGGCGGTGTTCAGCGACTTGCAGGGGGCGTGCATCAGCTTGTTGGTCAGGCTGTGGGCCAGCAGTTGCATGGCCTCTTCCGGCGACTTGCCGGCGCGCAGCATCGCCTCGGCCCTGGCCAGGGATTCGGCCTTGACGGCCTCGGCGCGCTGACGCAGCTGGCGGATGCTGTCGACAGAGTCGCGGGCGCGCAGCCAGCGCATGAATTCGCTGGCGCGCTGGGTGATGATCTCCTCGGCCTGTGCGGCGGCGGCCTGGCGCGAGGCCATGTTCTCGTCGATCACTTCCTGGAGGTCGTCCACTGTATAGAGGTAGACGTCCTCGAGCTGGCCGACCTCGGGTTCGATGTCGCGTGGGACGGCGATGTCGACCATGAACATCGGCTTGTGCCGGCGCTTGCGCAGGGCACGCTCCACTGCCCCCTTGCCGAGGATCGGCAGCGGTGCGGCGGTCGACGAGATCACGATGTCGGCCTCGGCCAGGCGATCCGGCAACTGGTTCAGGCTGATCGCCTCGCCGTCGAACCGTTCGGCTACGGCCTGGGCGCGCTCCTCGGTGCGGTTGGCCACGATCACCCGTCCGATCCCGTGGCCGGACAGGTGCTGCAGCGCCAGTTCGATCGTCTCCCCGGCACCGATCACCAGCGCGGTCAGCGGCTTCAGGTCGCCAAAGATCTGGCGCGCCAGCGAGACCGCGGCAAAGGCCACCGAGACGGCGCTCTGGCCGATCGCGGTCTGCGTGCGCACGTCCTTCGCGGTGGCAAAGGCATGCTGGAACAGGCGCTCCAGCGAGCGGCCCAGCGTGCCGGCGTCGTGGGCATGCTGGTAAGCCGTTTTCATCTGCCCGAGAATCTGGGGCTCGCCGAGGACCAGCGAGTCCAGGCCGCTCGCCACGCGCAGGGTGTGGCGTACCGCCGAGCCGTCGTGGTGCAGGTAGAGGTAGGGCCTGAGTTCGTCGCGGTCAATGCCGTGGTAGCCGCCCAGCCAGTCGAGAACGCGGTGTTCCGACTGCTTGCCACCCTCGCGGAAATACACCTCGGTGCGGTTACAGGTCGACAGGATCGCGGTTTCTGGCAACAGGACGCCCGAGCGCAGCGAGTGCAGAGCCTCGCCGAGCTGGCTTTCATTCACCGACAGCCGTTCGCGGATCGCGACCGGGGCGGTCTTGTGATTGATACCAAGAGTGAACAGCATGCTGACGCTATTGTGCCGCAAATGCCCGGAAAAGGCCCCCAAAACATACAAGCCACCGGGAGAGGAGTGCATTCCCTTGGTGGTGGGAGCGTAGTGTACTGGCCCGTGCCGTCCGTTACAGTGTCCAGCCGCTGTGCCGCACGGTTGCCGGTTTGGAACCGCGGCGCACGGCGAGCGTCCCACTAGGGGAACACTGAGTAACGTACACGCTCGCGCTCGAGTCTCACTGTTCATGAAATGGAGTAATCCGATCGGACCCGAAATGATTCGACCCCTTTTTGTGGCACTGGCCGCGCTCGTGCTGGTGGGCTGCGCCCACATGCCCCTGGGCGCCTCGGAGGGCGAGGCCCTGGAGACGGATCGCCCCGTGATCCTCCCGATCATGCCGGCGCAGGACCCGGAAGCGGCCCTGATGCTGGGGGTGCTGGTCGGCGAGATCGCCGTGCGCTCCGGGCAGTACGAAGAGGCCGCGCGCTACTACGGCGCCGCGGCCCTGCTCAGCGACGACCCGGCCATCGCCGAACGGGCCACCCGCATTGCGCTGTTCGCCCGGGATCGCAACCAGGCCCTGCAGTCTTCCGAGCGCTGGCGCCAGCTGGCACCGGAGAGCCTGGATGCCCTGCAGTTGTCCACGGTGCTGCGTCTGGACCTCGGGCAGCCGGATCCGGCTGCCGAGCAAATGGGAACGGTGATCGACCTGCAGGCCGTGCAGGGTGGAGACCCCTACGCGGCGCTTGGCGCGGTTGTCGGGCAGACACACAACCGCGAGGCCGCGCTGGAGGCCCTGGAAAAGCTGACGGATCAGCGTCAGGACGACGTTGGTGTGCATCGCGTATTTGCCGAGGCGGCACTGCGCTTCGCGCCCGGCGATCCGGCACTGGAGGCGACCGCGCGGGGTGTGGAGCGCTTCCCGGAATCCGTGTCTTTGCGGCTGCTGCGCGCCCGCGCCCTGGACGAGGCGGGGCAGTCCGACGAGGCGCTGGAGGAGCTGCGCGCGACGGTGGCCAACCATCCGGAGAGCCGCGAGGCCCGTTTTGGCTATGCCCGTATGCTGGCGGAGCACGATGATCGCGAGATGGCGCGCGAAGAGATGGACCGCCTGGTCGAGCAGGACCCGGAGGATGTGCAGCTGCTGCTGGCCCTGGCACTGATGAACCTCGAGGCCGAACAACTGGGGCCGGCCCGGACCTATCTGGAGCGTCTGGACGCCCTGGGCGAGCGCGAGGACGACATTGCCTACTACCTGGGGCGGCTGCACGAGATGGAAGACGACCCGGAAGGCGCGCGCCAGGCCTACGAGCGGGTCGGGGGTGGCGGCCACGCCGATGATGCCCGCCTGCGCGCGGCGCGCATGACGCTGGAGATCGAGGGCGAGTCGGCCGCGCGCGAGCGCTTCGAGCAGATGCAGCAGGGTCCGGATACCGAGCTTGCCCGACGTGCCTATGTTGGCGAGGCGAACCTGCTGCGTGAAAAGGGCGAGTACACGGCGGCGCGCGAACGCCTGAATCGGGGACTGGTGCAGTTCCCCGGCGATACCCGGTTGCTGTACATGCGCGGCCTGGTGCACGAGCGCCAGGATGACATCGAGGCCGCCGAGGCGGATTTTCGCGCGATCCTGGACAACGATCCGGAGAACGTCGCCGCGCTGAATGCGCTGGGCTATACGCTGGCGGACCGCACCGACCGCTACGAGGAAGCGCTGGACCTGATCGAACGGGCCTACGCGCAGGAGCCCGACGACGCAGCGATCATCGACAGCTATGGCTGGGTCCTCTATCGCCTCGGGCGGCTGGACGAGGCCGAGGACTTCCTGCGTCGCGCCTACGATCTCTCCGACGACGGCGAGATCGCGAGCAACCTCGCCGTGGTGCTCTGGGAGCGGGGCGAACGCGACGAGGCACGCTCCATTCTGGAGGCGGCGCTGGAGCGCGAGCCGGATCACGAGCGCCTGCTGCGGGTGCGTGACGAACTCCTCGAGTGATGTTGTCTGGATCCCCAGAGTCCCGTGCGCCCTCGTGGGCGGGAGTGACCCGCTGGGTGTCGGGTGTCGTCGTGGCGCTGGTGCTGATCGGTTGTACGGCCCCAATGCCCCGTACTGAAGATCCCGCTGCACGGCAGGCCTTCGACGAGCGCGCCGAAGTCGTGAAAGCCTTTGACGAGTGGCGCCTGGCGGCCCGTCTGGGGCTCTCCACCGAGACGGAGTACTGGTCCGCGCAGCTGAACTGGCGCGTGCAGCAGGAGCGCCATGTCCTCGACCTGTCCGGCCCGATGGGGCGCGGGGGTGGCCGCCTGACGCTGGCCCCGGATCAACCCGCGGTGCTGGTGACACGGGCCGGCGAGCAGTATCAGGCCGAGGACCCGGATGCCCTGGTCGCCTACCTGACGAACGAGTCGATACCGGTGTCCGGCATGCGCTACTGGGTGCGAGGTCTGCTCGCGCCGGGCGCCGATTACGATCTCGAGACGGACGAGGACGGCTTGCCCCGGCGCATCGAGCAGTCCGGCTGGGTGATCGAGTTCGGCGAGTTCGATGAGGTTGACGGCATGGCGCTGCCGGTGCGCATGGACCTCGAGCGCGAGGGCGTGGAACTGCGCGTGCGAATCGCCAACTGGCACATGGCGACGCGATGAACGGCGATTTCGATGTGGCCTTCCCTGCGCCGGCCAAGATCAACCGATTTCTGCATATCACGGGGCGCCGTCCCGATGGTTACCATGAGCTGCAGAGCGTGTTTCAGTTTGTCGGGCTGGCGGATTCGCTGCGTTTCGAACCGCTGGAGCGGGGGCGATTCGAAATGTCGACCGAGGGAGTCGACGGGGACAACAACCTGTGCCTCCGTGCCGCGCGGGCGCTGGCGGATGCCGCCGGTTCACCGTTTGGCGTGCGGGTGCACCTCGATAAATGCATCCCGATCGGGGGCGGCCTGGGTGGGGGCAGCTCCGATGCCGCGACCACGCTGGTGGCACTGAACCATCTGTTCGACCTCGGGCGGTCGGAGGATGAGCTGGCCGCGATCGGATTGGGACTGGGGGCCGATGTGCCGGTGTTTGTGCGCGGCCGGGCGGCCTGGGCCGAAGGCGTGGGGGATCGCCTGGTGCCGGTGGAGCCCGATCTGGCCTGGTTGCTGCTGCTGGACCCCGGGGTTTCGGTCGCCACCGGCCCCATCTTTGGCGCGGCGGAATTGACACGCGACTGTCCCGCCGAGACAATTTCGCCCGAAATCGATGCCGCGCGCTTTCGTAATGTCTTCGAGCCGCTGGTTCGCCGGCAGTACCCCGCCATTGGCGAGGCGCTGGACTGGATGGGCGGGCAAACGGAGCGCGCGCGGCTGAGCGGCACCGGGGGCTGTATATTCGGGATGTTCCCGAACAAGGCCGCCGCCCGCCAGGCGCAGGCCGCACAGCCCAGACCGTGGCGGAGCTGGGTGACGTCGCTGACGAATGTCTCGCCCCTGCGGCAGTGGCTCCCGGGCAGGGGCGCCGCCGAGGGTGCCGAACAACGAGTTATTGGGCCGTAGCCAAGCGGTAAGGCAACGGGTTTTGATCCCGTCATGCGCAGGTTCGACCCGAGCGGCGCAGCCGCGAGAGCACGCCACCGCAGGTGGCGCCCGAAGGGTGGCGCGCAGCGCCATCATCCCGCCGGCCCGGATCGGCGGCAGCCGATCCGCCATGGGTTCCGGAAGCGGGACCCGGGCAGGGTCGGGGCAGGCAACAACGAGCAATTGGGCCGTAGCCAAGCGGTAAGGCAACGGGTTTTGATCCCGTCATGCGCAGGTTCGACCCGAGCGGCGCAGCCGCGAGAGCACGCCACCGCAGGTGGCGCCCGAAGGGTGGCGCGCAGCGCCATCATCCTGTCGGCCCGGATCGGCGGCAGCCGATCCGCCATGGGTTCCGGAAGCGGGACCCGGGCAGGGTCGAGGCAGGCAACAACGAGCAATTGGGCCGTAGCCAAGCGGTAAGGCAACGGGTTTTGATCCCGTCATGCGCAGGTTCGACGCGAGCGGCGCAGCCGCGACCGACCGTCGCCGCAGGTGACGGCCCGAAGGGTGGCGCGTAGCGCCATCATCCTGCCGGCCCGGATCGGCGGCAGCCGATCCGCCATCGGTTCCGGAAGCGGGACCCGGGCAGGGTCGAGGCAGGCAACAACGAGTAATTGGGCCGTAGCCAAGCGGTAAGGCAACGGGTTTTGATCCCGTCATGCGCAGGTTCGAATCCTGCCGGCCCAGCCATACAACGAAACCCGCGGCGCTCGGCGCCGCGGCACCGGCCAAAGGGCCGGCAGGATGAGAACCGGGTTCGACTCGAGCGGCGCAGCCGCGAGAGAGCGCCACTGCAGGCGGCGGCCCGAAGGGCGGCGCGAAGCGCCGTAATCCTGCCAGCCCAGCCATACACTACAAGCCCCGACGCCAAGCCGGGGTCCATTGTTGGAGTCAGGCGGCTTGGCCGCCCGTTCCGCACCACCCAGACCGGAAAAAACCGTGGTCGACAAGAGCCGAATGATGGTCTTCGCGGGGAACGCGAACCCCCGCCTGGCGCAGAGCGTCGCCGAGCACCTGGGCCTGCCGATGGGCAAGGCGATTGTGGGGCGCTTCAGCGATGGAGAGGTGCAGGTCGAAATCCTGGAGAACGTTCGCGGGCGCGACGTTTTTCTGATCCAGCCGACCGGGCAACCGACCAACGAGAACATCATGGAGCTGGTCATCATGGTGGACGCGCTGCGGCGCGCCTCGGCTGGCCGTATTACCACCGTGATCCCGTATTTCGGCTATGCCCGCCAGGACCGCCGGGTGCGCTCGGCGCGGGTGCCGATCTCGGCCAAGGTGGTCGCGAACATGATCGAGGCGGTGGGTGCCGATCGCGTGCTGACCATCGATGTGCATGCGGATCAGGTGCAGGGCTTCTTCAACGTCCCGGTGGACAACATCTATGCCTCGCCGGTGCTGCTGGGCGACGTCTGGCGGCACGTCTCCGGCAATCTGACCGTGGTTTCGCCGGACGTCGGCGGTGTCGTGCGCGCGCGCGCGATCGCCAAGCGCCTGGACGATGCCGATCTGGCGATCATCGACAAGCGCCGTCCGCGTGCGAACGAGTCCGAGGTGATGCATATCATCGGTGATGTGCGCGACAAGTCCTGCATCATCATCGACGACCTGGTGGATACTGCCGGCACGCTGTGTCAGGCGGCCAAGGCCCTGAAGGCGCACGGTGCAGCGTCGGTGAGCGCCTATGCCACGCACCCCGTGCTTTCTGGTGCGGCAATTGATAACATTAACGGTTCGGCGCTGGACGAGCTGGTGGTGACTGATACCCTGGCCCTGCAGCCGAATGCCCAGGCCTGTGCGAAGATCCGGCAGCTGTCAGTGGCGGAGATGCTGGCCGAGACCATTCGCCGGATCAACCGCGAGGAGTCGGTCAGTTCGCTGTTTGTAGATTGACGCGTTGTGGGCTGACGCCCTGGGCGCAAGGCGATACTGGCGCCACGATTTCGGGGGATTGTCCCCCAACCTCACGCCTCATCTGGTCGCGGATGAGGCGTGTTCATTTGGAGAAAGCAACGATGAGCATGAGTTTTACCATTGAAGCCGAAAAGCGGGACGAGCAGGGATCGAGTGCGAGCCGCCGCCTGCGTCGCGCCGGCAAGCTGCCCGCCATCCTGTACGGTGGCGAGAATGACGCGCAGCCGATCACCCTCGACCACAACGCGATGGTGCACAACCTGAAGCATGATGCGTTCTACTCGCACATCCTGACGGTCAAGCTGGATGGCAAGAGCGAGAAGGCGATCCTGCGCGACGTGCAGCGTCACCCGTTCAAGCCGACCATCTATCACGTTGACCTGCTGCGTGTGTCCGCGAACCAGCCGATCCGCGTGCATGTGCCGCTGCACTTCCACAACGAGGAAGAGTGCAAGGGCGTGAAGCTGGGTGGTGGCATGGTCAGCCGTATGCTGAACGACATCGAAGTCGAGTGCCTGCCGGGCGACCTGCCCGAGTCCATCGACATCGATGTGGCCGAGATGGACGTCGGTGACACCATCCACATCTCCGAGCTGAAACTGCCGAAGGGTGTGGAGAGCGTGGCCCTGATGCATGGCGATGACTACGACTACGCCGTGGTCAGTGTCCTGCTCCCGCGTGCCGCGAAGGCCGAAGAGGAAGACGGCGAGGAAGTCGAAGCCGCCGAGGCCGAGGGTGGCGAAGAGGCAGCCTCCGGCGACGAAGGCGAGTCCGAGGACAAGGAATAAGCCTCACGGCCATTCCTGAGCCCTTCTGACCCATGGCGATTCGCCTGATCGTCGGGCTGGGCAATCCGGGCCCGCGTTATGCCGAGACCCGGCATAACGCGGGCTTCTGGTTTGTGGATGCCCTGGCTCGGCGCTATTCCACCGAGTTCCGTAGCGAGAGCCGCTTCGATGGCGAAGGGGCGCGGCTGACCCTGCCCGAGGGCGACTGCTGGCTGCTCAAGCCCATGAGCTTCATGAACAAGAGTGGTCTCCCGGTGCGCAAGTGCGCGGATTTCTATCGTATTGCGCCGGAAGAGATTCTCGTGGTGCATGACGAGCTCGACCTGGACCCCGGTGTCGCGCGCCTGAAGATGGGCGGCGGGCATGGCGGTCACAATGGTCTGCGCGACCTGCATCGCCATATGGGCGGGCCAAACTATGCGCGTCTGCGTCTGGGTATCGGTCACCCCGGGCACCGCGACGACGTCGTCCCGTTCGTGCTGGACCGTCCCGGTCGGGACGATGCGCGTGCGATCGAGGATGCCATCGATGCCGCGCTGGACCAGGTGCCGGCGCTGATTGCCGGGCGCTGGGACGAGGCTGTACGCAATCTGCATGGCGGCGGGTCGAAGGCGGCCCACGCAACATCCGAGGAAACCCGATGAGCCTGAAGTGCGGGATCGTCGGCCTGCCGAATGTCGGCAAGTCGACCCTGTTCAATGCCCTGACCCGCGCAGAGATCGCCGCGGAGAACTACCCGTTCTGCACCATCGACCCGAACGTGGGAGTGGTGGAGGTGCCGGATCCGCGCCTGGCGCGACTCACCGAGATCGTGAAGCCCGAGCGTACGCTGGCCACGACGGTGGAGTTCGTCGACATCGCCGGTCTGGTGGCCGGTGCCGCGCAGGGCGAGGGGCTGGGTAACCAGTTCCTGGCCCATATCCGCGAGACGGATGCGATCGCCCAGGTGGTGCGCTGTTTCGAGGACGACGACATCGTGCATGTGGCCGGCAAGGTCGATCCGCTGGCCGATATCGAGACCATCAGCACCGAGTTGATGCTGGCGGACCTCGAAACCGCCAACAAGGCGCTGACCCGCCTGGCGCGCGCGGCGAAGTCGCAGGACAAGACGGCCATCGCGCAGCTGAAGGCAGCCGAGAAGGTCGCGGCCGGCCTGGATCAGGGGGTCCCGGCGCGGGCCCAGGATCTGGACGAGGACGAGCGGCGCCTGCTCTATGATCTGCACCTGCTGACGATCAAGCCGTTAATGTATATCGCCAACGTCGACGAGGCTTCGCTGGCCGGCGGCAACGCGATGGTCGAGGCGGTGCAGGCCAAGGCGGCCGAGGAGGGCGCCGAGGTGGTCAGCGTCTGTGCAGCCATCGAGGCGGAGATCGCCGTGCTGGACCCAGAGGAACGGGTCGAATTCCTGGCCGATCTGGGGCTTGAGGAGCCAGGATTGGATCGGGTAATCCGTACCGCTTACCGGCTGCTGGACCTGCAGACCTTCTTTACCGCCGGCGAGAAAGAGGTCCGCGCCTGGACCGTACGTCGGGGTTCCACCGCGCCGCAGGCCGCGGGCGTCATCCACACCGATTTCGAGCGCGGCTTCATCCGAGCCGAAGTGGTGGGCTATGACGACTTCGTCGCGAACAATGGCGAGCAGGGTGCGAAGGACGCCGGGAAATGGCGCCTGGAGGGTAAGGAATACCTAATGCACGAAGGTGACGTGGTACATTTCCGCTTCAATGTCTGAGCATTACACTGCGAATTGATGATCGGGCGCGGTGCCGCTGGTGCCCGCCCTGTTTTGCACCGAATCTTTGGGAGTACTTCGATGGACGTAATGGACCGCATCCGCCAGCAGGTGGAAGACAATCCGGTGGTGATCTTCATGAAGGGCACGCCGCAGTTCCCGATGTGCGGGTTCTCCAGCCGCGCGGTCGAAGCGCTCAAGCGCTGCGAGCAGGAGTTTGCCTACGTGAACGTGATCGCGGATCAGGAAGTCATGCAGAACCTGCCGCGCTTCGCCGACTGGCCGACTTTCCCGCAGGTCTATGTGGATGGCGAACTGATCGGTGGCTGCGACATCACCCTCGAGATGTTCGAAAGCGGCGAACTGAAAAAGGCGGTCGACGAGGCCCACGCCAAGCGCGCCGCGAGTTAAAGCACGCGGTGTGGCAGCCCGAAGGGCTGCCACACACCCTAAAACCGTCATCGCGAGGCCCCGCAAGGGGCCGTTGCGACCCCCTGATGCAACCACCGGATCCCGCTGTCGTGCCAGCGTTGCGAGATTGCTTCGCCCCGTTCGGGATTCGCAATGACGGGGTTGGGGCTGTGTCATCGCGAGGTGCGCAGCGCCGTGGCGATCTTCAGGGATGGTCGCGGGGCGAGTGTTTCCGTCAGCTCCCCGGCGGCAGCTCTTCCGGGTCGGGCAGGCGCAGGGCGTTCTGCGGCACTCCGACCCCGTCCTGCCAGCGGTTCGCGATCTGGCAGAAGATGTCCGCCGTCTTTTCCGCATCGAAGGCCGCGCTGTGGGCGGCCTCCGCATCCCATCCGAGCCCTGCGGCATCGGCCGCCCGTGCCAGGACCGTCTGGCCGAACGCCAATGCGGCCAGGGACACGGTGTCCAGGCTGGAAAATGGGTGGAACGGGTTGCGCTTGATCCCGCAGCGCTCGGCGGCGGTATGCACGAAGCCGAGATCGAAGTGGGCATTGTGCCCGACCAGGATCGCCCGCTTGCAGTGGTTGATCTTTACCTCCCGCCGGACCTCGCTGAACAGCCGGCCCATGGCCTGATCTTCGGGGTAGGCCGCGCGCAGCGGGTGGTAGGGGTCGATCCCGTTCACCTCCAGCGACTTCGGATCCATCTCCGACCCTTCATAGGGACGCACATGCAGGCTGACGGTGCGGTCGCGCACCAGGTGGTCGTTTTCGTCGCGGCGCAGGAATACGGCCGCCACCTGCAACAGGGCGTGGCGGCGGCAATCGAAGCCCCCGGTCTCGACATCCACGACGACGGGCAGAAAGCCGCGAAATCGGTTTGCCATGGGGCGGTGCTGCGGGTCCAGCTGGACGGGTTCGGCCATCGGTGTACTCGGTCCTGAATGGGGGCGGCGGGCGGTATTCGCGGGTGTTGGCGGCACAAGGGCGGGCTTTCTTGATGTTTGCGGCTTTTACCGCAGATTTCCCCGAAGATCGGCGCCATAGGCGGCTTTCGCTTGACCTGTTGGCGGCACAGTCGGGATACTTGCGCCTTTTATGCCCGCCCAACACCGGCGCATGGTAGCAAATGCCCGCCCGCCCGGTGGCCTGGAGCCGTGATGGCATCCTGATTCCCAACCCGTTTTCAGGGGTAGACGCATGGACCCGAACGCGACCGAACACGATATCGACCCGCAGGAGACCCAGGAGTGGATTGACGCCCTGGCCTCCGTGCTGGAGACCGACGGCCCCGAACGGGCGCACGCCCTGCTGGAACGTCTGGTCGACAAGGCGCGCCGCAGCGGGGCCTACCTCCCGTATTCGGCCAATACCGCCTACGTGAACACCATCCCCACGCACCTGGAGCCCGAGTATCCGGGCGACGGCGCGGTGGAGCACCGCATCCGTTCCTATATCCGCTGGAACGCGATGGCGATGGTGGTCAAGGCCAACCGCGTCTCGGCCGAGCTGGGCGGGCATATCGCGACCTTTGCATCCGCCGCGACGCTCTATGACGTCGGCTTCAACCACTTCTGGCATGCCCCGTCGCACGATCATGGTGGCGACCTGCTGTTTGCCCAGGGGCACTCCTCGCCGGGGATCTACGCCCGCGCGTTCATGGAAGGTCGCCTGACCGAGGAGCAGCTGGACCACTTCCGCCGCGAGGTGGATGGCAAGGGGCTTTCGTCCTATCCGCACCCGTGGCTGATGCCGGACTTCTGGCAGTTCCCGACCGTGTCCATGGGCCTGGGCCCGATCATGAGCATCTACCAGGCGCGCTTCATGCGCTATCTGCAGGATCGCGGCCTGGCGCAGACCGAGAACCGTCGCGTCTGGAGCTTTGTCGGCGACGGCGAGGTGGACGAGCCGGAGACCCTGGGCGCGATCACGCTGGCCTCGCGCGAGAAGCTGGACAACCTGACCTGGGTGGTGAACTGCAACCTGCAGCGTCTGGACGGTCCGGTGCGCGGCAACGGCAAGATCGTCCAGGAGCTGGAGGCGATCTTCCGCGGCGCCGGCTGGAACGTGGTCAAGGTGCTGTGGGGGCGCTACTGGGACCCGCTGCTGGCCAAGGACACCGACGGGCTGCTGCAGAAACGCATGATGGAGGCGGTCGACGGCGACTACCAGAACTACAAGTCGCGCGACGGCGCCTACGTGCGCGAGCACTTCTTCGGCAAGTACCCCGAGCTCAAGCGCATGGTGGCCAACATGTCCGACGAGGACATCTGGCGCCTCAACCGCGGCGGCCATGATCCGGTCAAGGTCTATGCGGCCTACAAGGCGGCGGCCGAGCACAAGGGCCAGCCGACCGTGATCCTCGCGCACACCGTGAAGGGCTACGGCATGGGATCGGCGGGCGAGGCGCAGAACCGCACCCACAGCCAGAAGAAGATGGACGCGGACGACATGAAGCAGTTCCGCGACCGCTTCAACATCCCGCTCTCCGACGAGCAGGTGGAGAAGGCCGAGTACATCAAGCCGGACCCCGACTCCGAAGAAATGAAGTACATGCACGAGCGGCGCAAGGACCTCGGTGGCTACCTGCCGGTGCGTCGCCCGCTGGCCACCCCGCTGGAGATCCCGGGGCTGGACGCCTTCAACGGTCTGCTGGAGGCCTCCGGCGAGCGCGAGATGTCCACCACCATGGCCTTCGTGCGCCTGCTGACCCTGCTCGCGCGCGACAAGAAGATCGGCAAGAACATCGTCCCGATCGTGCCCGACGAGGCGCGTACCTTCGGCATGGAAGGGCTGTTCCGCCAGCTGGGGATCTACTCCTCGGTCGGCCAGCTCTACGAGCCGCAGGACAAGGACCAGGTGATGTATTACAAGGAGGACAAGAAGGGCCAGATCCTGGAAGAGGGGATCAACGAGGCCGGCTCCATGTCCTCCTGGATCGCGGCGGCCACGTCCTATTCCACGCATGGCGTGGCGATGGTGCCGTTCTACATCTTCTATTCGATGTTCGGCTTCCAGCGTATCGGCGACCTGATCTGGGCCGCCGGCGACATGCGTGCCCGCGGCTTCCTGATGGGGGCGACGGCCGGGCGTACCACGCTGGCCGGCGAGGGCCTGCAGCACGACGACGGCCACAGCCTGATGATGGCCGCCAACGTGCCCAACTGCATCGCCTACGACCCGACCTTCGCCTATGAGCTGGCGGTGATCGTGCAGGACGGCATGCGCCGTATGTACGCGGAGCAGCAAAGCGTCTTCTACTACATCACCGTGATGAACGAGAACTACCCGCAGCCGGCCATGCCGAAGGGCGCCGAGGAAGGCATCCGTCGCGGGCTGTACCGTCTGCAGGCCGGCGGCCGCAAGAAAAAGAAGGTGCGCCTGCTGGGTTCCGGCACCATCCTGCGCGAGGCCATGGCCGCCGCCGAACTGCTGGACCAGGACTTCGGCGTGGCCGCCGAGGTCTGGAGCGCGACCAGCTTCAACGAACTGGCACGCGACGGCCGTGATGCCGAGCGCCATGCGCGCCTGCATCCGGAGGCCAAGCCACGCACGTCCTGGGTGGAGGAATGCCTGGGCGGTTCGGATGCGCCGGTGGTCGCCGCGACTGACTATGTGCAGGCCTATGCCGACCAGATCCGTGCCTTTGTGCCGGCCGACTACCGCGTGCTGGGCACTGACGGCTTCGGCCGCTCGGATACCCGTGCCGCGCTGCGCCGCCACTTCGAGGTGGATCGCTACCACATCGCGGTCACGGCCCTGAAGGCCCTGGCCGATGCCGGGACCGTCGAGGTCAAGACCGTGGCCGACGCGATCAAGATGTACAAGATCGACGTCGAACGGCCCAACCCGTTGCAGGCCTGAGGCCGCCGGACCCGAGGCAGGAGCAGACATGAGCAACACGACTACTGTGCACGTCCCGGATATCGGCGACTTCAAGGACGTCGAGATCATCGAGGTCATCGTCAGCCCGGGGGACACCGTTTCCCCCGAGGACCCGCTGATCACGCTGGAATCCGACAAGGCCTCCATCGAGATCCCCGCCCCGCAGGGTGGCACGGTGAAGACGCTGAAGGTGAAGGCTGGCGACCGCGTTAACGAGGGCGACCCGATCCTGGAACTGGAGCCCTCCGACGAGGGCGCCGCCGAGGAGGCCTCCGGCAAGGAGGAAGCGCCGAAGGAGGAAGCGCCGGCCGAACCGGCCCCCGAGGCCGAGGAGCAGAAACCGTCCGAGGCGCCGAAAGCCGCCGACCGGGCCGACCCGCGGCCGTCGCCCACCGAGCACATCCGTGACGAGTCGGCCTTCCGCAAGGCGCATGCCTCGCCGGTGGTGCGCAAGTTCGCGCGCGAGCTGGGCGTGGACCTGGCCAAGGTCGAGGGTTCCGGACGCAAGGGGCGCATCCTGCGCGAGGACGTGCAGGGCTTCGTCAAGCGTGCGTTGAGCCAGGGCGCCGGCGGTGGCCTGGGCGTGGAGCCGATGCCGGAGATCGACTTCTCCGAGTTCGGCCCGGTCGAGACCCAGCCGTTGTCGAAGATTAACAAGCTCACCGGCAAGAACCTGCACCGCAACTGGGTCACTGTCCCGCACGTGACGCAGTTCGACGAGGCTGACATCACCGAACTCGAGGATTTCCGCAAGTCGCTGAAGGCCGAGTACGAGAAGAAGGGCGTGAAGGTCACCTTCCTGCCGTTCCTGATGAAGGCCGTGGTCTCCGCGCTCAAGCAGTATCCGCGCTTCAACGCCTCGCTGGATGCCACCGGCGAGAACCTGATCATCAAGCAGTACTACAACCTCGGCATCGCCGTGGATACGCCGGACGGTCTGGTCGTCCCGGTGGTGCGCGACGTCGACCGCAAGAGCCTGGTGGACATCGCCTCCGAGCTGATGGACCTGTCCCAGCGCGCCCGCGACAAGAAGCTCAAGCCCGCGGACATGCAGGGCGGCTGCCTGACCATCTCCAGCCTCGGCGGGATCGGTGGCACCCAGTTCACCCCGATCGTGAACGCCCCCGAGGTCGCGATCCTCGGCGTGTCGCGCTCCAGCATGAAGCCGGTCTGGAATGGCCAGGAGTTCGAGCCGCGCCTGATCCTGCCGCTGGCGCTGTCGTACGATCACCGGGTGATTGACGGTGCCCTGGGCGCCCGCTTCGCCACCACGCTGAGCGCATTGCTGTCCGACATGCGCCGCATGCTTTTGTAATCGCAACCGGAGTGACTGGATGAGCCAGACGAAGACCATCGAGGTCCCGGATATCGGGGATTTCAAGGACGTCGAGATCATCGAGGTCCTGGTACAGCCGGGCAGCGAGATCGCGCCGGAAGACCCGCTGATTACGCTGGAGTCGGACAAGGCGACCATCGACGTGCCTGCCCCCGAGGCCGGCACGGTGAAGAAGCTGCATGTGAAGGTCGGAGACAAGGTGTCCAAGGGCAGCAAGCTCCTGGATCTCGAGGCCAGTGGTGAGGCCGCGGGCGGCGAGGATGCGCCGGCGTCCGGCGGCGAAAAGGCCGAATCCGCGAAGGCGGAGTCCGGCGCCGCGAGTGAGTCGAAAAAGGCGGCGGCCCCCAAGGCGGCCGCCGACCCGAACACCGACAGCCAGTGCCAGGTGCTGGTGTTGGGCTCCGGCCCCGGCGGTTACACCGCCGCCTTTCGCGCGGCGGACCTTGGGCTGGACGTGGTGATGGTCGAGCGCTACCCGCAGATCGGTGGGGTCTGCCTGAACGTTGGCTGTATCCCGTCCAAGGCGCTGCTGCACGCTGGCGAGGTGCTGCACGAGGCCGAGCGTTTCGCCGCGCTGGGCATCAAGTTCGGCGAGCCGGAGATCGACCTGGACGGGCTGCGCGGCTACAAGGGCAACGCGGTCAAGAAGCTGACCGGCGGGCTCAAGCAGCTGTGCAAGCAGCGCAAGGTGCGCGTGGTACAGGGCGCGGGCGAGTTTGTCGGTGCCAACAGCATCGCGGTCGAGGGCGATGGCGGCCGCGAGGTGATCGGCTTCGAGCACGCGATCATCGCGGTCGGTTCACAGGCGATCAAGCTGCCCGGCTTCCCCTGGGACGACGAGCGGGTGATGGACTCCACCGATGCCCTGGATCTCGCGGAGATCCCGGAACGCATGCTGGTGGTCGGCGGCGGCATCATCGGCCTGGAGATGGCCTGCGTGTACGAGGCGCTGGGCACCAAGGTGACTGTGGTCGAGCTGTCCGACACTCTGATGCCGGGCGCGGACCGCGACATCGTGCGCCCGTTCGAGAAGCGCGCGAAGAAGCGCTTCGAGAACATCTTTCTCAAGAGCAAGGTGACCGAGGCCAAGGCCACCAAGGCCGGGATCGTCTGCCAGTTCGAGGGCGAGGCCAAGGGCCTGCCGGAAGATGATACTTTCGACCGCGTGCTGGTCGCCGTGGGGCGCAGCCCGAACGGCGCGAAGATCAACGCTGAGGCGGCGGGCGTGCAGGTGAGCGAGCGCGGCTTCATCGAGGTCGACAGCCAGCAGCGCACCAACGTCGAGCACATCTTCGCCATCGGCGACGTGGTCGGCCAGCCGATGCTGGCGCACAAGGCGACCCACGAGGGCAAGGTGGCGGCCGAGGTGATCGCCGGGCACAAGGTGCACTTCGACGCCCGCGCGATCCCGTCGGTGGCCTACACCCACCCGGAAGTCGCCTGGATGGGCGTGACCGAGGAGCAGGCCAAGGCCGACGGCATCGAGTACACCAAGGGTGTGTTCCCCTGGGCCGCCTCCGGCCGCGCGATCGCGCTGGGCGCCGAGGACGGCATGACCAAGCTGCTGTTCGATGCCGATGGGCGCGTGATCGGGGCCGGCATCGTGGGCCCGTCCGCCGGCGACCTGATCGGCGAGGCCATGCTGGCGCTGGAGATGGGCGCCGAGATGGAAGATATCGGCCTGACCGTGCATCCGCACCCGACCCTCAGCGAGACGGTGGCCTTCGCCGCCGAGGTCGCGCACGGCTCGATCACCGATATCCTGCCTCCAAAGAAGCGCTAGTACCGCATGTCCGTGCTGCGCCATGTTCTTCCCCTGTTCGTCGGGGGGCTGTGGCTGACGCACGGAGTGGCCCAGGCGGGGGTGGTCCCCCACCGGGAATCGCTGGAGCGCAGCGACTGGCAGGTAATCGAGCTGGACGATGCCTGCCGCATCGAGCAGGGCGTTCGTCACGGCGGTACGCTGCGCTTCGAGACTCAGCCAGGCCTGGCCCTTCGCGCCTTCTGGCATGCACCCTACGCAATGCCCGAGGGCGCCACGGCGCGATTGCGCACCGGTGCCCCGGAGTGGCTGGGGGCGAGTCCGAAGTCGCCCCTGGATCTCGAAATGCGCGCCGAAAGGCCGGATCGCTTCCGGGTTCCGGACGCACAGGTTCAGGCGCTCAAGGCCCGCCTTCTGGTGGGCCACGACGTGCGGATCGATTTCCCCGGTGCCGAGGACGCGGTGCATTTTCGCGGCATCCGTTTTGCCCAGCGCGCCGAGGCCTTCGAGGCCTGCTACACCGGGGCAGAAGGGCCGGATGTCGGGGCGCTGGATCGCTGGTCGGTGTACTTCGCAACCGGGAGCCGCGAACTGGATTCCAGGGGGCGCGAGACCGTCGCCCGTGCGGCCGAGACCCTGCGCACCGTAGAACGCCCGCGGGTGCGCCTGGTCGGGCTGACCGACGCCGAGGGCCCGCGCGAGCTGAACGAGCGTCTGAGCCGCCAGCGCGCAGAGGCCGTACGCGCGGCGCTGGTGGAGGCGGGTGTGCCGGGTGATGGATTGACGGTCGAGGCCGGTGGCGTCGACCCGGAGGCGGACGGCGAGCGCGAGGGTTCGCGCCGGGTGGATATCTGGTGGCTGGGCGGGGCAGATGCCGCAGCCGGGCCATCTTCCGTTGCGGAAACCGCTACCGAGACCGAGCCGCAGGCGGTGCCGGAGTCGGCCCCCGGCGTGCCAGGCTCCGCGGGCTGGTAGTGAAGCCCGTCACAAAACCGACTATAACTCTCAAGAAGAAAGAAGGATTGGTATTCCCATGAGTTCGAAGATTTCCCGTGTCGTGCTGGCCTATTCCGGTGGCCTGGATACCTCCGTGATCCTCAAATGGCTGGAGGATCAGTACGGCTGCGAGGTGATCACCTTCACCGCCGATCTGGGCCAGGGCGAGGAGGTCGAGCCGGCCCGCGCCAAGGCCGAAGCCCTGGGAGTCAAGCAGATCTACATCGAAGACCTGCGCGAGACCTTCGTGCGCGACTACGTGTTCCCGATGTTCCGTGCGAACACGATCTACGAGGGCGAATACCTGCTGGGTACCTCGATCGCGCGGCCGCTGATCGCGCGCCGCATGGTGGAGATCGCCGAGGAGACCGGCGCCGACGCCATTGCCCACGGCGCGACCGGCAAGGGCAACGACCAGGTGCGCTTCGAACTCGGCGCCTATGCGCTGAAGCCGGGGATCCGGGTGATCGCGCCCTGGCGCGAATGGGATCTGAATTCGCGCGAGCGCCTGATGGCCTACGCCGAGCAGCACAACATCCCGGTGGACTACAAGAAGCAGGGCACCAAGTCGCCGTACTCGATGGATGCCAACCTGCTGCACATCTCCTACGAGGGCGGCCCGCTGGAAGACCCGTGGACCGAGGCCGAGGACGACATGTGGCGCTGGTCGGTCTCCCCGGAGGCGGCGCCGGACGAGTCGGAGACGCTGACCATCGGCTTCGAGAAGGGCGACCCGGTCTCGATCAACGGCGAGCGCATGAGCGCCGCAGAGCTGCTCGCGAAACTCAACGAGCGCGGCGGGGCCCACGGCGTGGGGCGTCTGGACATCGTCGAGAATCGCTATGTCGGCATGAAGTCGCGCGGCTGCTACGAGACCCCGGGCGGCACCATCCTGCTCAAGGCGCGCCGCGCGCTGGAGTCGATCACCCTGGACCGCGAGGCCGCGCACCTGAAGGACGAGCTGATGCCGCGCTACGCCAGCCTGATCTACAACGGCTACTGGTGGAGCCCGGAGCGGCGCATGCTGCAGGCCGCGATCGATGACACCCAGGGCGTGGTCAACGGCGAGGTGCGCCTGCGCCTGTACAAGGGCAACGTGATCGTCGCCGGCCGCCGCTCCGAGGACACCCTGTTCGACAACGCGATCGCCACCTTCGAAGACGATGCCGGCGCCTACGACCAGAAGGATGCCGAGGGCTTCATTCGCCTGAACGCACTGCGTCTGCGCATCGCCGCCAGCCGCAATCGGAAGCCCATATGAGATGAGCCCGCGTGCGTACTTCCGGCGATCGCCAGGCTGCCTGTCCTGGTTCGGCAGGGGCGGTCTCGGGGGTGTCGTTCTGCTGTGGGGGCTGTTCTTTGGCGCGCTGCTGGCAACGCCTGCGGGTGCGAAGGCCGAGGCGGCCGAGCGCGAGTTGATCTTCGCGGTGCTCGCGCACCGGGGCGAGGATGCCGCGCGCGAGCAGTGGACGCCTTTCGCCGAGTACCTGGAGCAGACGCTGGAGGGCATTCAGGTCCGCCTGTTGCCGGTCGACAACGATGCCCTGCAAGCAGGGGCGGCCGAGGACCGCTTCGATCTGGTGCTGACCAACCCCGGCTCCTATGTGATGCTGGAGCAGCGTCATGGTATCTCCCGTATCGCGACCATGCTCCCGGCCGAAGTTGGACGCGAGGAAGACCGCTTTGGCGCCGTGATCGTCGCGCGCGAGGGCCGTGTGGACCTGGTCGAGCTCGGTGACCTGGTCGGGCAGCGGATCTCCGCGGTCCACCCCGACGCCTTCGGCGGTTGGTGGATGGCCTGGCGCGAACTGCAGGCGGCCGGGCTGGATGTCGAGGACGATCTGGATCGCGTGGTATTCACGGGCTTCCCGGTCTCCCGGGGACTGGATCTGTTGTTGGCGGGCGAGGTGGATGCCGCGACCTTTCGCACCGGGATCCTCGAAGATCTGCGTGAGCAGGGCGACCCACGGGTCGAACAAGTGCGCCTGATCGGCGAGCGGGCCGTGCCCCGCTTCCCCTACCGAACCTCCACCCGCCTGTACCCGGAGTGGCCGCTGGCAATGCGCGGCGATCTCGATGCCGAGATCGCGCAGGCCGTGCTGCGCGCCATTTTGGCGCTGGATGCCGAGCACCCGGTGAGCCAGGCGGCCGGGATTGCGGGCTGGTCCGCGCCGCGTTCCTACGAGGATGTGCAGGGCCTGATGTACGACCTGGGCGTGGGGCTTTACGCCCCCGAGCCGTTCGCCGTGCTGCGATGGGCGCGCGACAACCTGGCGGTGCTGCTCGCTGTCCTGGCGGCAGGCATCGCGGCGATTCTCCTGTATGTGCTGCGAGTGCATGCCCGCATGCGCATCGCCGGGCACAACTTGCGCCGGGCGATGTGTGCGATCCCGAATGCGGTGATCACGCTGGACGCCCGTGGCGGGATCGTCTACATGAACCCTGCGGCCGAGCAGATGGCGGGGCTGGTCCGCCTGCAGGCACTGGGTTGCACCCTGGAGCAGGTCCTGGACCTGCGCGAGATGGGGACGGATCGGCCGCTGGGTGCAGAGCGATCCGAGCCACTCGCCGCAAATCTGGGGGAGCATACCGAGGCCCGGCTGGTGACCCCGAGCGGCCAGGAGCGGATCGTGCGTATCGACCGCACGGCGCTGGACCCGGTGGCGGGCAGTTCGGTGCGCACCCTGCTGGTGCTGGCCGATATCTCCGAGGAGCGCGAGCTGGTGGATCGGCTGGTGCATGAAGCGAGTCACGATCCGCTCACCGGTTTGTTGAACCGGCGCGCATTCGAGCGCGAGATGCAGCGCGCGATGGACAATGCCCGTGAATACTCGTCGGTAGCGAGCCTGGTACTGGTGGATCTGGATTACTTCAAGGCGGTCAATGATCGTCACGGGCATCAGGTTGGTGACGAGTTGTTGCGCCGCGTGGGGACGATCCTGCGGCAGCTGACGCGGTCGCGCGATGCCGTGGCCCGGATCGGCGGCGACGAGTTCGCCGTCGTGGCCTTTGATACTGACGCCGAACAGGCCCGCATCCTCGGCCAGAGGATCTGCAGTGCCCTGGGGGACCGCCCGTTGCAGGTGGAGGCGCGGGACGTCACCATTGGGGCTTCCGTGGGCGTGGTGCAGCTGGGCGCGGGCCTGGCCGGCGTGGATGCGGCCTTCGTGGCGGCCGATCGGGCCTGCTACAGCGCCAAGAGCGAGGGCCGCGGCCAGGTTGGCGTGGCGCGCAAGGCGGATATTCACCCCATTACCGGTTCCTGACGCCTAGGGAAACACTGATTAATGTACACACTCGCGTTGGCACCCCAGGTTTTCCGAGACAAGGCGCGTCGTGCGGCGGGTAGTGGTTCTACCCGTAAGCGGCGCAACGCAGGATTGGGGAACCTGGGGTGCCAACCCCGCAAACCATTGAAAGCAGGGGCTCGGCCGCTTTTGCGCGCGCACGGCGTTGCGGCTCCCTTGTGCAGAATGACTGCACGGCAGTCACCGCGCCTTGTTCGCACGCAAAAGCGACTCGAGCGCGAGCGTGTACATTCATCAGTGTTTCCCTGGGTCGGGCGCGACGAAAAAGGAATCGTATGTCTGTTTTCTCCCATTTGCGCATAGGGCTCGCGGCCCTGATGGTACTGGGGCTTGCCGGCTGTGCGAGCGTACCCAGCGAGGATCGTCATCCGGACGACCCTTGGGAGTCGTATAACCGGGTGGTGTTCGAGATCAATGACGACTTTGACCAGGCCCTGTTGCGTCCGACCGCGGTACAGTACCGGCGTCTGCCGCAGCCGGTGCAGACCGGGGTGGGCAACTTCTTCTCCAACCTCAATGACTTCACCGTCCTGTTCAACAATCTGTTGCAGGGCAACCTGGAGGATGCCGCCTCCGATACTGGGCGCATCATGTTCAATACAACCTTCGGGCTGCTCGGCCTGATCGATGTCGCCTCGCCCATGGGGCTCGAGAAGAACAATCAGGACTTCGGTCAGACCCTGGGGGCCTGGGGTGTGGCCCGCGGGCCCTATCTGCAACTGCCGCTGCTGGGGCCCAGCACGGCTCGTGATGCTCCGGCGCGTCTGGTGGACGGCTATACCAACCCCCTCTATCACACCAACCTGCGCAGCGATCACACCGGCTGGTGGGTGGGCCTGATGGCGCTGGACGTGGTGGATATGCGCGCCGGGCTGATCCCGACCGAACGCATGCTGGCGCAGCTATCCGACGACCGCTACATCGCGCTGCGTGAGGCCTATCTGCAACGCCGCGACTTCCTGGTCCGCGGGGCATCGGACGAACGTGCCACCGAGATGCTGGACGAACTCGACGAGCTCGAAGCACTGGAGGCGATGGAGGCCGAGGAGGGTACGGATTGAACAGCCTCTGGACCATGCTGGACATCCTGCGGCTGCGGCGCGGGCCGCAGGATCTTCCCGCCGACGGCGGTACGCTGATCTTCTGGCTCGGGATCGCCCTGGTCACGGGCATGGCGGTGGGCATCCCGATGTACGGCACGAGTCAGGCGCTTATCCTGAACGTACTCGACCTGGCCGTGCTCTATCTGTTCATCGTCGTGGTGTTGCGTCTGGGCGGCGTGCCCGATCGCTGGCGCCAGACCTTTACGGCAATGGCCGGTACCGGCGCCCTGCTGGGGTTGCTGATGGCGCTGCTGATGCTGATCGATGCCCCGGCCGATCCGGAAGAGGTCTCCACCGGGGCGCTGCTAGCCCTGCTGACGCTGGTGGCCTGGTTGCTGCTGGTGTTCGGCCATATCCTGCAGCAGGCACTGGAACTGGGCAGCCGCCTGGTCGGGATGCTGATGGCGCTGGGCTATGTCGTGGTCTCCAGCGTGGTCACCCAGACGGCCCTTGGAGTTTTGTCGTGAGCGCGGATCACCTGCACATCCTCGGAATCGGCGGAACCTTCATGGGCGGCTTGGCGCAACTCGCGCGGGCGCGGGGTTACCGCGTGACCGGTTCCGACCAGAAGTTGTACCCGCCGATGAGCGAGCAGCTGGAACAGGCCGGTATTGCCTATCACGAGGGTCACGACCCGGCGACTCTGCCGGAACAGGGCCCGGTGGTTGTCGGCAACGTGATGACCCGCGGCATGCCGATTGTCGAGAGCCTGCTGGATCGCGGTCTGAGCTATACCTCCGGACCGCAGTGGCTGGCCGAGCATGTGCTGCATGACCGCTGGGTGCTGGCGGTGGCTGGTACCCACGGCAAGACCACCACCGCGAGCCTGCTGGCCTGGATCCTGGATCATGCCGGGCTGAGCCCGGGATTCCTGATCGGGGGCGTGCCCGGCAACTTTGGTGTCAGCGCGCGGATGGGCGAGGCCCCCTTCTTCGTGATCGAGGCGGACGAATACGACTCTGCCTTCTTCGACAAGCGAGCCAAATTCGTCCACTACCGACCGCGCACCCTGGTGCTGAACAATCTCGAGTTCGATCACGCGGACATCTATCCGGACCTGGCCGCGATCGAGCGTCAGTTCCATCACCTGGTCCGAACCATCCCCGGGCAGGGCCTGATCCTGCTGCCCGCGTGCGATGCCGCGCTGGAGCGCGTGCTGGAGATGGGCTGCTGGACGCCGGTGGAGCGCATCACGACCGACCCGGACACCGGGGATACGGTGGCCCTGGCGGCACGGCCTCTGAATGAAGATGCCTCGGAGTTCGAGGTGTTGGTCAACGGGGTCGTCCAGGGCCGGGTGGCCTGGGAGATGACGGGGCAGCACAACCTGTCCAATGCCCTGGCCGCGCTCGGGGCGGCCCGCCATGCCGGGGTACCGCTGGCCGCGGGGATCGCGGCCCTGCCGGCCTTCCGCGGTGTGCGCCGGCGTCAGGAGCTGCGCGCCGAGATCGACGGGATCCGCGTGATCGACGACTTCGCCCATCACCCGACCGCGATTCGTTTGACCCTGGAAGGCCTGCGGGGCCGGGTCGTGCCCGGTGGACGGCTGATTGCCGTACTGGAGCCGCGCTCCAATACCATGCGCATGGGGATCCATGCCGAGGCCCTGGGGGCGGCCCTGGAGCGCGCGGACGCGGCGCACCTCTATCATGCCCCGGATATCGATTGGTCCACCGACGACCTGGAGAGACAGCTCGGCGGACAGCTGGCCGTGGCGCGTGATATCGAATCCCTGTTGCAGGGGATTCTTGCCACGGCACGCCCTGGCGATACGCTGGTCATCATGAGCAATGGTGGTTTCGATGGCCTGCACCAGCGCCTGATCGCCGGGTTGCAGTCACGTGAACCCTCGGGGACCCCCGCATGAGTGGAAAGCCGCGTTCGATCGCCCTGGCCCTGACCGGTGCCTCCGGCGCGCCCTACGGGCTGCGCCTGCTGGAGTGCCTGGTACAGGCGGGGGTGCAGGTGCATCTGATGCTGTCGAAACCGGCACAAGTGGTGCTGGGGCTGGAGACTGATCTCGACGTACCCGGGCGTCCGGCCGAGATCGCTCGCTTTTTCGCCGAGCGTCATGGGGCTGCCGATGGACAGATCCGCTGCTATGGCCCGGAGCAGTGGACCGCACCGGTGGCCAGCGGCTCGGCGGTGCCTGAGGCGATGGTGGTCTGCCCCTGCACTACGGCGACCGTATCGGCCATCGCGACCGGGGCCTCGCGCGGGCTGATCGAACGCGCGGCGGATGTGGTGCTCAAGGAGCGGCGCAGGCTGGTGCTGGTGGTACGCGAGACGCCGTTCTCCGAGATCCACCTGGAGAACATGCTGCGCCTGGCGCGCATGGGTGCGGTGGTCATGCCGGCCAACCCGGCCTTTTATCATCGGCCGCAATCCATCGACGATCTGGTTGATTTCATGGTGGCGCGAGTACTGGACCATCTGGACATCGAACATGCCCTGGGCCCGCGCTGGGGCGAGGCGTCGTTGCCGCCGGAGGGCCCGGCATGACAACTCTGCCACTGTTCCCGCTGAATACCGTGCTGTTTCCGGAGGGGCTGCTGCCGCTGCGGATCTTCGAGACGCGCTATCTCGACATGGTGCGCCGCTGCCTGCGCGAGGATGACCGCTTCGTGATCGTCGCGATCGAGCCGGACACCGAGTCCGGTGCGCCTCGTCCGGAGGCGGAGACGGACCCGTCCGTCGGCTTCCACCCGATCGGGACCGAGGTCGCGATCGTCGACTGGGACCAGCGGCCGGACGGCCTGCTCGGGATCCTCGTCAAGGGCGAGCGTCGCCACCAGCTTCACAACCCGCGCCGCGCCGAGGACGGCCTCTGGCTGGCGGAGGTCGAGCCTCTGCAGGAGCGCCCCGATGTCAGCCTGCCGGTGGACTATGCCTCACTGGCGGATCTGCTCGAGCGGCTGCTGGACCAGCTCGGCACGCCCTGGTCACACCTGGAGCGTCGTTTTGACGATTCCTCCTGGGTGGTCGGACGGCTGACGGAGCTGCTGCCGATCGATCTCGAGATCAAGCAGCAGCTGCTGGAGGCGGACGACCCGATCGAGCGCCTGGAGCGCCTGCGAGCGGCCATGCTCGCGGCATCGAAATCCTGAAACCCTGCGGCGGGGCTGTTAAGGTTTCGCACACACTTTCATTGGAGCCCGCCATCATGGCCGTTCAGGAACTCACGCAGGATACGTTCGAATCCACGATCACCGGCAACAACATTGTCATTCTGGACTTCTGGGCCCCCTGGTGCGGCCCGTGTCAGCAGTTCGCCCCGACCTTCGAGGCGGCCTCCGAGCAGCATTCCGACGTCGTCTTCGCCAAGGTGAACACCGACGAGGAACAGGGGATCGCCGGGGCGTTCCAGATCCGTTCCATCCCGACGCTGATGATCTTCCGCGAGCAGATCATTGTCTTCTCCCAGCCGGGCGTGCTGTCCGCCGGGCAACTGGACGAGGTGCTGGGCAAGGTGCGCGAGCTGGACATGGACCAGGTGCGTGCCGACGTCGAACGCCAGCAGCAGGAGCAGCAGGCTGGCCAGGCCTGATTACCTTCTGACGCGAAACCTATAGTCCTAAACGAGCGCCCCCATGCTGACGGTCATGACCCAGATGGGGGCGCTCATCGTTGCGGGCGTCGTCTGGCGCCTGTTGCGCCCCGGCGGGCTGGACGCCGACACCGCCCGCCGGGTGCTCACCACCCTGGTCTACTACCTGCTGCTGCCCGCGCTGGTGCTGCAGGTGCTGTGGACCGCCCCCCTGGGACTCGACTCGCTGCGCATCGCCCTGGTGGCCGGCACGACCGTGCTGGCGATGGTGGCTGTGACCCTGCTCGCTTGCCGACTTTGCCTGGCAGAACGCGCGGCGGTCGGGGCGATGCTGCTGGCCGCGGCCTGGCCGAATGCCACCTACCTGGGGCTCCCCGTACTCGACAGTCTGTTCGGCGATGCCGGCCGGGCGGTGGCGATCCAGTACGACCTGTTCGCCTGCCTGCCCCTGGTGCTGACGCTGGGGATCCTGCTGGCCAGGCGTTACGGGGACCCGGAGGCGGTCCGGCTGTATGGCGGCGGCGGGGCCATTCGCGGGCTGGTCGCTGTCCCCTCGATCTGGGCGGCGGTCCTGGGCGTGGCGCTGAACCTGGCCGGTCTGCCGCTGGTGACCTGGCTGGATACCTGGCTCGGCTTCCTGGCTGACTCGGTCGCCCCCCTGATGCTGTTCTCGCTGGGGCTGGCGCTGGTGTTCGACCGTTTCCGCGGCCGCGATCTGCGCCCCCTGGTGATGGTGTCCGTCATCCAGTTGCTGATCGCACCGCTGTTCGCGCTCGGCCTGGTCTGGTGGGTCGGGCTGGAGGGTGTGCCCGGGATTGGTTCGGTGCTCGAGGCGGCGATGCCGGCGATGGTCCTGGGGCTCGTGTTCTGTGATCGCTTCCGGCTCGATACCGGCCTGTATGCGGCCGCGGTCACGCTGACGACGGCGCTGTCGCTGGTGACACTCCCGCTGTGGTTCGCCATCGCCGGGTATCTGATCCCTGGGGGGTGACAGTGCGCGCGGGTCGGGCTCGGCGATCGGTTACAGCGATCGGCTACAATTGGCGGGTGAAGAGACACCCCGCTCTACCCACCTCAGGTCCTGGCACTCGCTGATGGTCCTTCCCGTTATTGCGGTCATCGCCGGTCTGGTCCTGCTGACCTGGAGTGCCGACCGCTTCGTGTTCGGTGCCTCGGCGTTCGCGCGCAGCGTGGGCGTGAGTGCGCTGCTGGTCGGGCTGACCATTGTCGCCTTCGGTACCTCGGCCCCGGAGATCGTCGTGTCCGTACTGGCGACGCTGCAGGGCAACCCGGGCCTCGCGGTGGGTAATGCGATCGGCTCGAACATCGCGAATATCGGGCTGGTGCTGGCGATGGCGGCGCTGGTGGCGCCGCTCGTTATCGGGCACGGCCTGGTGCGCCGCGAGCTACCGATCCTGATGGGGGTGAGTCTGGCTGTCCTGTTTCTGCTGCTGGACGGCGAGCTGGGCCGCCTGGAGGGCGGGCTTCTGATTTCGGGGTTGCTGCTGGTGACCGCCTGGGTGATCCATATCGCGCGGCGTGCGCAGGCGCTGGATCCGGCCGAGGCGCCTGAAGAGGTGCGTGGCATGGTCGAGGCCATCCCGGCGACCACCTCTACCGGTCGCGCCCTGGGCTGGCTGGGGCTTGGTTTGGCGCTGCTGATTGCCAGCAGCCAGCTGGTGGTCTGGGGCGCGGTGGGGATTGCGGAGCAACTGGGCATCAGTGACCTGGTGATTGGCCTGACCATCGTGGCCATCGGGACTAGCCTGCCGGAACTGGCGACTTCCCTGGTGGCGGCCTTTCGCCGCGAGGCGGGATTGGCGATCGGCAACGTGATCGGTTCCAATCTGTTCAACCTGCTGGCCGTGCTGGCAGTCCCCGCGCTGATTGCGCCGCTGGCGATCGAGCCCGAGGTGCTGGTCCGCGACTACCCGGTGATGCTCGGCATGACCGCCACGCTGTTCGTCTTTGCCCTGGCGCGAGGCAGCCAGCTGCGGCGCTGGCAGGGGGGGCTTCTGCTCGTGGTGTTCGCGGGCTACCTTGTCCATCTCGGAATGACGGCAACCGCATGAATTTCAATCCTGATACCACTCGCAAGCTGGCCCTGGCGGTCCTGAACGATGAGGCCGAGGCCGTGCGTCGACTGGCCGACCGCGTGGACGATGCGTTCCTGGAGGCCTGTCGCCACATCCTCGAATGCCGCGGCCGGGTCGTGGTGACCGGCATGGGCAAGTCCGGCCATATCGGCTCCAAGCTGGCGGCCACCCTGGCCTCCACCGGGACCCCGGCGTTTTTCGTCCACCCCGGCGAGGCCAGCCACGGCGATCTTGGCATGATTACCCGTGACGACGTGGTGATCGCCCTGTCCAATTCCGGCGAGACCGACGAGCTGCTGACCATCCTGCCGTTGATCCGGCGGCTGGACGTACCGCTCATCGCGCTGACCGGCAATCCCGGGTCGCGGCTGGGGCAGGATGCCACCGTGCACCTGGATGTCTCGGTCGAGCGCGAGGCTTGCCCGCTGGGCCTGGCCCCGACCTCCAGCACCACGGCCGCGCTGGCGATGAGCGATGCCCTGGCGGTCGCGGTGCTGGATGCGCGCGGCTTTACCGCCGACGATTTTGCCCGCTCGCATCCCGGCGGCCGACTGGGGCGGCGGTTGCTGGTCCATGTCGCGGACATCATGCATACCGGTGACGCGATCCCGCGCGTGGGTCCCGAGGCCCCGCTGAAGGACGCCCTGTTCGAGATTACGCGCAAGGGGCTGGGGCTGGTGATCGTCGCCGATCCCGAGGCGCATATCCTCGGTGTGTTTACCGATGGCGACCTCCGGCGCACGCTGGATCGTGGCGAAAGCCTGGAGGCGCTGACCATCGGCCAGGTGATGACGCGTGGCGGGCATGCCGCCCGTCCGCAGTGGCTGGCCGTAGAGGCGCTGGAGACCATGGAGAGCAAGCGGATCAATGCCCTGCCGGTGGTGGATGACGACCAGAGGCTGGTCGGGGTGCTGAACATGCACGACCTGCTGCGCGCGGGGGTGGCCTGATGGACCGTCACGACGAGGCCCTGCACAGCCGCCAGGCGGCGGTGCGTCTGCTGATCCTGGATGTCGACGGCGTGCTGACCGATGGCAGCCTGTTCATGGGAGATGCCGGCGAGCAGTACAAGGCCTTTCATTCGCGCGACGGGCACGGCATCCGTCTGGCATTGGACGGAGGGCTGGAGGTCGCGATCCTGACCGGACGCACCTCCGGGGTGGTCGAGCACCGCATGCGGGACCTCGGTGTGCAGCATCTGGTGCAGGGGCGGCGCGACAAGGGGGCCGCACTGCACGAGTTGCTGGAGCAGAGCGGCCATGCGCCCGACGAGGCCGCCTTCGTGGGCGACGACATCGTTGATCTGCCAGCGATGCGCCGTGTGGGGCTCGGCATCGCGGTGGCGGATTCCCACCCGTTGGTATTGCAGCATGCACATTGGGTTACGCAGGCCCCCGGCGGTCGCGGCGCGGTGCGCGAGGTCTGCGAGGGCCTGCTGGCGGCCCAGGGGCGGCTGGAGGCCCTGTTCGCGGAGTATGTCGACGGATGAAGTGGGTGGCCGGACCGGTGGCGCTGATCCTGTTGCCAATGGCGGCGCTGGTGGCCGGCGCTGTTGCCAGCGAGCACGAGCCGGAGGGCGAGGTGACGCTGGAGATCGAGGGCTTCACGCTGCACGCGACTGGCGAGGACGGCGAGTTGAGTCACCGCCTGCGCGGGACGCGGCTGCGCGAGTTTGGCCGTGACGGCCCTCAACTGATCGACGACCCCGACCTGGATATCTTTGACGCCGGCGGTATCGAATGGCACTGGACTGCGCCCGAGGCGCTGCACCGACCGATGGACGAGATCCTGGACCTGATCGGCCCCACGCGGGGGGTGCAGCCCGAGCGTGGCGAGCGCGTGCGCACGGTGATTGAATCCGCCGATGTGACGGTGGCGACCGACACCATGATCGCCACCTCCGATGCCCCGTCGACGCTGGAGCAGCCTGGCCTTTTCCAGCGGGGAACGGGTCTGCGCGTCGACTCGCGAGGGGATACCATAGAGCTGTTCCATGACGTGTACACGCTCTACAGCGAGTCGGGCGAGGAGGAAGCCGCAAATGACTGAACGTGGTGGGTCGTCGCTCGCCCGGGCCGGATGGTCCGTGCTGCTGGGCAGTGCCTTGTTGCTGCTGGCCGCGCCGGTCATTGCCCAGCAGCAGCCCCTGCCGGTGGAGATTACCGCCGATCGTGCGGAGATGGACGACCGGCGGGGCGTAAGCACTTATACCGGTGATGTGGTGGTGATTCGCGGGGACATGACACTGGAGGCCGACAAGGTCTATGTGCGCAGCCGCGATCGACGCCCTTACGAGATGGAGGCCCACGGCGAGCCCGCGCGGCTGGAGTCCCCGGACCCGGAGACGGGCGAGATGCGCATCGCCACCGCGCTGCGCATCGACTACCTGCTGAACGAGGACCGGGTGATCCTGACCGACCAGGCGCATGTGATCACGGCAGCCGAGGAAGCGCGCGGCAAGCGCATCGTCTACGACCTGGAGACGGATGTGATCGAGGCCGAGCGTGGCGAGGCCGATGACGAGCGTGTACGTATCAGGATCCAGCCCCGCGAAGACGACGAATGAACGAGCTCGACACCAGCGCGCCCGCCGCGGCCGGTGGCGAATCTGCGCCGATGGCCGGCTATCTGACCGGCCGCGAGCTGACCAAGCGCTATGGCAAGCGTACGGTGCTGGATCGTGTCGACGTCGATCTGGCACCAGGGGAGGTCGTGGGCCTGCTGGGACCGAACGGCGCAGGCAAGACCACCTGTTTCTACAGCCTGGTCGGCCTGATCCGGCCCAATCGTGGCCGCATCACGCTGGGTGACCGGGACATCACCCGGGCCCCGATTCATTCGCGGGCCCGAGCCGGGCTGGGCTACCTGCCGCAGGAGGCCTCGATCTTCCGTCGGCTGAGTGTTTGGGACAACCTGCAGGCGGTGCTGGAGCTGCGCTCGGAGCTCGACCGCCACGAGCGACGCCGCATCGGCGATGCCCTGATCGAGGAGTTCCAGCTGGAGACCGTGCGCCACAGCCCTGGGATTGCCCTGTCCGGGGGCGAGCGTCGTCGCGCCGAGATCGCGCGGGCACTGGCCGGTGACCCGCGCTTTATCTGCCTGGACGAACCGTTTGCCGGCGTGGATCCGATTTCCGTGGGTGATATCCAGGCCGTGATTGGGCATCTGGCCCAGCGCGGGATCGGTGTGCTGATTTCCGACCACAACGTGCGCGAGACCCTCGGAATCTGCGACAGGGCCTATATTCTTAGTGAGGGCCGCATCCTGAGCGCCGGGACCCCGCAGGAGCTGCTGGACGACCCCCAGGTGCGCCGCGTGTATCTCGGAGAAAACTTTCGACTGTGAACATTGATCAGTGTTTCCTTAAGATGATCTTGATGGTCACCATGGACCTCAAACCGCGATGCTGAAGCCCGGGCTTAATCTGCAGCTGGGGCAGACGCTGACGATGACCCCGCAGCTGCAACAGGCGATCCGTCTGCTGCAGCTTTCCACGCTGGAGTTGCAGGCGGAGATCCAGCAGGCGCTGGAAAGCAACCCCATGCTCGAGCAGGTGGAGGACGAGGGCGAGGAGGCCCCGCCCGAGCGCCCGGAGGAAGGGGGCGAACGGGTCGACGGGGATCGCATGCAGGCCGACACGGCTGGCGATGACGTGATCCCCGAGGAGTTGAGCACCGACAGTCGCTGGGACGACATCTACGAGCCCGCCCCGAGCCCACGCGGCCTGGACGACCGCGACCCGCTGGAGAATACCTCCGACGGCGAGGACGAGGGCCTGCAGGACCACCTGCTCTGGCAGCTGCATCTGAGCCACCTGACCCCACGAGACCAACGGATCGGGGCGGCGCTGATCGACGCGATCAGCCCGGACGGCTATCTGGACAGTGAACTCGAGGCGCTGGCGGAGATGATCAGCCAGGGCGAAGACGAGCCCGTGGGGGTCGACGAGGTCGAGGCGGTGCTGCACTGGATTCAGCAGTGCGACCCGCTGGGCGTCGGTGCGCGGGACCTGCGCGAGTGCCTGGAGATCCAGCTGCGCCATTTGGCGCCGGATGCCCCGGCGCGTGACGCGGCTCGAGCCATCCTGGAAAACGGCATGGAGAGCCTGGCCAAGCGGGACTACCGAGCCCTGCAGCGCCAGTCCGGCGTGCGCGACCCGGACGAGCTGGCGCGGGCGCTGGACCTGATCCGCACCCTGAATCCGCGGCCCGGTGCCCAGATCAGCGAGTCCACTTCGGAATATGTGGTGCCGGATGTCTATGTCCGCCATGACCGCGATGGCTGGCGCGTGGACTTGAACCCGGAGATTGCGCCGCGCATTCGCATCAACGATCTCTATGCGGGCATGGTGCGGCAGGTCTCCGATGCGCGTGATAGCGCGTTTATGCGCGATCAGTTGCAGGAGGCGCGCTGGTTCCTGAAGAGCCTGCACAGCCGGAACGACACCCTGCTGCGGGTCGCCCAGGCCATCGTCGTGCGCCAGCAGGGGTTTCTCGAGCATGGTGAGGTTGCCATGCAACCGCTGATCCTGCGCGATATCGCCGAGACCCTGGAGATGCACGAATCGACCATCTCGAGGGTGACTACACAGAAATACATGCACACCCCGCGTGGGGTATTCGAGTTCAAGTACTTCTTTTCCAGTCATGTTGGCACAGCCGATGGCGGCGAATGCTCGGCGACCGCGATCCGTGCCATGATTCGGGAATTGATTGGTGGCGAGACCCCGAACAAGCCACTGAGTGATGCAAAACTGGCCCAGATCCTGTCGGATCGGGGCATTAATGTGGCCCGACGCACCGTGGCCAAGTACCGCGAGGCTATGCACATACCGTCTTCCAGCGAACGCCGGCAGATGGCGAGTATGCCCAGTGGAACCAAGCAAAAAGGAGCCTGACCATGCAGATCAACCTGACCGGCCATCACGTCGATATCACCGACGCCCTGCGCGACTACGTGAACGAAAAGTTCGCGAAGCTGGAACGCCACTTCGACAAAGTGATCGACGTGCATGTGGTGCTGACCCACGAGAAAAACCAGAACCTGAACAACAAGGCGGAGGCCAATCTCCAGGTCAGCGGCAATCACATCCACGCCGAAGCCAGTCACGAGGATATGTATGCGGCGATTGATGGCCTGATCGACAAGGTGGATCGTCAGCTGATCAAGCACAAGGAAAAGGTCAAGGACCATCACCGCGCCGAGGGTGCCCAGCGCAACCGCGAACAGGCCCTTTAACGCAATGACCATTGCCGAGCTGATCACCCGCGCCCGTATCCGGCTGGAGCCCGAGTGTTCCAGCCAGAAACGGGCGCTCGAGACCCTGGCCGAGTTGCTGGCCGTCGGCGGCGAGGAGTCCGCCGGCCCGGCCAGCGGGGCCATCTTCGAGGCCCTGTCTGCCCGCGAGAAGCTTGGCTCCACCGGTCTGGGGCATGGCGTGGCCATCCCGCATGGGCGTCTGGCCGAGCTCGATGCCCCCCGGGTCGCGGTCCTGCGGCTGGACCAGGGGGTCGACTTCGACGCCATGGACCACGAACCCGTGGACATCCTGATCGCACTGCTGGTGCCCGAGGCGGCGACCAGCGCGCACCTGGACCTGCTGGCGCAGCTGGCTCGCGGTCTCTCGCAGCCCGACAATATCGCCTCGCTGCGCCGTGCCGGCGACGCGGACGCCCTGGAACGCGAACTGACCCGGGCCTTCGGCGACGCCTGAACATGGCTCTCCCGGCAGTACTTTCTCTCTTACGACGCCCCGTGCCAGCACTGCCGGAGATTCGTGCATGAACGAGGCACTGGGAGAGGGCGGCATCGCGCGCGACATCACCGTAGAGGTCCTGATCCAGGCGATGGGCAATCGCCTGGATCTGCGCTACGTACACGGCGAGCAGGTCGCACCGGATCGCAACCTGGTCGGCGGTGACGGCGACGACCTGCCCCTCGCCGGGCACCTCAACCTGATCCGGCCTAACCGTATCCAGGTGATCGGCGATTTCGAGGCGCGCTATATCGCGCGGCTGAGCGATGATCAGCGCGAGCAACTGATCCTGGAGATGGCCCGCACCGGGACGACCGCGGTGATCTTCGCCGAGGACACCTGCCCGTTCTCGGAGATGCCGGACGTCCCCGATGAGCAGCTGCCGCTGATCTTGTGCTCCTCGACCAGCAGCCACGAGATTATCTCCCTGCTGCGCTATTTCCTGCAGCAGCGGCTGGCCCATTTCGAGGTGCGCCATGGCGTGTTCATGGAGATCCTCGGCATTGGCGTGCTGATCAGCGGGGCCTCCAGCGTGGGCAAGAGCGAGGTGGCGCTCGAGCTGATCTCGCGCGGGCACCGGCTGATTGCCGACGATGCGCCGGAGTTCGCCCGTATCGCCCCGGATATCGTGCGTGGGCACTGCCCGGCCCTGCTGCAGGACCTGCTCGAGGTCCGCGGCCTGGGGGTGCTGAACGTCCGCGCGATGTACGGGGACTCCGCGATCAAGGGCGGCAAATACCTGCGGCTGATCATCGACTTGCGTGATCACAACGAGCCCTCGCCGGTGCCGGACGACCGCCTGAACGGCCGCCGCGGGGAGATCGACATCCTCGGACTGCGCATCCCGCTGATCAGCCTGCCGGTCGCGCCGGGGCGCAACATCGCCGTGATGATCGAGGCGGCGGTACGCAACCACATGCTGCACATGCAGGGCTACGTTGCCGGGGACGACCTGCGCGCGCGCCAGCGCCGGCAGATGAGCGGTGAGCCCGAGGAGCCGCCCTACCATCGTGCGATCCCCGCCACCACGGTCCCCAACCCGGACCCGGAGGGCTGAATGCGACTGTTGCTGGTCAGTGGTCTGTCGGGTTCCGGCAAGACGGTCGCCCTGCACACCCTGGAGGACGCCGGCTATTTCTGCGTCGACAATCTTCCCCTGCCGCTACTGCCCGGACTGATCGAACAGGTCCGCAGTGGTGACTACGACGCGGACGAAGACCGGCATCTGGCAGTCGGGGTGGATGTCCGCAGCGGGCTGGCGGCGCTGGAGGGCTTTGCCGACCTGCTGCGCGAACTCAGGGGCAAGGGGCTGCAGGTCGAGGTGATGTTCCTGCAGGCCTCCAGCGAGGTTCTGCTGCGCCGTTACCACCTGACACGCCGGCGACACCCGTTGGCGCGCGACGGCGTCCCGCTGGTCGATGCGATCGAGCGCGAGCGCGACTGGCTCGGGCATGTCGCGGCCGAGGCCGATCTGACCGTTGATACCTCCCGGTTGTCCATGCACGACCTCGCGCGCACCCTGCGCGACCGTGTCGGGCTGCTGGGCGAGGAGCGCCTGTCGCTGCTGTTTCAGTCATTCGGGTTCAAGCACGGGGCACCGCTGGACTCCGACTTCGTGTTCGACGTGCGCTGCCTGCCCAACCCGCACTACGAGCGCGATCTCGCGCCCTTGACCGGACGCGACGCCGCGGTTTGCGAGTTTCTCGCGGGCCACGCCGAGGTCGAAGAGATGTACGACGGGATCCAGGGATTCCTCGAGCAATGGGTTCCGCGTATTCGTCAGGATCACCGCAGCTATGTGACCGTATCGATCGGATGTACCGGCGGTCGCCACCGTTCGGTTTATCTCGTGGAGCGGCTGGCGGCTGCCTGGCGCGGGCGCGAACATGTTACTGTTAGCACCCGTCACCGCGAGCTATCCCTGCCCCTCGAATCGGAGTGAGTCCATGGGCGTTGGTCTGATCTTGATCACGCATCAAAACCTCGGCGACACCCTGCTGCAAACGGCCCGCAGCATGCTGGGCGACCTGCCCGAGGATTGCGAGTCCATGGCGATGTCGCAGAATGACGACCCCGACGAGGTGCTGGCGCGGGCGCGGGCGCGCCTCGGAGAGCTGGATTCCGGCTCCGGTGTGCTCATTCTGACCGACATGTTCGGTTCTACCCCCTCTAATGTGGCCAGCCGCGTGGCGCGGGGGGCGAACGCTCGCGTCATCGCCGGGATCAACCTGCCGATGCTGATCCGTGTGCTGAACTACCGCCATCTGCCACTGACGGAACTGGTCAACAAGGCCCTGTCCGGCGGGCACGATGGCATCCTTCTTTGTGACCAGGAGTGTTCGGATGCCGCAGCGCGAAGTCCCCATCGTTAATCGTCTGGGGATGCATGCGCGTGCGGCGGCCAAGTTTGTGAGTCTGGCCAGTCAGTACGCGTCCGATGTGACCGTCTCCCGGAACGCCCAGGAAGTGAACGGCAAGAGCATCATGGGGGTGATGATGCTGGCGGCGGCGCAGGGCTCCGAGGTCACCATTACCACCGACGGCGAGGATGCCGAAGAGGCCCTCGACGCCCTCACCGAACTCGTCGCCAACCGCTTCGGCGAGGACGCCTAGCCCCCTCCATCCTCCACGCCTGTTCGAGGCCCAGCCTCGGGAATCAGGCTTCAGCCGGATAGGGCGTTGCGCAGGGCCGCAAGGAATGCGTCGTTTTCGTCGGGGCGGCCGACGGTGACGCGCAGGCAGTCGGCGAGCAGGGGATGGGCCCGCCCGACATCCTTGATCAGGATCCCGGCGTCGCGCAGGGCCGCGAAGCTCGCATGCCCCTGTCCCTCGCGCACTCGAAAGAGGATGAAATTCGCCTGGCTCGGGAACACGTGTTCGACGCCGTCGTTTGCCGCGAGTGCGTCGGACAAACGCCCGCGTTCCTCGATGATGCCGCGTGCCTGATCATCCAGTGCCTCGCGGTGGTCCAGGGCGAAGGCGACCGAGCGCTGGGTCAGTGTGTTGATGTTGTACGGCAGGCGCAGCCGGTCCAGCGCATCGATCCAGCCCGCGGAGGCGGCAAGATAGCCCAGCCGCGCGCCGGCCAGCCCCAGCTTCGATACCGTGCGCATCACCATCAGTCCGTCGTGCTGGCCGACCTCCGGCAGAAAGCTGTGGGCGGCGAACGGGGCATAGGCCTCGTCGACCACGGTGACGCCGGGGTTGGCCTCGACGATCGCCTGCACCGCGGCCGCGTCGTCCAGGGTCCCGGTCGGGTTGTTCGGGTAGGCCAGGAAGACGACCGCCGGGTTGTGCTCGGACAGGGCGGCATGCATCGCGTCGAGGTCCAGGGTGAAATCGCGGTTCAGCGGGACGCCGATGAACGGCACGCCCATTGCCCGGGCCAGCACGCCGTACATCACGAAGGTCGGCTCGGGCGCGAGGACCGGACGGCCGGAGGCGGCGACCGCCATAATCAGGATCTGGATCAGCTCGTCGGAGCCGTTGCCGAACAGCAGTCCGGCCGCTTCGGGCACGCCGTGGGCCGCGCGCACCTTTTTCTCCAGCTCGCGTGCCCCGGCATCCGGGTAGCGGTTCAGTTGCGGCTCGCGCAGGGCGTCCAGCCAGGCGTTTTCCAGCGCGCCAGGCCAGGGATGCGGGTTCTCCATCGCGTCCAGCTTGATCAGACCCGTGGCATCGGCCACCTGATAGGCCGGCTGCGCCAGCACTTCCGGGCGCATCAGGGCGTCCGGGCTGCGGCTTTCGTGCGGCAGGCTCATTGCCCGCCGCGCAGTTCGGCGGAGCGAGCGTGGGCGGTAAGCCCCTCGCCGTGCGCGAGGGCGGCGGCGGTCTGGCCGAGCTTCGCCGCGCCTTCGGCCGAACAGTGGATGATGCTCGAGCGCTTCTGGAAGTCGTACACCCCCAGCGGCGAGGAGAAGCGTGCGGTGCGCGAGGTTGGCAGCACATGGTTGGGCCCGGCGCAGTAATCGCCCAGGGCTTCGGAGGTGTAGCGCCCCATGAAGATCGCGCCGGCGTGGCGCAGGCCGGCGTCCAGCATGGCCTGCGGGTCGGCCACGGACAGCTCCAGGTGTTCCGGGGCGATGCGGTTGGCGACGGCGATGGCCTCGGAGGAGTCGCGTACCTTCACCAGTGCCCCGCGCTTGTCGAGGCTGGTGCGGATGATCTCGGCGCGTGGCATTTCGGCCAGCAGGCGGTCCATCGCCTCGGCCACGCGGTCGAGAAAGGCCTCGTCCCAGGACAGCAGGATGGACTGGGCCTGTTCGTCATGTTCGGCCTGCGAGAACAGGTCGGCCGCGATCCAGTCCGGGTCCGTTTCACCGTCACAGACCACCAGGATCTCCGAGGGGCCGGCGATCATGTCGATCCCGACCGTGCCGAACACCTCGCGCTTGGCCGCCGCGACGAAAATGTTGCCGGGGCCGACGATCTTGTCCACCGCCGGGATGGTCTGGGTGCCGTAGGCCAGCGCGGCCACCGCCTGGGCGCCGCCGATGGTGTAGACGCGATCGACGCCCGCCACCGCGGCGGCGGCCAGCACCAGATCGTTCAGCTCGCCGCCCGGGGCGGGCACAACCATTACCAGCAGTTCCACACCGGCGACCTTCGCCGGTATCGCGTTCATCAGCACGGAGGAGGGGTAGGCCGCTTTGCCGCCGGGCACATACAGGCCAACGGAATCCAGCGCGGTTACGCGCTGGCCGAGCACCGTTCCGTCTTCGTCGGTGAAGTCCCAGTCCTGCATCTTCTGGTGTTCGGCGTACTGGCGGATGCGCGTGGCGGCGGTCTCCAGCGCCTGGCGCTGCTCCGCCGGGATGGATTCCAGCGCGGCCTGCAGGCGCTCCCGCGGGATCTCCAGGTCGGCGACCGCGCTGCGATCGAGGCGATCGAACTTGGCGGTGTAGCGCAGAACGGCCGCGTCCCCCTCCGTGCGCACCGCGGCGAGGATCTCGTCCACCGCATCACGTACGCCGGTGTCGGCGACGGACTCCCAGGACAGCAGGTGCTCCAGGGCCTGATCGAAGTCGGGCTGCTGGGTATCGAGTCGGGCAATGGAGGGCATGGTCGGGGTCCTCTCTAGGCAGGCACGGCAGCTTTGCGGCGCGCGCGCACGGCGTCCGCCAGCAGTTTCAGGCTGGTCTCGGTCTCGTCCCAGCCCATGCAGGCATCGGTGATGCTCTGGCCGTAGGTCAGCGGCTTGCCGGGCAGGATGTCCTGGCGGCCACCGACCAGATGGCTCTCGAGCATCGCGCCCATGATGCGGCGATCCCCGCCAGCGATCTGTTCGGCCAGCGAGCGGGCCACGTCCACCTGACGCTTCGGATCCTTGCGACTGTTGGCATGACTGCAGTCGACCATCACCTGTTCCGGCAGCTCGGCCATGCGCAGCTCCTTGCAGGCCTGTTCGATGCTCTCGGCATCGTAGTTCGGCTGCTTGCCGCCGCGCAGGATGATGTGGCAGTCGTCGTTGCCGGTGGTCGAGAAGATCGCCGAGCGCCCGGCCTTGGTTACCGAGAGGAAGTGGTGCGGTCGCGACGCGGAGCGGATTGCGTCGATCGCCACCCGCAGGCTGCCATCGGTGGAATTCTTGAAGCCCACCGGGCAGGACAGCCCGGAGGCCAGTTCGCGGTGCACCTGGCTCTCGGTGGTGCGCGCGCCGATCGCGCCCCAGGCGACCAGGTCCGCGATGTACTGCGGGCTGATCAGGTCGAGGTATTCGGTGGCGGCCGGCATGCCCTTGATCGCCAGATCACGCAGCAGCCCGCGCGCGACGCGCAGGCCCTTGTTGATGTGGAAGCTGCCGTCCAGGTCCGGGTCGTTGATCAGACCCTTCCAGCCGACCGTGGTACGCGGCTTCTCGAAGTACACCCGCATCACGATGTGCAGGGCGTCGGAGAGTTCGTCGCGCAGGCCCTTGAGGCGGTCGGCGTACTCCAGCGCTGCATCGACATCGTGAATCGAGCAGGGCCCGACGATCACCTGCATGCGGTCGTCCTCGCCATGCAGGATGCGGTGGCAGGCCTGGCGTGCCGCGAATACGGTCTCGGAGGCCGCGTCGGTGATGGGCAGTTCCTCGCGCAGGGTGTCCGGGGCGGACACTTCCTGGATGTCGCGAATTCTCAGGTCGTCGGTATCGGCGGTCATGATGCTCTCGTTACGTCGTCGCGGGCGTGACGGCCTCGCGCAGGCCCTCGATCAGATTTTGAATGGTTCTATGTCGCATCTTCATGGCTGCCTGGTTCACGATCAACCGGGAACTGATGGGGGTAATCAGTTCCAGCGGCTCCAGGCCATTGGCCTTGAGCGTGTTGCCGGTGTCGACCAGGTCCACGATGTAGTCGGCCAGATCGACCAGCGGCGCCAGTTCCATCGAGCCGTAGAGCTTGATGATCTCCACCTGGCGGCCCTGCTGGGCGAAGTAGTTCTGGGTGATGTTCACGAATTTGGTGGCGATGCGCAGACGCTGCTGCGGGTCCGGCTGCTGGCCCGGGCGTCCGGCCAGCATCAGCCGGCATGCGGCAATGCGCAGATCCAGCGGTTCGTAGAGTCCCGCCGCGCCGTGCTCCATCAGCACGTCCTTGCCGGCCACGCCGATGGCCGCCGCGCCATGCTGCACATAGGTGGGGACGTCGGTTGCCCGCACCACCACGATCTTCACGTCCTCACGGTTGGTGTCGAGGATCAGCTTGCGCGTCTTGTCCGGGTCCTCCAGGAGTTCGATCCCGGCGCTGGCCAGCAGCGGCAGGGTGTCCTTGAGGATGCGTCCCTTGGACAGGGCGATGGTCAGGGCGTTGGGATCCATCATGTCGGGTGTCGGTCTGTCTCGCGTTTGTGTCGGATCAGACGGGCTCGCGGCGGATGCCCGCGCCGATCTGGCTCAGTTTTTCCTCGATGCATTCGTAGCCGCGGTCGATGTGGTAGATGCGGTCGACCGCGGTCTCGCCCTCGGCCACCAGGCCGGCGATGATCAGGCTGGCCGAGGCGCGCAGGTCGGTCGCCATCACAGGGGCACCCACCAGCTGCTCCACGCCCTTGACGATGGCCGTGTTGCCCTCAATGGTGATGTCCGCCCCCATGCGCTGCAGTTCCAGCGCATGCATGAAGCGGTTCTCGAATACCGTTTCCACCACCGACCCGGTGCCCTCGGCCACCGTGTTCAGGGTCATCATCTGGGCCTGCATGTCGGTGGGGAAGGCCGGGAAGGGCGCGGTGCGCAGGTTGATCGCCTTCGGACGGCGTCCTTCCATGTCCAGTTCGATCCAGTCCGGGCCGGTCTCGATGCGTGCGCCGGCCTCGACCAGCTTGGCCAGCACCGCATCCAGCAGCTCCGGGCGGGTATTGCGACAGCGCACGCGCCCGCGGGTCACCGCCGCCGCGACCAGGAAGGTGCCGGTCTCGATGCGGTCCGGCATTACGTCGTATTCGCAGGCCTGCAGGTTCTCGACACCCTGCACGCGGATGGTGTCGGTCCCGGCACCCTGGATCTTGGCCCCCATGGCCGCCAGGCAATCCGCCAGGTCGACGACCTCCGGCTCGCGTGCGGCGTTCTCGATCAGCGTCTCGCCTTCGGCCAGGGTGGCGGCCATCAGCAGGTTCTCGGTCCCGGTGACCGTGACCTGGTCGAACACGACGCGCGCACCCTTCAGACGCTTGGCGCGGGCGTGGATGTAGCCCCCCTCGACGTCGATCTCCGCACCCAGTGCCTCCAGTCCACGCAGGTGCAGGTTGACCGGGCGCGAACCGATCGCGCAGCCACCCGGAAGCGAGACCTCGGCCTCGCCGAAGCGGGCGAGCAGGGGACCCAGCACCAGGATGGAGGCGCGCATGGTCTTGACCAGGTCATACGGGGCCACGCACTGGGTCAGGGTGGTCGGGTCGACCTCGATGCGCATGCGCTCGTTGACCGTGAGGCTTACGCCCATGCGGCCGAGGAGTTCCATGGTGGTGGTCACGTCCTGCAGGTGCGGGACGTTGCCAATGGTCATCGGTCCGTCCGCCAGCAAGGTGGCGGACAGGATGGGGAGCACCGCGTTCTTGGCCCCGGAGATCCAGACCTGCCCCTCCAGGCGGCGGCCTCCGGTGATGATCAGCTTGTCCATGGAAAGCCCGGGTCGGTCGCGGGGTCCAGCATGGCCCAGCGAAACACGCCATGATAACGAATCTGCCCGCTGCGCGCGCGTTTCCGGTCGCGGGGCGGGCGTCAGGCCGCGTCGGTCTGCCCTGCGGGAACCGAATCGGCAATCACCGATTGCAGGTCGTAGAGTTCAACGAGGGGTACCAGGCCCTGCGGGATGGAGTGGAAACCCAGCTCTCCACCCTGTTCGTGCACACGGCGCCAGAGGGTGACCAGCAGCGCCACGCCCGCCGAGTCGATGCGGGTCACCTCCCCGAGATCCACCCGCGTGCGAGCGGGCAGCCCCGCAAGCAGCGCGCGAATGCGGGACTCGAGGCCCGGAACCGTGGCAAACGTCAGCGTGCCGGAGAGAGCGAGCCCCTCCGGTGTTGCGTGCAGGCGGGCGTCAGCCATCGTTGTTGCTGGTTTCGTCGGCGATGCCTTCCATCGCGTCATCGACGAGCTCGCGGTCGCCGTCCTCGAGGCGTTCGATCAGCGCGTCGAGGCCGTTGCGGTTGATCTCCTCGTTGAAGCGGTTGCGGAAGTTGCCGACAAAACTGAGGCCCTCGGCCTCGACGTCGAAGACCTTCCACTCCCCGTTCACCGGGCGCAGGCGGTAGTTCACCTGGAGGTTCGACTGGCCGGAGCCCATGACGATCTCGGTGGCCACCACGGCCATGCGGTCGTCCTGGCGCGAACGGCGCTCGATCACGCGGATTTCTTTGTCCAGATGGTCCGCCAGCTGCACACCGTAGGCCTGCAGCAGCGTGTTCTTGAAGGCCTCGGTAAAGCGTTCGCGCTGCTCGCTGGAGGCGTCGCGCCAGTGCCGGGCCAGCACCAGCCGGGACATGCCTTCGACATCCACGCCGGGCAGGATCTTGTCTTCGATCACGCCGATCACGAAATCCGGGTCTTCCTGGGCACGGTCCTCGTTCGCCCGGAGCTTTTCGTAGACCTCGTCGATGGACTGCTTGATGATCTCGGTGGGGTTGTCCGCCTGCGCGGCACCCGGGAGGGCCAGCAGCAGGAGCAGCCAGAGCGGCGCCGGCAGCGCCCAGAATCGCAATGTCTTCATCGTGTCGTCCCCGGTTCGGGTTTAGTCGCTACCCATATTGGTCATGAAACGGCCAATCAGGTTCTCCAGGACCAGCGCCGATTGCGTGAACATCACCTCGTCGCCGTCCTGCAGGGTGTCGTAGTCGCCGCCAGGCTCCAGGGCGATGTACTGCTCGCCCAGGAGCCCCGCCGTATGGATCGCGGCCTGCGTGTCCATGGGCAGGTAGTCATGCTCGGCGCGGATTGCCAGCGTGACCTCGGCGCGGAACTGCTCCGGATCATAGCGAATCTCCGCGACGCGCCCGATGCGCACGCCCGAGACCGTGACCGGCGCGCGTGTCTTGAGCCCGCCAATGTTGTCGAAGTAGGCCGTCACCGTGTAGGTGTCCCGGTCGTGGTAATCGGTCACGTTGCTCACCTGGATCGCCAGGTAGAACAGTGCCGCCACACCCAGCAGCACAAACACGCCGACCGCCAGTTCGAAGAAACGTACCTTCATTGTTGCCACCTGCCTAGGAAAACACTGGTTGGTCAGCCCGTGCCGAACATCAGCCCGGTCAGGATGAAATCGAGGCCCAGCACCGCCAGCGAGGAGACCACTACCGTCTGGGTCGTCGCGCGCGAGATGCCCTCGGAGGTCGGCATCGCGTTGAAGCCCTGGAATACCGCAATCCAGGTCACCACGAAGCCGAACACAATGCTCTTGATCACGCCGGAGAGTACGTCCTCGTTCCAGTCGGTCACCGACTGCATCTGCGAGAAGTACGCGCCGCTGTCCACGCCCAGCATGCCCACGCCCACGATGTAACCGCCCATTACGCCCACCGCACTGAAGATCGCGGCCAGCAGCGGCATGGAGAGGAATCCGGCCACGAAGCGCGGGGCGAAGATGCGGCGATAGGGGTTCACCGCCATCATCTCCATCGCCGAGAGCTGCTCGGTCGTCTTCATCAGGCCCAGCTCGGCCGTTAGAGCGGAGCCCGCGCGGCCGGCGAACAGCAGCGCGGTCACCACCGGACCCAGCTCGCGCACCAGCGACAGGGCGACCACGCCGCCCAGGGCCTCTGCGGCACCGAAGTTCACCAGGGTGATGTACCCCTGATAGCCCAGCACCATGCCGACGAACAGCCCGGAGACGATGATGATCAGCAGCGAGCGCACGCCCACCGAATAGATCTGCACCACCGTCAGGCCGAACCGCCGGATCACGATGTCGAGGCTGGCAAGCACCTGAAGCAGAAAGAGGAATGCTCGGCCGAAGACCACCAGGGCATTCAGGGAGCTGCGGCCCAGCGAGGCAATCGCGTCAATCATCGCGTCGCTCCCGCACCCCGAGCAGATCCTCGCGGTAGCTGTCGCCGGGATAATGAAACGGCACCGGGCCATCGGGGCGGCCCTCAAGGAACTGGGCGCTCCAGTCGGAGGCGCGGGCACGCAGGTCGTCCGGTGCCCCGGCATCCACCGCCCGGCCATCGGCAATCAGTACTACGTGATCGGAGATGGCCATGGCCTCGGTCACGTCGTGCGATACCAGTACGCTGGTCAGGCCCAGGCTCTGGTTGGTGCGCCGGATCAGGGTCACGATCTGGCCCATGGTGATCGGGTCCAGGCCGGTAAAGGGTTCGTCGTACATGATCAGGTCCGGATCCAGCGCGATCGCGCGCGCCAGCGCCACGCGCCGCGCCATGCCTCCGGACAGCGAGGCCGGGTCCAGGTCGCGCGCGGAACGCAGACCCACCGCCTCGAGCTTCAGCAGCACCAGGGTGCGCAGCACGTCCTCGGGGAGTTCGGTGTGCTCGCGCAGCGGGAAGGCGACATTCTCGAACACCGAGAGATCGGTCAGCAGGGCCCCGCTCTGGAACAGCATGCCCATGCGCTTGCGCAGGGCGTACAGGCGTCGGGTCGAGAGCCGTGCGACCTCCTGGCCGTCGACCCAGATACGGCCGCCGTCCGGGCGCAGCTGACCACCGATCAGGCGCAGCAGAGTCGTCTTGCCGCTGCCACTGGGGCCCATGACCGTGGTCACCTGCCCGCGCGGGATGCGCATGGACAGGTCCTCGAAGACCACCTTGCGCCCGCGCCGGAAGCGCAGGTTCTCGATGACGATATGCGGGCTGTCTTCGGCGACCGGCTCAGCCACGGGCACCTCTTGCCGTACGGCCAATGGGACTCGGGAGTCTGGCGCGGGAAGGGTGCCCGGTCAAACCGGTTTGGGTGGAGTTCATCCCACCCCCAGCAACTGGGCGATCGTGCGAAACTCGGAAAGTCGATCCGGTCGCGCCCTCAGGAACACGGGCGTCGGGCCTTGGCCGCCGGCCGCGATCAGGGTCTCCACCAGGGCGCGCCAACCCATCGGGTCCAGATCCGTCTCCGGTTCGATCTGCCACAGGCCGGTGCCGTCTTGGCCCGGATACCACAGGGCCTCGCGGGTGCCCGGCAGTTGGTGAACCTCGGCGGGTCCGGCCCGCAAGGCGGTTTTCACGTGGCCACCCTTGAGTGCCGCCTCCACGGCGGCGGCATCCTCGGCACCCATGACACCGAGGGCCACACCCTGCAGCGTGCCGCCCAGCTCGTTCTCGATTCGGGCCAGGGCAGCCACACCCGCCTCCGGCGGAAGACCCCCGGGCCAATCCAGTGTCAGCTGCAGCTTGGCGGGGACCGCCTCGGCCCAGGGCCCGAACGGGCCTTCAACCGATGCCGCCCAGGCAGTGGCGGGCAGCAACAGACGGCTGTGATAGTGGGTGTAGTACTCCAGCTGCCAGTCGGCCGGGAGGTCGTCCGGGAAAAAGGTCTCCCACCAGGGGTCACCGGGGCCCGCGACCCCGGCAGCCTGAAGCTCCAGCGCTTGTTGATCCTTCGACATCCGCGTTTCCCTCGTTCAACTGGAGTCTGACGGGTTTGCTTGTATCCCCAACGCGCGCGCGGCACAGTTGGCGCCATGCGCTTCGACCTCTTTCATGAACTCTCGGTCCCGGATTTTCTGCAGACCTCCGAAACCGAGGTGATCGACCGGACCCTGGCCCTGTGGGAGCGGGCCGATCGTCTCGGCTACGGCACCGCCTGGCTGGTGGAACACCATCTGATGCCGGAATTCTCCCACAGCACCGCCCCGGATCTGGTCCTGGCCGCGGCCAGCCAGCGTACTGAACGCCTGCGTCTGGGCCTCGGCGTGGTCCCGCTTCCGTACCACCACCCGCTACGCGTGGCGCAACGCGTCGGCATGCTCGACCAGCTCTCCGGCGGGCGCCTGGACCTGGGTATCGGGCGCGGCTTTTCGCCGCGCGAATATGCCACATTCGGCGCCGAGATGAGCGAATCGCGTGCGCGGGTCGATGCCGGGCTGGATGCGCTGCGCCAGGCCTTTGCCACCGGCCGCATCACCCAGGACGGCCCGTTCCATCACCTGGACGACGTGCCCGTGATGCCGCGCCCGGTACAGGACCCGCACCCGCCGATCTGGACCGCCGCGGTCAGCCCGGAGTCCTTCACCTGGGCGGCCGAGCAGGGCATCGGGGCGCTGGCCGGGCCCTTCAAACCCTGGCAGATGATCCGCGAGGACATCCGTTTGTACCACGAGTCCTGGGACGCCTCGCGCACCGATATCGCCCACCCGCCGCGCGTCGGGATGACCCTCGGGGTGCTGTGTCTTCCGGACGGCAAGCGTGCCCGGCGCGAGGCCAAGCCGGCGTTTGAGTGGTTCTACCGCCACATGTTCCAGCAGACCCTGCCGGTGCTGGAGCGCCTGATCGAGGGCTACGACTACTACCGCTCGCTCGGCCGCTTCCGCCACCTGGTCAAGGCCGGGATCAACCTCAAGATCCTCGACATGCTGGGCATGACGCTGGTCGGCACGCCCGCCGAGTGTCGCGAACGCATCGAGGGGCTGCGCGAGGCGGGGGTCGACCAGGTCCTGCTGGCCTTTGGCGCCGGGGCCGTGCCCCACGAACTCGCCCTGGAGTCCATGGACTGCTTTGCCGAGGAGGTCATGCCGGCCTTTGCCGAGCGCGCCCCGGGCGCCACCGGCACGGCTGGATAGCCGCCCATGCGGGTCGCCGTGACCGGCGCCGCCGGGCGCCTCGGGCAGGTGCTCATTCCGGCTCTGGCCGCCGCCGAGGGGATCCAGGCGGTCACCGCAATTGACCGCCGCCCGGTAGTTGCCGCCGCGCGCACGACCCCCTTGCAATCCGATCTCGCGGATCTCGGTGCGGAACACCTGGCCGGGCATGACAGCCTGATCCACCTCGCCTTTCAGTTGATGGGCGGGCAGGGCGGGCGCCGGCGCCGCGACCGCGACTGGGTGCGTGCGCAGAATGTCGAGCTGAGCCGCCACGTCTTTCAGGCAGCCGCCGCGGCCGGTGTGCGCCAGATCGTCTTTCTCTCCAGTGCCGCGGTCTATGGTCCGTGGCCGGATTCGCCGCGCCCGCTGACCGAGCGCAGCCCGGCGCGGCCGCGCTTTCCGTACGCCGAGGACAAGGTCGCCACCGAGCAGGCCCTGCTGGCGGTCGCCGCGCAGTATCCCGCTGTGACGACCTGCATCCTCCGGCCCCCGGCCGTCGTGGGGCCGCATGCCCATCCGCTGCTGCGACAGGTCGCCCGCAGCCGGGCTTATCCGGCCGGGGCCGAGGTGCCGGTGCAGATCCTGTGGGAGGAGGATGCGGCGGACGCCGTGGCGCGAGCAGTCGCGCGCCAGGCGGAGGGCATCTTCAACCTCGGGGCCGAGCCCGTCTGGTCCCTGCGCCGGATGGCGCTGCACGGACGCCGCTGGGGTATCCCGGTGCCTCAGGGCATGATCCGCGCGCTGCACCCGCTGGCCTGGCGGCTCACCCGCCATGCCGGCGATCCCGGATGGGTCCAGGGCCTCGACGGCGCCCTCCAGATGGACTGCTCGCGCGCCCGCGAGCACCTCGGCTGGACACCCCGGGTCTCCACCTCCGAGTGCCTGGAGCGCCTGCGCCGGTAGCTCCGTCGTTCTCAGGCTAGGCCTGGTTTGTCGCCGGTGTTTACGTGCCTTCGGTCCGCATACTGCCGAGCGCTGTCTCGGCAGCGCACCCCGCCCGTTGTTGATCAAAAACGGGCTTCTTTGTTCGTGCAAAGAAGTAACCAAGAAACACGCCCGGGCGAAATCCGGGTGCCCTTCTTTGGGTGCTTTCTTGGGCAAGCAAGAAAGTACCTCGCGGCGCGCTGGCGAGTCAGCGCACGGCAGGCGGCCGGACGAAGCCACCGTAAACACCCAACGACGAACCGGGACCAGCCAGAACAAGGCAGGCGGCGGCCCGGAGTCACCGCAAAAGCCAGATGACGGCTCCGGCTAGGGCAAGTGCTAGCGGATGAGCATCAGGATGCCGGCGAGGATCAGCACGCCGGCGAAGCCGCGGCGGAGGACGCCCACCGGCAGGTGATGGGTCAGCCAGACGCCCGCGCGTACGCTGATGGCCGTTCCGATCACGACGCCGAGGATGGCCGGGAGGTAGAGATAGCCGAGGGCCCATTCCGGCGCCTGGTAGGCCGGATCGGTCCACTGTGGCAGGGCGAACACCAGGCTCGCGCCGATGGCGATCGGCACGCCAAGGGCCGCCGCCGAGCCGATCGCCCGGCGCAGCTCCAGGCCCTGGCTGACCAGGAACGGGGTGGTCAGCGTGCCGCCGCCGATGCCGATCAGCGAGGAGACCGCCCCGATCACGGTGCCGCCGCCCAGCCAGACGCTGCGCCTCGGCACGGGCGCTTTCGGCGGCTGAACGTTCAGCAGCATCCAGATCCCGATCGCGACCTCGAAGGCGCCGAAGATGCGCCCCAGGTGGTCGGAGTCGATACGCGTGGCCAGCCAGGCCCCGAGCAGGGCCCCGAAGATGATCCCCGGCAGCAGCCGGCGCACGGCCGTGCCGTCCACCCCGCCCCGGCGGTGATGGGCGCGGGCCGAGAGGATCGCGGTGGGGATGATCGCGCCCAGCGAGGAGCCGACCGCGAGCTGCACCAGGCTGGCCGCGTCGAAGGCCAGCAGGCTGAAGATCGCGACGAACACCGGCACCAGGATCAACCCGCCGCCGATGCCGAACATGCCGGCCGGGATGCCGGCGACCAGGCCCAGGAGCACGAACAGCAGCCCCAGGCCTAGGGGAGCACTGATCAATGTACACACTCGCGTTGGTACCCCAGGTTTTCCGAGACAAGGCGCGTCGCGCAGTGGGTAGTGGTTCTACCCGCAAGCGGCGCAACGCAGGATCGGGGAACCTGGGGTACCAACCCCAAGGGGCTCGGCCGCCCGTTGTTATCAAAAACGGGCGCGCGCACGGCGTTGCGGCTCCCTTGTGCAGAGTGACTGCACGGCAGTCGCCGTGCCTTGTTCGCACGGAAAAGCGACTCGAGCGCGAGTGTGTACATTGATCAGTGCTCCCCTAGCGGCGACTGGGTCAGGGTCTCGAGCATCCGTTGGTCGCGAGGGTCGGCGTGTCAGGGAAGGTCCGGGCCGGCGGGCATGGAACGGGCCGGCCCGGCGAATCGGGGCAGGCGCTCAGAGCGCCTTGAAGCACTTGCGGGCGGCTTCGATGGTGGCGTCGAGGTCCGCGTCGGAGTGGGCGTTGGACATGAAGCCGGCCTCGAAGGCGCTGGGGGCCAGATAGATGCCCTCGCCCAGCATCGCGTGGAAGAAGCGGCCGAAGGCGGCGGTGTCGCAGGCGGTGGCGCCGGCGAAGTCGGTGACCTTCTGGTCCGAGAAGAACAGGCCGAACATGCCCGGCACCTGGTTGGTGGTCAGGGCGACCCCGGCCTCGCGCGCGGCGTCCTCGAAGCCCGCGACGACCTTCTTGGTGCGCTGCTCCAGTTCGTCGTGGAAGCCCGGACGGGACAGGATTTCCAGGGTCTTGAGCCCGGCGGTCATCGCGATCGGGTTTCCGGACAGGGTGCCGGCCTGGTAGACCGGGCCCAGCGGCGAGAGGTGTTCCATGATGGCGCGCTTGCCACCGAAGGCCCCCACCGGCATGCCGCCGCCGATGATCTTGCCCAGCGTGGTCAGGTCCGGGGTCACGCCGAGATAGCCCTGGGCGCAGTTCTTCGACACGCGGAAGCCGGTCATTACTTCGTCGAAGATCAGTACCGCGCCGTGCTGGTCGCAAACCTCGCGTAGCGTCTCGAGGAAGCCCGGTTCCGGCGGGATGCAGTTCATGTTGCCGGCGATGGGCTCGACGATGATGCAGGCGACCTCGTCACCCTTCTCGGCGAAGAAGGCGCGCACGCCATCGGGGTCGTTGTAGGTCAGGGTGCTGGTCAGGGCGGCCAGTTCCTTGGGTACGCCCGGGGAGCTCGGCTGGCCGAGGGTCAGGGCGCCGGAGCCGGCCTTCACCAGCAGCGAGTCGCCATGGCCATGGTAGTTGCCCTCGAACTTCACGATGCGGTCGCGCCCGGTGTAGCCGCGCGCCAGGCGGATCGCGCTCATGGTCGCCTCGGAGCCCGAGTTGGTCATGCGCACCAGGTCCATCGACGGCACCAGTTCGCAGACCTTCGCGGCCATGTCGTTTTCCAGCCGGGTCGGGCAGCCGAACGACAGGCCGTTGTTGCAGGCCTCGCGCACCGCGTCGATCACCTCGGGGTGGGCGTGTCCGGCGACCATCGGGCCCCAGGAGCCGATGTAGTCGATGTAGCGCTGGCCGTCGGCGTCCCACATGTAGGCACCGTTGGCGCGGTCCATGAAGATCGGGGTGCCGCCTACGCCCTTGAACGCGCGGACCGGGGAGTTCACGCCCCCGGGGATGTGCTGCTTGGCGGCCTCGAACAGACGCTCGGTTTCCTGCATGACGGTGTCCCTGTAGTTCAATGGAATCGGTAGGCCCGGCAACCATAGCGGCGGCCGCCGGGCGGTGCAAAGGGAAACGCTGGTTGATCGGCGTTTCCCTGCGGCACATGGAAGTACCGCCGGAATCGACCTCGGCAGGTGGTTGATTCCGAGGCAAGCTGCAAACCGCGTTTGCAGCGCAGCGTGCGCTGAGAAAGCCAGGATGGCTTTATTCAGCGCCTGTTTAAGTAGGGGTCAGTCGAACAGTGCGCTGATGCGCCGGGCGGCGGCCTCCGGGTCGGGGGCGGCGCTGATGCCCTGGATCACGGCGACCAGATCCGCCCCGGCCGCGACCACCTCGGCGGCGTTGTCCGGGGTGATGCCGCCGATACCACAGATCGGCAGGTCCAGGGCCGCGCGCGCCCGACGGACCAGCGCCGGTCCGGCAAAGGCGGCCTCCGGCTTGGTCGGGGAGGCGAACATGGTGCCGAAGGCGACATAGCTCGCGCCGGCCCGGGCGGCGGCCTCGGCGCGCGCCAGTTCGTTGTAGCAGGAGACCCCGATGACCGCGTCGGGTCCCAGGAGCGCGCGCGCCGCGGCCGGGTCCGGGTCGTCGCGGCCCAGGTGCACGCCGTCGGCCTGGATGCGCGCGGCCAGCTCGGTGTCGTCGTTGATGATGCAGCGCGCCCCGTGCGTGTGGGCGAGGGCGACCAGCTCGCGAGCGATCGCCTCGCGCGCGTCTCCTTGCAACTCCTTGTCGCGGAACTGGATCAGGCTGGCGCCGCCGCGCAGCGCGGCCTCGGCATGGGCGAGATGGGTGGCGCGCGGGTCCACGCCCTCCGGCACCGCGGGGGTGATGAAGTAGAGCCCGCGCAGGGGCGCTCGGCTGTCAGTCGTCATGTGGGCACAGGCGGTTGGGGATGTGCTGGCCGCGGCCGGGGGCATAGCCGCGGGCGATCGCATCGTTCATGAAGGCCTGGGCCTCGATTACGGCCGGTTCGATGTCACGGCCGCGGGCAAGGAAGGCGGCGATCGCCGCTGCCAGGGTGCAGCCGGAGCCGTGGAAGCCGGCCGGGTGGCGCGGCAGCTCGAACGGGCGCACGTGGTCGTCCTCGCGGTAGAGGCGATTGATGATCGGGTCCTGTTCGGTGCCCTCGTGCCCTCCGGTGACCAGCACGTTGCGCGCGCCCAGCTGGCGCAGCTGGTGGCCCCACTGCGCGGGGTCCTCGCTGCGGGCCAGGCGCGCGGCCTCGGGTCCGTTCGGGGTGATCAGCGTGGCCCGCGGCAGCAGGGCCTCGCGCGTGGCGTCGACGACCGCCTCGGTCGCCAGCGCCCCGCCGCCGCCGGCGACCATCACCGGGTCCAGTACCACCGGGATGTGCGGGTGCGCGCCCAGCAGCGCGGAGATAACGGTCACATTCTCCACCGAGCCGAGCATGCTGATCTTGATCGCCGCCACCTCGAGATCGGCCAGGGTGACCTCGATCTGGGCGCGCAGCTGCTCCGGCGGGAGTACGGTGAAGTCCACTACGTTGCGGGTGTCCTGCACGGTAATCGCGGTGACGGCCGTGGCCCCGTGCACGCCGAGGCGGGTGAAGGTGGTCAGGTCGGCCTGCAGACCGGCACCGCCGCCGGGGTCGGAGCCGGCAATGGTCAGCGCGATCGGGGGATGATTCATGAATGGGGGCTCCCGTGCTAAGGTTGCGCGCGCCCCGGCACCCCCGGGGCGTTCCTGTTCCGAATCCCGGGAGTGTACGCAGCATGAGCCACGAGTTCGAAGTCGAGTCCATCCGTCCCCTGGTCGCCGCCGCCAAGGCCGGCGGTACGCTGAATGCGGAGGTCGACCAGGCCCTGGCCGCGCTGGAGCAGGAGATCAACCATATCGCTGCCGAGCTGCAGGTGGAGCACGTGGGCCCCGGGGTGGGCATGGCGGACATGAATGCCGAGCATGTCTATCGCCTGGTGATCCGCCAGCACGAGATCGACGTGACGCGGCACGAGTGGAGTCTCTGGGTCTGCGACGCGCTGGACAATTGCGACTTCCGCGCGACCTGGCCGGTCACCGGCGCCGGGCGTCTGCGGCGCAAGCAGGTGACGGCCGTGGTGCCGGAGCTCGTGACGGGCTACCGCGATGCGGTCGTGGCCGCCGGCAAGGGGGATACCCCGGCCGGTCAGCGGCTGGAGCAGATGGCCGGTCTGTTCAGCTGACCGAGCCTTCGGGCTCGCGCAGCGAGATCACCGGCCAGCCACGCTCCCGGGCGTGCGCGGCCAGGGTCGGGTCGGGATCCACGGCCACCGGGCGGCCGACCTGCTCCAGCAGCGGGATGTCGTTGCGCGAGTCGCTGTAGAAGCTGGCCTGCGTGATGGTGCCCTCGGGGTCCGGGTGATCCGCGAGGTACTGGCGCAGGCGCTCGATCTTGCCTTCCTGGAAGCAGGGCACGCCCGTCAGTTCACCGGTGAACTCCCCGTCCTCGCGCTCTTCCGCGAGGGTGGCGATCAGGTGATCCACGTCGAGGATCTCCGCGATCGGCTGGGTTACGAACTGGTTGGTCGCGGTGATGATCACCAGCTCGTCACCGGCCTCCCGGTGCCGGGCCAGCAGATGCTGGGCGCCCGGAGCGATCATCGGCCGGATCAGCGTCTCGATGAACTGCTCCCGCCATTGTTCCAGTTGCGCGCGCGGGTGCTCGGCCAGCGGGCTGAACGCGAAGCGGCAGAACTCGTGGATGTCGAGGGTCCCTGCGACATACTCCTGATAGAAGCGGTCATTGGTCTCGGCGTGACAGGTCGGGTGCACGGCACCCACCTCGGCCAGGAACTGGTTCCAGGCGTGATCGCTGTCGCCGGCGAGCAGGGTATTGTCGAGGTCGAACAGGGCCAGGTTCATGGATCGCTCCGCGGATTAGGGGTCGCGCTGGGAAGACGGCGGGAGTTTACCGGGGCATGACTCCGCACGCAGCCATGCCTCGGAAAACCTGGGGTACCAACGCGAGTGTGTACATTCATCAGCGTTTCCCAAGGTCTTTGCCGCGGGGGCTCGGGCTGTGGAACAATGCAATCAGTGAAGAAAGCGTCTGGTTGATGCAAGTGATTGATTGTGAGGGGTATAGAGCCAACGTAGGCATCATCCTGTGCAATCGGGAGCGCCAGCTGTTCTGGGGCAAACGCGTGGGCCAGGATGCCTGGCAGTTTCCCCAGGGCGGTATCCGCGCGGAAGAGACGCCGGAGCAGGCGATGTACCGTGAGCTGCGCGAGGAGACGGGCCTGCTGCCCGAGCATGTCGAGGTGCTCGGCAATACCCAGCACTGGCTGCGCTACCGCCTGCCGGAGCGCATGGTGCGGCGACACCGTCGCCCAGTCTGCATCGGCCAGAAACAGCGCTGGTTCCTGTTACGGATGATGGGCAACGAGACCGACGTGATCCTGGATGCGATGGGTACCCCCGAATTCGACGACTGGCGCTGGATCGACTACTGGCGTCCGGCACGCGAGGTCGTGCATTTCAAGCGTCAGGTCTATCGCCGTGCGCTGTGCGAGCTGGTGCCGCTGATGTTCCCGGAACTGGAAGCCCGGCGCCCGCGCAATGCCCACGGACGCGATGCCAGTGATCAGGCCCCGTCACAGGTCTCCCCGGTGTCTCCACGTTGACGAACCCGAATCCCCCCTCGATGCTGGAGGTCCTGCGCCGCGTGGTGCAGGAGGTGAATGGCGCTGCCGATTTCTTCGAAGCGCTGCACATCATCGTGACCCGCGTGAAGGCCGCGCTGGATATCGATGTCTGCTCGATCTACCTGAAGTCGCCGCAGTCGGGGCGCCTGGTGCTGATGGCATCGGAGGGTCTGCGTGAGGAATCCATCGGACATGTCGAGATGGACCCCTCTGAGGGTCTGGTGGGTCTGGTCGCCTCGCGCGCCGAGCCGGTCAACCTGGACAGTGCCCAGGATCACCCGCGCTTTCGTTACTTCCCGGAGACCGGCGAGGAGCACTTCCTGGCCTTTCTCGGGGTGCCGATCATCCACCAGCGCAACCTGCTGGGAGTGCTGGTCGTGCAGCAGCACCAGGCGCGCAAGTTCGATGACGAGCACGTCTCATTTCTGATTACCCTGGCCGCGCAGCTGGCCGGCGCGATCGCCTACGCGGAATTCAACGACGAGATCTCCTCCGAGACCCCGCTGATCGGTCACGTCAATGTCGAGGCGACCGGCATCGCCGGGTCGCCCGGGGTCGCGATCGGCCGGGCGGTGGTCGCCTATCGGCTGGCGGATCTCGACTCCATCCCGGATCGCGAGGGGGTTGGGGTTGACGAGGAACTCGAGCGTTTTGCCAAGGCGGTGGCCGAGACGCGCACCGAGATCGAGGATCTCAAGCAGCGCATGGGCGAGGCCCTCGGCGCGGACGAGCAGGTGCTGTTCGACGCCTATCTGATGCTGCTGGGTTCGGACTCGCTGGTCCACAAGACCGAGGCGCGGATTCGCAACGGCCAGTGGGCCCCGTCCGCCCTGCGCGACACCGTGCGCGAGAGCGTGCGCGTGTTCGACGACATGGAGGACCCGTACCTGCGCGAACGCGCGGCCGACGTGCGGGACCTGGGCCGGCGGGTGCTGTCGCACCTGCTCCCGGCCGAGCGCAGCCAGGAGGAATTCCCGGACGGTGGCATCCTGGTCGGTGATGATCTGACCGCATCGCACCTGGCCGAGGTGCCGATCGAACGCCTGGGGGCGATGGTCTCGGCCAAGGGTACGGGTTCCTCGCACATCGCGATCCTGGCGCGGGCGCTCAACATCCCGGCGGTGATGGGGGTCTCGGAGCTGCCGGTGGGCCGCCTGGAGAACCGCGAGATCCTGGTCGATGGTTATCGTGGCCGGTTGTTCGTGAACCCCAATGCGGAGTTGCGCACCGAGTTTGAGCGCCTGGTGCGCGAGGAGCGCGAGCTGGCCGAGGATCTGCGCGCCCTGGCCAAGGACCCGGCGGCTACCCGCGACGGTGTGGCGGTCCCGGTGCTGGCCAACTCCGGGCTGCTGGCCGATATCAAGCCGTCGCTGGAATCCGGGGCCGAGGGCGTGGGGCTTTATCGCACCGAGGTCCCGTTCATGATCCGCGACCGCTTCCCCGGGGAGGAGGAGCAGGTCCAGCTCTACGAGCAGGTGCTGGCGTCGTTCGACCCGATGCCGGTCACCCTGCGCACGCTGGATATCGGCGGCGACAAGGCGCTGCCGTATTTTCCGGTCAAGGAGGACAACCCGTTCCTGGGCTGGCGTGGCATCCGCATCTCGCTGGACCACCCGGAGATCTTCCTGACCCAGCTGCGCGCGATGCTCAAGGCCAGCTGTGCGCACGACAACCTGCAGATCCTGTTCCCGATGATCTCGGCGCTGGACGAGCTGAAGGGGGCGATGACACTGCTCAACCGCGCCCGCGAGGAGTTGCTGGACGAGGGGTTCATGATCCCGATGCCCAAGGTCGGGGTCATGATCGAGGTCCCGGCGGCGGTTTATCTGGCGGAGACGCTGGCACGGCGGGTGGACTTCCTGTCCGTGGGTACCAATGACCTGGTGCAGTACCTGTTGGCGGTGGATCGCAACAACGCGCGCGTCGCCAATCTTTACGACACCCTGCATCCGGCCTGCATCCGGGCGCTGGAGCTCATCACCGACGGGGCGCACCGGGCGGGCAAGCCGGTCAGTGTCTGCGGCGAGATGGCGGCCGACCCGGCCGCGGTGATCCTGCTGCTGGGCATGGGGATCGACAGCCTCAGCGTCAGCGTGTCCGCGATCCCGCGAGTGAAATGGGTGATCCGCAGCTTCTCCACGGATCGCGCCGAGGCGCTGCTGGCCCAGTGCCGCATGCTGGAGAACGCGGAGCAGATTCGCTCGCTGCTGAACAATGCCCTGGTGCAGGCCGGTCTCGGCGGACTGGTGCGCGCGGGCAAGAACTGATTCGATTGCGTCAGGCGGCCTCGCGCCGGCGCTTCCACCAGCCGATCAGTGCGGCCAGCACAAAGATGGCCAGCACGACCCCGATCGCGATCAGCGCATCCTCGATGGAACGGTTGATCACCAGTACCACCACCCCGACCAGGATCGGCACCGGAAACTCGTTGAACCAGCGAAACCAGGTGTGTTCGCGACGGTTCAGATCATCCCGGAAGTCGCGCACGATCCAGCCGCACCAGATGTGGTAAATCACCAGCAGCGCCACCAGCGTCAGCTTGAAGTGCATCCAGGGCTCGTCCAGATACCCCGGAATCAGGGCCAGCATGGCCCCGCCAAATGCGATGGTCAGCACCCCGCCGGGGGTCATGATCCCGTAGAACAGCTTGCGCTCCATGATCTTGAAGCGCTCGTGACCCAGGGCGTCGTCGGTCATCGCGTGATAGACGAACAGCCTTGGCAGATAGAACAGCCCGGCGAACCAGGTGACCATGAAGATCACGTGCAGGCTGACCAACCAGTTGTAGGCTTCCATGCGCGGGCTCTCCTTTCAGATGTCGGGTGGCGTGCCGCTCGCGTACGAGAGGCCGGGTTCGTTCAGGACAGCCAGCGCTGCAGGTGACGTTCGATCTGTTCGAAATCCGGGTCGCCCAGCTTCTGGTAGACGATGCGGCCGCCGGGCGAGATCACGAAGGTGGTCGGGGTCAGGCGAACCCCGCCGAAGGCCTGTGACATGCCGTCTTCGCTGTCGTGGATCACCTTGTACGGCATCTCGCGGTCCTCGCGCATCGACTCCACGCGGTTGATCGGGTCGTAGGAGACGGCGACCGCCAGCAGCTCGAAGCCTTTCTCGGCATAGGTCTCGTGCAGGTGGATCAGCTTCGGGATCTCGCGCACGCAGGACGGGCAGTTGGTGGCCCAGAAGGAGATCATCACCGGGCGCCCCTCGTAGTCCGACAACGAGACCTCCTCGCCATCGAGGGTTGTGGCGGTAAAGTCGGGCGCCGGGCGCATGCCGTCATCGGTCAGCCAGATCGCCAGGGCAACCCCGATCAGGGCCAGGATGAAGATGCCGCCAATGATGGCCTTGCGGTCGATACGAAAGCTGCTCATGGATACAGGGGTTCCCGTTGGGTTCGAATTATTCGCCGGTTTCGACTGGCCTGAGTGGGCCTTCGTTCCGTGCCATGTGGTAAGCCGGTATCATGCCGCAGCATGACAGCAACAACCAATAGCAAACCTATCCGCATCGGGGTTGTCGGTGCGACCGGGTACACCGGCGTGGAGTTGCTGCGCCTGCTGGCCCGGCACCCTTCGGCGGAACTGGCGGTGGTGACCTCGCGCGGCGAGGCGGGGACCGCGGTCGCCGATCTGTTCCCCAGTCTGCGCGGGGCCGTGGACGCGGTCTTTCGCGAGCCGGACCCGGACGTGCTGGGCGAGTGCGATGTGGTGTTCTTTGCCACCCCGCATGGTGTGGCGCATGCAATGGCCGGCGCGTTGCTGGAGCGCGGGGTGCGGGTCATCGACCTCTCGGCCGATTTCCGTATACGCGACCCGGAGCTGTGGGCACGCTGGTATGGGCAGGCGCACGGGGCCCCGGAGTACCTGGACGAGGCCGTGTACGGCCTGCCGGAGATCCATCGCGAGCGCATCCGGTCGGCGCGGCTGATCGCGGTCCCCGGCTGCTATCCGACGGCGGTGACCCTTGGCGTCCTGCCGCTGCTGGAACAGGGCCTGATCGACCCGGCCGATGTAATCGCCGACGCCAAAAGTGGTGTCAGCGGCGCCGGACGCAAGGCCCAGATCGGCGGCCTTTTCGCCGAGGTGCAGGAGAACTTCCGTGCCTACGCGGCCGGCGGGCACCGGCACTGGCCGGAGATTCACCAGACCCTGAGCGGCGTGGCCGGCGGCGAGGTCGGGCTGATCTTCCAGCCGCATCTGGTGCCGATGACACGCGGCATCCATGCAACTCTCTATCTGCGGCCGCGACGGGCCGAGACCGACTGGCAGGCCTGCTTCGAGCAACGCTACGCCGACGAGCCGTTCGTCGACGTCCTGCCGCCCGGCTCGCATCCCGAGACGGCCAGTGTGCGGGGCACCAACCGCTGCCGGATCGCGGTGGCGCAGCCCCCGCACTCCGATCGACTGGTGGTGCTGTCGGTGATCGACAACCTGGTCAAGGGGGCGGCCGGGCAGGCCGTGCAGAACATGAACCTCATGTTCGGCTGCCCGGAGGACGAGGGGTTGCGCGAGCTGGCGGTCTTCCCCTAACTCGGTTGCTTCATGTCCAGGCTCCCGACACCGGTGCCACGGCGCCGTCCCCGGATCCCGCCGCCACGGCCGGTGCGGCAGCGTCGGCGGCGCTGGGGGCTGGGCGTATTGTTGCTGGCGCCTTTTCTGCTGGTGGTCGGGATCGGTGGTTGGCTGTGGATGCATTGGCCGGACGAGGGCGTGATTGACCCCCAGGTACGCATTGATGCCCTGACGGACGAACTGCAGCGCGAGGTCGAGGCGCGCCAGCAGGCAGAGGCCGAGCAGCAGCGTGCGCTGCGGCGGCTGTCGCTGCTGGAGACCGAGGTCGATGCCTATCGCGACGATGTCGAGCGCCAGGAGACCGAACTCGCACGGTTGCGCGACGAAGTGGCGTTCTACGAGCGACTGGCGGAAAACAATGATGACTCGAGTCTGGGTTTGCGTGACCTGGCGCTGCAGGCGACAGGCCAGTCCGGGGTCTGGGATGTCGTGTTTCAGATCGACCGGCCGGGCCTGAACCGGTCGCTGGATGTGCGCTGGTCGGTAGAGATTACCGGGCGTTTCGAGGGGGACGACGAGGATACAACCCTCGATCACGATGACCTGGGCGTGGAGCAGGAACGTACAATCGAGGGTTTCCGGTTGCTGCGCAACGTGCGCGTGCGGGTCGTATTGCCGGAGGGTTTCACCCCGGAAGCGGTAGCCGTTAGGGTGGAGCCCGATGAAGACGATGGCCCCGACGCAGTCATGAAGCGCGGAGAGTGGGGCCGCATGGCGGGAGAAGGGGCATGATCGGACGCAAGAAGGGGCGCGGCAGCAAACGGACGCGCCGGGTCGACACCATGATTGGGGAGAACGCCGTGGTGCGCGGCGAGCTGGAGTTCAGCGGGGGCTTGTATGTCGAGGGCCGCGTGGTCGGCAGTATCCGTGCGCCAAGCGATCCCTCCGCCGTGCTGATGGTTGCCCCCCAGGGCGTCGTCGAAGGGCAGGTGATGGTGCCGCACCTGGTCGTGAACGGCGAAGTGCGCGGTGATATGCATATGAGCGAGTACGTCGAACTCGGCGCGACCGCACGGCTGCACGGTCATCTGTACTACAAGAGTCTGCAGATCACCGAGGGCGCGAGTATCGACGGCCAGCTCGAGCGCATGGAAGAGCCGCTGCAGGGCGAACTCGAGGAGCCTCCCGTGGAGGAAAGCGAACCGCAGACCGCGGTTTCCTGAGGGCAGCGTCTTCCTGTTCTTCCCGGGGTGCCCAGCATCATTCGTGGGGTATTCTTGACGCTGACGGTCAGTATTCCGTAGCGTGAATGAAAATGATTCTTACAGGAGGCACCCAATGTCCGAAGCCATGACGTCCAATACCGAGGCAGAAATGGACATGGAGATCCCGAACCCGCTGATCTTCACCGATGCCGCTGCGAGCAAGGTGAAGGGGCTGATCGAGGAGGAGAACAACGAGAACCTCAAACTGAGGGTTTTCGTTAGTGGTGGTGGCTGCTCCGGCTTCCAGTACGGGTTCACCTTCGACGAGACGGTTGGCGACGGCGATACCGTGGTCGAGAACGGCGGGGTGACTCTCTTGATCGATCCGATGAGCTTCCAGTATCTCGTGGGTGCCGAGATTGACTACACCGAGGGCCTGGAAGGCGCGCAGTTCGTGATTCGCAATCCGAACGCGACGACTACCTGCGGTTGTGGGTCCAGCTTCTCGGTCTGACATCCAGGGCTGTTATCGCATTGTCAGGGCCCGGCCGTTTCGGTCGGGCTTTTTTGTGCGTGTCTTTATGTGGATTCAGGTGCGCGTCCGGGGATCCGGCAGCCGAGGATGCGTGGCCCACGGGCACCTGTGACCTCCGGCAGATTGCCGGCCTCTTGTTGCAGGTGGCGATACGCCAGCCAGGCAAAGGCGGCGCCCTCCACCTGCTGAGGGGGTATCCCGTGGCGTTCGGAGGTCTCGACGGTGCTGCCGGCCAGCTGGCTTTGCAGCCGTTCCATCAGGTAGCCGTTGTGGGCGCCTCCGCCACAGACGATGACCCGATCGGGTGCGGTTGTGCGCAGGGATTCGAGCGTCAGCCGCACGCCCTCCACCGTAAGTTCGACCAGGGTGGCCTGAACGTCCTCTGTGTTCAGGCGATCGATCCGTTCGCCACCAACCTGGCGCAGCCAGTGGGGCGAGAAATGCTCGGGCCCCGTGCTCTTGGGGGCGGGGCGCTGAAAGTACGGGTCCGCTAGGAGTTGTTCGAGCAGTGACCGGTCGACGTGTCCCGTGCGCGCCCAGGAGCCATCGGCATCATAGGGCTGGCCCAGGTGCCGCCGGGCCCAGCCGTCCAGCAGGGTGTTGGCAGGTCCGCTGTCGCATCCGCGTACCGGCTGGCCCGGCTCCAGCCAGGTCAGATTGGCGATCCCCCCGAGGTTCAGGATCGCGCGTGTCTCGGACGCGTGGCCCAGCCAGGCGGCATGGAACGCGCAGGCCAGCGGAGCCCCCTCGCCACCCGCCGCGAGGTCGCGTTGGCGAAAGTGCGCGATTACGTCGATGCCGGTGGCTTCGGCGATTCGAAATGGGTCGCCAATCTGCCAGGTGAACGCGGGGTCGGCGCCGGGCGCATGGTGGACCGTTTGCCCGTGTGAGCCGATGGCCAGGATGTCCTGGGCCTTCAGGCCGGTGGATCCCAGCAGTTGCTGGACGGCGCGCGACAGGAACAGCCCAACCCGGGCGTCCAGTGTGCCCAGGTGCTCGAAGCGCAGTGCCTCGGCGGTCGCGGCGGCTGCGAGATCCTCCTCCAGCGCATCCGGGTATGGCAGGTGGCAATGCCCCGCGGTATGCAGCGAGCCGTCTCCTTCAATCTCGACCAGGACGGCGTCCACGCCGTCCCGGCTGGTGCCGGACATCAATCCAATTAACCGCTGGGTCATTCGCGTGTGTCCCTTGTCGGTGGCGTAGCCATCTCGCTTCGTTGCGGGGCGCACGGTATCCTTGCGCCCTTTGCGCGCGCCCTTCGGGTGCTCGTTATTTACGAACGCAAGCATTCTAGAGCGGAACGGTATCGGTCGCAGGCCCGGCTTCCCGGTGTCCGGTTCGCCAAAGGCGAGAGAGATGATGGAACTGGATGATCAGCTGGCGGTGTTTCGCCGTGGGGCGGACGAAATCCTGCTGGAAGAGGATCTGCGCGAACGTCTGAAAGAGGGGCGACCGCTGCGGATCAAGGCGGGTTTCGATCCCACGGCCCCCGATCTGCATCTCGGGCACACCGTACTCATCAACAAGCTGCGCCAGTTGCAGGACCTTGGGCACCACATTATTTTCCTGATCGGCGATTTCACCGGGCGGATCGGCGATCCGTCGGGCAAGAATGCTACGCGTCCGCCGCTCTCCTCCGAGGACATCGAGCGCAACGCCGCGACCTATCGAGATCAGGTCTTTCGCATCCTGGACCCGGACCGCACCGAGGTGGCCTTTAACTCGACCTGGATGGAGCCGCTGGGGGCGGCGGGCATGGTCCAGCTGGCCTCCCGCCACACGGTGGCCCGGATGCTCGAGCGCGACGACTTTCACAAGCGCTACCGCGATCATCAGCCGATCGCCATCCACGAGTTTCTGTACCCGTTGATCCAGGGCTATGACTCGGTTGCGCTCAAGGCCGACGTCGAGCTTGGCGGGACCGATCAGAAGTTCAACCTCCTGGTTGGGCGCGAACTGCAGAAGCAGGAGGGCATGCCCCCCCAGGTCATTCTGACCATGCCCATTCTCGAGGGCCTGGATGGTGTGCAGAAGATGAGCAAGTCGCTCGGCAATTACATTGCCGTACAAGATGCTCCGGACGATATGTTTGGCAAGTTGATGTCGATCTCGGACGAGCTCATGTGGCGTTACTACGAATTGCTCAGCCTGCGCCCCATGGGCGAGGTGCGCGCCGCCCGCCGTGCCGCCGAGGCGGGCGAGCGCAACCCGCGCGACATCAAGTTCGAGCTCGGCCGCGAGCTGGTGGATCGCTTCCATGGACCCGGCAGGGGCGAGCAGGCCCAGGCCGCGTTCGTGGAGCGATTCCAGAAACACGCACTGCCCGAAGAGCTTCCC
>NC_013889.1:2527500-2744800 GCF_000025545.1 Thioalkalivibrio sp. K90mix
CGTCGAACGCATGCTCGACCTGCTGCAGGACCAGGGTGTGGAGGCCGCGATCTTCAACGCCGGTGGCGACCTGATGACCCTCGGGCGCCCCACGGATCGGGCCTGGCAGGTCGCGATCCGCCACCCGCAGGGTGGCATTCTCGGGAGTATCGAGCTTGATGCAGGCGAAGCACTGTTCAGCTCCGGCGACTACGAGCGCGGCTACGAATGGGACGGCGAACACATCCACCATGTAATCGACCCGCGCAGCGGACGCCCCAGTAGAGACGTTCACGGCGCGACCGTGCTGCACAGCGACCCTGCCCTGGCCGATGCCGCCGCGACCACGCTGATGATCGCCGGCCCCGAGGAATGGCCGCGCTATGCCCGCAAGATGGGTATCGAGGCCGCCCTGGTGGTGCTCGACGATCGCATCGAGGCAACCCCGGCGATGGTCGAACGGGTGCGCATGGAAGACAGCCAGCCCGCGCTCGAGGAGCGCGCTCTGCCGTGACGTTTTCCCATCTGCGCTGGGGCGACGGGCTGATCGCCGCCCTGGCCAGCGCCACAGTGGTCGCGGCCTTTGTCCTTGCCTACCTGCCGGATACGGAGGCCTCCATGCTGGTCATCACCCAGACCGGCGAGCCGCCACGGCAGGAACCCCTGGACCGCACCCGCGAAATCGAGATCCACGGCCCGGCCGGCATCACCCGCGTGCAGATCGAGCCGGGCAGGGCGCGCTGCGCCGAATCCCCCGGCACGCGCAACATCTGCGAGAACAGCGGCTGGCTGCAGCGCCACGGCGAGGTCGCGGTCAGCCTCCCCAACCGGCTGACCCTGCAGGTCCAGGGTCGCGGCCCCAGCCATGACAGCCTTCACTACTGAGCCCGGCGTGACCATCTCCACCCCCGACACTTTGACACAACGCGACCGCACCATTGCCGCGCTGGCCGCCATCGCCATCGGTGTCCAGGTCCTGGAGGCGGCGATCCCGAGCCCGGTGCCTGGTATCAAGCCGGGGCTGGCGAACATCGTGACCCTGATCGCCCTGCTCACTCTGGGCTGGCGCGCGGCGGTCGCGGTCACCCTCATCCGGGTCGTCGGCGCCGCCCTGCTGCTCGGCACGCTGCTGAGCCCCGCCTTCTGGCTGTCGCTGGCCGGGGCCCTGGCCGCCCTGGCCGCGCTCGGTCTGCTGCGCCCACTGGCGCCACGCCATATCGGCGCGCTGGGCCTCGCCATCGCCGCCGCGATGGCGCACATCACCGGTCAGTTCCTGCTGGCCTGGGGCGTGATCATCCCGCACCCGAACCTGCCACTGGTGCTACCCCCACTATTGCTGGCCGCCCTGATTGCCGGCAGCGTGACCGGTATACTGGCCGCACACGTGCTCGCAGACCCCCGGATCCAGCGCCATGTCCGTCTCGCACGGCACCCTTGAACCCGAATCTCCGCAGCGTCGCGGCCAGCTGGGCCCGATGCTGTTTCTGGCCGTGGTCGCGCATGCCCTGATCATCCTCGGCATCGGCTTCGCCGTTGACCCACTGGACACGCCTTCCCGCGAGCCCCTGGACGTGACCTGGGTGACCGACCCGGACGCACAGGAGCCAGAGCCGGAAGAGGTCGAGCGCATCGCCACCGAGGACCAGGCCGCCAGCGGCGAAGGCGAGGAGGTGCAGGAGGCGCTGTCGCCGGAGGCCGAGGCCGAAGGCATCGGCGAACCGGAGCCCGAGGGGGTCGAGGCCCCGCTGCCGGACGCGGGGCCGCTGGTCATGGAGCCCGCCCAGCCGGAACCCGAACCGGAGCCCGAGGCCGTGGAGGCCGAGACGGACGAAGCCGCGCCGACAGCCCCCGAAGTCGCCGAACCCGAACCGATCGAGTCCCCTCAGGCGGAGGAACGCCCGTCGGCCGCCGCGCTGATGAACCGGGGCCTGGACACCGCGCGCGCGGCCCCGGCCGAGGAGCGCCGCGAATTCTCCACCCGCGCCACCCGCACCCGCTACCTCGACAGCCTCGCCGCGCGCAGCGCGCCGGAGGCCGCGTATCTGCAGGCCTGGATCAACAAGGTCGAGCGCGTCGGCAACCTGAACTACCCCGACGAGGCCCGCCGCCGGGGCCTGTCCGGCACACTGGTGCTGTCGGTGCGCCTGAACCCGGATGGCGAGCTGATGGATATCGAGATCGCCCGCAGTTCCGGCGAGCCGGTGCTGGACCAGGCCGCGATGCGCATTGTGGAGCTGGCCGCCCCTTATGCCCCCTTCACCGAGCAGATGCGCGAGGAATATGACGAACTCGTGATCACCCGGACCTGGGCCTTCCGCCGCGACCAGATGGAGCAGATTCGGTAGGCCCCGGGTTCCTTGCGGCATAACGGAGCAGCGCCGATACTGAACACATGACGCAAGCCCCTTCCAGCTCGAGCGCGGCCAGCCTGCGCGATCACTTCCTGATCGCGATGCCGAGCCTGAACGATGGCTACTTCAGCCATGCGGTCACCTACATCTGCGACCACGACGCCGAAGGGGCCCTGGGGCTGGTCATCAACCAGCCCACCGAGTTGTCGCTGCGCGACCTGCTGCAGCACGTCGATCTCGAGCCTCGCGACGAGCTGCCGGAGATCCCGGTCTACCGGGGCGGCCCGGTCCAGCCCGAGCACGGCTTCGTGCTGCACACTGGAAAGCCCGAGTGGCGGGGCAGCCAGCCCATAACCGACTCCATCGTACTGACCACCTCGCGCGACATCCTGGAGGCCATCAACGAGGGCCGCGGCCCGCACCGCGTCCTCATCGCCCTGGGACACGCCGGCTGGGGGCCGGGGCAACTCGAGAGCGAACTGGCCGATAACGCCTGGCTGACCACCCGCGCCAATGCCGACATCCTGTTCGACCACCCCAGCGCCGAGCGCTGGGCCGGGGCGGCCAAGCTGATCGGCATCGACGTCAACCTGATCAGCTCCGCGCCCGGCCACGCCTGAGGCGGGCCCGGCAACGTCATGGGGCTTCTGGCCTTCGACTACGGCCGCCGGCGGATCGGGATCGCAGTGGGCGAGGAACTGACCGGCGCGGCGCGCGGGCTGCGCACACTCAACACCGATTCACCGGAGCTGTGGCCCGTGATCGACAGGCTCGTAAGCGAGTGGGCGCCCGAGGGCTTTGTCGTCGGCTGGCCCACCCAGGCGGACGGCAAACCCACCCCGCTGGCGAAACGCATTCGCGCGTTCGGGGCCGCCCTCGAAGCGCGCTACAACCAACCGGTATACTGGTACGACGAGCATCTGACATCGCACCTGGCCCGCGAGCGCAGCGGGCGGGGACGCCACGACCCGGGGCTGGATGCCCACGCTGCCGCGGTCATCCTCGAAGGCTGGTTTCAGGAGAACGCATGAAGACGCCGGACGTCCCAACCCTGCTCGACCGCATGGCCGACCAGACGCGCCAGTACCTGGCCAGGCACGACATCGACAACCCGATGGTGGTCGGCATCCACTCCGGTGGAGTCTGGATCGCCGAGCACCTGCGCGAGCGCCTCGGGGTGGAGAGGCCGCTGGGCAAGCTGGATATCAGCTTCTACCGCGACGACTTCTCGCGCATCGGCATGCATCCACAGGTCCGCCCGTCCGAGCTCCCGGAGGACCTGGACGGCGTGCATGTCCTGCTGGTGGACGATGTGCTCTACACCGGGCGCACGATCCGCGCCGCCCTGAACGAACTGTTCGACTACGGGCGCCCCGCCTCGGTCACCCTCGCCGTGCTGGTCGAGCGCGACGGGCGCGAACTGCCGATCGCCGCCGCGATCGTCGGGGAACACATGGAGCTCGGCACCCGCGAGCAGATCAAGCTGCGCGGCCCCGAACCCCTGCGCCTGGAGCGCGTCACCCTGGAGACCGATGGGGACGCCGACGCATGAGCGATACCGTGGACACCCCGGTCCTGGCCGGGGCCACCCGCCTGCCGGAACCGGGCCCGTTGCCCAATCACCTGCAGCTGACCGATGACGGCCAGCTGCGCCACCTGCTGACCATCGAGGGCCTCAACCGCGATCTCCTGAACGAGATCCTGGATACCGCCGAGTCGTTCGCGAACATGAACGAGAAGGCAGTGAAGAAGGTCCCGCTGCTGCGCGGCAAGACCATCGTCAATCTGTTCTTCGAGGCCAGCACCCGCACCCGCACCACCTTCGAACTGGCCGCCAAGCGCCTGTCCGCGGACGTACTCAACATCAACATCAGCACTTCCTCGGCGGTCAAGGGCGAAAGCCTGCTGGATACCCTGCGCAACCTCGAGGCGATGAACGTGGACATGTTCGTGGTACGCCACGAGGAGAGCGGGACCGCGCATTTCATCGCCCGCCATGTCGCCCCCGGCATCAGCGTGCTGAACGCCGGCGACGGCCGCCACGCGCACCCCACCCAGGCGTTGCTGGACATGTTCACCATCCGCCGGCACAAGGGCGACTTCACCAAGCTGAAGGTCGCGATCGTGGGCGACATCCTGCACTCGCGCGTCGCGCGCTCGCAGATCCACGCGCTCAACATCCTGCAGACCGGCGAAGTACGTGTGGTCGCACCCTGTTCGCTGTTGCCGGCGAATGTCGACCAACTCGGCGTGCACGTCTACAACGACCTCGACGCCGGCCTGAAGGACGTCGACGTGATCATCATGCTGCGTCTGCAGCGCGAGCGCATGGAGCACGCCCATCTGCCCTCCGAGCACGAGTACTACCAGCTGTTCGGCCTGACCTCGCGCCGTCTGCAACTGGCGCACCCCACCTGCCTGGTGATGCACCCGGGCCCGGCGAATCGCGGCGTGGAGATCGAGTCCGCGGTGGCGGACGGGCCGCACTCGGTGATCCTGCAGCAGGTGACCTACGGCATCTCGGTCCGCCAGGCCGTGATGTCCATGGTGATGGGGGCGCATCAGTCGTGAGTGTACTGATCGAAAATGTACGAATCATCGATCCGGCGGACGACTACGACGCGGTCGGGGCGCTCTGCGTGCAGGGCGCCGAGATCCTGGCGCGGGGCCAGATACCGGACGGCTTCGAGCCACGCCGGCGCATTGATGGCAGCGGGCTGTGGGTGTTCCCCGGCCTGATCGACCTGTCCGCGCGTATGCGCGAGCCCGGCGAGGAGCACAAGGCCACCATCGCCAGCGAGACGCTGGCCGCTGCACGCGGGGGCATCACCAGCGTCGTGATTCCCCCGGATACCGATCCGCCAATCGACTCCCCGGCCGAGATCGAACTGATTGCGCGCCGCGCACGGCAGGCCTGCGGCGTACGGGTCTATACGCTGGGCGCTCTGACACAACGTCTGGAGGGGCAGCAGCTGGCCGAGATGGCGGCGCTGCAGCAGGCGGGGGCCCGCGGTGTGAGCAATGCCCACAAGCCGCTGGCCAGCCTGCTGGTGCTGCGCCGAGCTCTGGAGTACGCGACCACCTTCGGCCTGACGATCGTGCTGCCCGCCCAGGACCTGTCGCTGACCGGCTCGGGCTGCATGCACGAGGGCGCCGTCTCCACACGCCTGGGCCTGTCCGGGATCCCGGAAGCCGCAGAGACCGCCGCGCTGGGCGCCATCCTGGCCCTGGTCGAACAGACCGGGGCGCGCGTGCATGTCGCGCGCCTGTCGACGCGCCGCGGGGCCGAGATGATCGCCAAGGCACGCGCCGAGGGACTGCCGATCACCGCCGACGTCGCTGCCCACCAGTTGTTCCTGACCGAGGTCGATGTGGCCGAATACGACCCGAACGGCCATGTGATTCCGCCGCTGCGGGCCCAGCGCGACCGCGACGGTCTGCGCGCGGCCGTCGCGCGCGGCGAGATCAGCGCCATTTGCTCGGACCACCAGCCGCACGAGGCGGACGCCAAGCTGGGGCCGTTCGCCGGAACCGAACCGGGCATCTCGGCCCTGGAGACCCTGCTACCTCTGACCCTGCGCCTGGTCGAGGATGGCCTGCTGAGTCTGGGCGAGGCGCTGGCGCGCGTGACCTCCGGACCTGCCGAGATCCTGGACTTCGAACAGGGCCGACTGGGCGCCGGCGCGCGGGCCGATTTCGTGCTGTACGATCCCACCGCGCTGCAGGAGATGCGCAAGCAGGACTGGCTGAGCACCGGGCGCAACTCGCCGTTTTTCGGCTGGACCTTCACCGGCCAGGTTCGCGAGACCTGGGTGGCGGGCCGCCCAGCCTGGACCCAGCCCACTGAGGGAAACACTGAATAATGTACACGCTCGCGTTGGTACCCCAGGTTGTCCGAGACAAGGCGCGTCGTGCAGCGGGTAGTGGTTCTACCCGCCCGTTCTTGACTGGTTCGGGGCGCAACGCAGGATCGGGGAACCTGGGGTACCAACCCCACAAGCCATTAAAGCAGGGGCTCGGCCGCCCGTTGTTATCAAGAACGGGCGCGCGCACGGCGTTGCGGCTCCCCCGTGCAGAGTCACTGCACGGCGGTCACCGCGCCTTGTTCGCACGCAAAAGCGACTCGAGCGCGAGCGTGTACATTATCCAGTGTTTCCCTAAGGACACCGCATGACCCCCACCGACGCCGAACGCCCCCACCGCGGCACGATTTTTCAGGAGACGGCCCGCATCCTCGAGCACCAGGATGCCGGGGCCGGGCAGTGGATCCTGCGCGCCGAGGCACCGGAATGCGCGCGCCGCGCCGCCCCAGGGCAGTTCGCCCATATCCAGTGTTCGCCGAACCTGCCGATGCGGCGCCCCCTGTCGATCCAGCGGGTCGACCGCGAGGCCGGGTGGGTCGAGTTCCTCTACAAGGTCGTGGGCGACGGCACGCAGGCACTGTCGCAGCAGCCGGTGGGCGATTCCCTGAGCGTACTGGGGCCGATCGGGGTCCCGTTCCGGCTGAACCCGGATCGTCCGCTGCGGCTGCTGCTCGGGGGTGGCGTCGGGATCCCGCCGATGATCTTTCTGGCCGATCACCTGCGCCGCCAGGGCGAGGCGGGCCAGACCCGCGCGATCCTCGGCTCCGAGGTGCCGTTCCCGTTTCGGGCCAAGCCCTCGGAAATCCTCTGGCCAGGGCTGCCGGACGGGGCGATCGCGACCCTGCCGCTGCTGGAGGACTGGGGCGTGGCCTGCCGCCTGACCTCGAAGGCAGGCATCCCCGGTGCCCATGACGGCTTCGTGACCGATCTCGCCCGCGCCTGGCTCAAGACGCTCTCGCCTGTGGAACGTGATCAGGTCGAGCTCTATGCCTGCGGCCCGCACCCGATGCTCGAGGCCTGCGCGGAACTGGCGGCGGAGTTCGGCCTGCCCTGTCAGGTCTCGCTGGAGGAATTCATGGCCTGTGCAGTGGGTGGCTGCGCGGGCTGCACGGTACCGGTGCGCACCCCCGACGGCGTGGCGATGAAGCGTGTCTGCGTGGATGGGCCGGTGTTTGCGGCCGCCGATGTGTTCCCGGAGCCTGCGCGGGCCTGAGGGACAGGACGCACGGAGGGGTTCTTGGTAAGCGCCGGACACTGGGGAGCGCCCCTCCGAGATCCACATTGAGGAGCCGAGGGTGATGCGGTTCGCTTCGCTCAGCGCATCCTACCGGTCGGGGAGTTGAAGGTCTTCCTCGGCCTCGTCGGCCGCGGAGACGCCGCCGCCGAAGTTGAGGCGCCATTCGAGGTCGGCACGCGAGTCTGCCTTGTTCAGGGCCTCGTCCAGCATCACTCGGCCACCCTTGAACAGCTTGACGATGGCCTGATCGAAGGTCTGCATGCCCACCGAGCTGCCCTTGGCCATAATCTCCTTGATCTCGCTGATCTTCTCGTCGCGGATCAGTTCGGAGATATACGGCGTGTTCACCATGATCTCCAGCGCAGCCACACGCTGTCCGTCCTTGGTCTGCAACAGGCGCTGGGCGATGATCGCGCGCAGGTTCAGCGACAGATCCGAGAGGATCTGCGAGCGATTGTCCTCGGGGAACAAGTTGATTACGCGATCCAGCGCCTGGGTGGCATTGGTCGCGTGCAGGGTCGTCAGTACCAGGTGGCCGGTATCGGCGTAGGTCAGGGCCGCACGCATGGTCTCGCGGGAACGCACCTCCCCGATCATGATCACGTCCGGGGCCTCGCGCATCCCCTCCTGCAGGGCGTGATCATAGCTCGGGGTGTCGATCCCGACCTCGCGCTGGCCGACGATCGAGCGCTTGTGCGTAAAGAGAAACTCGATCGGGTCCTCGACCGTAAGAATATGACCGCTGGAATGCGTATTACGGTGATCAATCATCGAGGCGAGCGTGGTGGACTTCCCGGTCCCGGTCGCGCCGACGATCAGCACCAGCCCGTCATGGTGCGAGACGAATTCCTCCAGCACCGGGGGCAGCCCAAGCTGCTCGATGGTCGGGATGGACATGCGAATGAAGCGAATGACCATCGCGACCTCGCCGCGCTGGCGATAGACATTCACGCGGAAGCGTCCCAGACCCTCGCGCGAGACGCCAAAGTTGACCGCGGTCTCGCGCTCGAAGATCTCGGCCTGATGCTCGTTCATCATCTCGCGCGCGATGGCCTCCGCCTGACCGGGTGCGAGTGCCTTGCGCGAGATCGGCTGCAGGACCCCGTCGACCTTGATGCTCGCGGGCGCGCCGGTCAGGAAGAACAGGTCCGAGGCGGCCTTCTGCGCCATCAGGCTCAGGTACGGTTCGATCTGCATCTGGCTCATCGCTGATCTCCCGAAGGGTGCGGACCGTTAGCGGACACTGTAGTCCTCGGGACGGTCGTCCACGGACAGGCCCTCGCCCGTGTCGGCCACTGCCGGTGCACCGTCATCCTGTGCACGCTGCGAGTCGAGCTTGATGCGCAGCCGCAGGTCATTCACCGAATCGGCGTTGCGCAGGGCCTCCTCGTAGCTGATCTTGCGGGTCTCGTAGAGGTCGAACAGGGCCTGGTCGAAGGTCTGCATGCCCTGCTCGCGGGAGCGCGAAATCAGCTCCTTCATCTCGTGCACGGCACCCTTCAGCATCAGGTCGGCCATCAACGGGGTGTTGATCAGGATTTCTACCGCCGGCACACGGCCCTCGCCATTCTCCTGCCGCACCAGGCGCTGCGAGATCACCGCCTTGAGGTTCAGCGACAGGTCCATCAGCAACTGCTCGCGCCGGTCTTCGGGGAAGAAGTTGATGATGCGGTCCAGCGCCTGGTTGGTGCTGTTGGCGTGCAGGGTGGACAGGCACAGGTGACCGGTCTCGGCAAAGGCGATCGCGTAGTCCATCGTCTCCCGATCCCGGATCTCGCCGATCAGGATCACGTCCGGCGCCTGACGCAGGGTGTTCTTCAGCGCGATCTCGTAGCCCTCGGTGTCCACGCCCACCTCGCGCTGGGTGATGATGCTCTTTTCGTGTTCGTGGACGAACTCGATCGGGTCCTCGATGGTGACGATGTGATCGGGGGCATTGCGGTTGCGATGGCCGATCATCGCGGCGAGCGAGGTCGACTTGCCCGAGCCGGTCCCCCCGACGAAGATCACCAGCCCGCGGCGCTCCATGGTGATCTTCTCCAGCTGCGGCGGCATCTGGATGTCCTCGAACTTCGGGATCACCGAGTTGATCGTGCGCAGCACCATTCCGGGGCTGCCGCGCTGAGTAAACACGTTCACGCGAAAGCGCGACACGCCCTGCAGGCCGATCGCGAAATTGCACTCCTGATGGCGCTCGTACTCCGCGGACTGCTTGTCGTTCATCAGTGCGCGCACCAGCGCCTGGGTATGCGAAGGCGTGAGCTTCTGCTCGGTCATCGGCACCACGCGGCCGTCAATCTTGGCCGCTGGCGGCATGCCGACCGTGATGAACAGGTCCGAGCCACCCCGGTCCACCAGGGCGCGGAGCAGGTCGTGCATGTACTTGATCGCCTTGTCACGATCCATGGTGCTTCTCCCCTTGCCGAATCCCCCGGGCGGGGGCGCGGGCTCAGAACGAATCCGGGTTGGCGGCCTTGCGCTTGGCGTCCTCGCGGCTGATCACGCCCTGCGCCAGCATGTCTTTCAGGCACTGGTCCAGCGTCTGCATGCCAGTGCCGGCACTGGTCTGGATGGTCGAGTACATCTGCGCGATCTTGTTTTCGCGGATCAGGTTGCGGATGGCCGGCGTGCCCAGCATGATCTCGTGCGCGGCGATACGCCCGCCGCCGATCTTCTTCATCAGGGTCTGCGCGATAACCGCCCGCAGCGACTCGGACAACATCGCCCGCACCATGTCCTTCTCGGCCGCCGGAAACACATCGACGATACGGTCGATCGTCTTGGCCGCGGAACTGGTATGCAGGGTGCCGAAGACGAGGTGCCCCGTCTCCGCCGCGGTCAGCGCCAGGCGGATCGTCTCGAGATCGCGCAGCTCGCCGACCAGAATGGTGTCCGGATCCTCGCGCAGCGCGGAACGCAGCGCCTCGGAAAAGCCGTGGGTGTCGCGGTGTACCTCGCGCTGGTTGACCAGCGACTTCTTCGACTCGTGCACGAACTCGATCGGGTCTTCGATCGTCAGGATGTGGCCGTAGTCATTCTCGTTGCGGTGGTTGACCATGCCCGCCAGCGTGGTCGACTTGCCCGAGCCGGTCGGGCCCGTGACCAGCACGATCCCGCGCGGATAGTTGGAGATATCCTCGAAGATGCGCGGTGCCGCCAGCTCTTCCAGCGTGAGCACCTTGGAGGGGATGGTACGAAAGACCGCCGCCGCGCCCCGGTCCTGATTGAACGCATTGACACGAAAACGCGCCAGCCCGGTGACCTCGAACGAGAAGTCCGTCTCCAGGAACTCCTCGTAGTCCTTGCGCTGGCGGTCGTTCATGATGTCGTAGATCAGGCCCTGGACCTCCTTGTGGTCCATGACCGGCACATTCACGCGGCGCATATCGCCGTCGATGCGCACCATCGGCGGCATGCCCGCCGAGATGTGCAGATCCGAGGCCCCGTTCTTGACCGCAAAGGCCAGCAGCTGCGTGATATCCATGCATCCCCCTGTACAACCGGAAACGAGCCGCCAGCCCCAGCGCCCCGCCCCGGGCGACGCCCTGCCGGGCCCCGCAGCGTGTGACGGACACCGCCCGCCTGGCGGCGGTGCCCTTACGTTTCACCGGACTATATCATAGGGCCATGAGCGCACCAGACCACGCATTCAGGGCCGTTCGCGAACGTATCGTTCACGCCTGCGAACAGGCCGGGCGCGACCCCGGCAGCGTGCGTCTTCTGGCCGTATCCAAGACACGTACGGCCGACGACATCCGCGCGCTGCATGCCCTCGGGCAGACGGCGTTCGGCGAGAACTACGTGCAGGAGCTCATCGACAAGTTCGACGCCCTCGAGACCGGCCCGAACCCCCTGGGCCTCGAGTGGCACTATATCGGCGCACTGCAGAGCAACAAGACGCGCCCCGTGGCCGAACGCGCTCACTGGGTACACACCATCGACCGCGAGCGCATTGCCCGCCGCCTTTCGGAACAGCGCCCGGAACACCTGCCGCCCTTGCAGGTCTGCCTGCAGATCAATGTCTCGGGCGAGAGCCAGAAGGCAGGCGTCCCGCCGGAGGCTGCCGCCGCGCTGGCCGACACCGTCGCGAACCTGCCCGGGCTGACGTTACGGGGCCTGATGACCCTGCCGGCCGCCGAGAGCAATCGCGAGCGCCAGCGCCGGCCATTTGCCCGGCTGCGGCAGTTGAAGGACGAACTCAATGCGCGGGGACATGGCCTGGATACCCTGTCCATGGGCATGTCCGGCGATCTCGAGGCCGCGATCCTCGAGGGTGCCAGCCTGGTACGCATCGGCACCGCGCTGTTCGGGCCCCGCATCACACCCGAGAGAAACCAGTAAAAGAGGAGTCCGCATGACGGAACACCGCTTCGAAGTCGGCTTTATCGGCGCCGGCAACATGGGCGAAGCCCTGTTGCAGGGCCTGATCCAGTCCGGCCATGACGCCGAGCGCATCGCGATCGCCGACAAGAGCGCCGAACGCGTGCGCGATCTCCAGGCCCGCTACCCCGGACTGCAGGCCGCAAGTGCCGAGGCGCTCGCCGAGGACAGCGCCGCGCTGGTGCTCGCGGTCAAGCCGCAGACCCTGCCGGACCTGGCCCCCACGCTGCGCGAGGGCGTCACCCGCGGGCAGCCCCTGGTCATCTCGGTGGCCGCGGGCATCACCACGGCCCAGCTGGCCAGTTGGCTGGGTGACGGCACCCGCCTCGTCCGCGCAATGCCCAACACGCCGGCCCTGGTCGGCGCCGGCGTGACCGGCCTGTTCGCCGCCCCCACTGCCACCGCCGAAGACCGCGACACCGCCACCCGCCTGCTGGAGTCGGTGGGGCGGGCGATCCCGGTGGCGGACGAGGAGCTGATGCACGCGGTCACGGCGACCTCGGGCAGTGGCCCGGCCTATGTCTTTCTGATGATCGAGGCGATGCAGGACGCCGCGCAGTCGCTCGGGCTGCCGCCCGACACCGCGCTGGAGCTGACCCTTGGCACGCTGGCGGGTGCGACCCGACTGGCCGCCGAGAGCGACGAGCCGCCCGCCGAACTGCGCCACCGCGTGACGTCGCCGGGCGGCACCACCGAGCGGGCCTTGCAGGTGCTGGAGGATGGCGACCTGCGCGGACTCATGCGCCGCGCAATGGCGGCGGCGGCCGAACGCTCGCGCGAACTCGGACAGTAGGGGCTTCGTCCGCCGCGTTTCAGGCTGGGCCTGGTTCGTCATCCGGAGTTTACGGTGCCTTCGGCCCGCCACCTGCCATGCGCTCACTCGCGAGCGCGCCGCGAGGTACTTTCTTGCTTGCCCAAGAAAGTACCCAAAGAAGGGCACCCGGATTCCGCCCGGGAACCTTGCTCCAGGGCCCTCGGGCCGGCGGCGCTGAAACTCGCTACGCCTTTGGCTTCGCTCAGACAGTCAGCGCCTCTTTTCCGTCCCGAGGACCCTTCCGCAAGGGGCTTCATACGGGGGGATAAGGTCAAGACAACGGCTGGCCTGACGTTCCTGCCAGTGGATAGAGGCTAGGCATTCGGACATCTTGGCACGCTCGGCCTTCGGCCTTGGCGTGCCGCGCCCGCCAGCGGGCGCCAGACCCCCTCGTAGGATGCGGATGAGCGCAGCGAATCGCATCAGGGTTGCCCCGACGCCGGACCGGTGCGTTTCGCTGCGCTCAACCGCACCCTACAGCTCGGGGCTACCGCCTGTTTTGACCTTCCCTCCCGATATGAGCCCCTTGTGGAGGGCGTGACAGGCCGGACGATTCAAAATAGACACGGGGCGCTGACTGTCTGAGCGAAGCCAAAGGCGCAGCGAGTTTCAGCGCCTCCGGCCTGGCGCGTCCGAAGCAAGGTCCCCGGGCGAATCCCGGGCGTGTTTCTTGGTTACTTCTTTGCACGAGCAAAGAAGTCCGTTTTTGATCAACAACTGGCAGGGTGCGCTGCCGAAACAGCGCATGGCAGGCAGCGGACCGAAAGCAAGTAAACACCAGATGACGAACCCGGCCCAGCCCCAACGACGCTGAGGGCCAACCAGGGCACATCAAGACCCACCGGCCGGTGGGCGGGAGAAGGCTAGGCGTCGGGGAGGCCGAGGCGGCGCAGCCAGCGCGCCGGATCGCCGGCGCAGACCAGAAACTCGGGATTGAGCATGCTCTCCTTGGTGTTGTAGCGAAGCTCCTGCCCGTGGAGGTCCGTCACATGCCCCCCCGCGGCCCGCACGACCGCATGCGCCGCCGCGGTATCCCACTCGCTGGTCGGCCCCAGGCGCGGATAAATATCCGCGGCTCCCTCGGCCACCATGCAGAGCTTCATCGAGCTGCCCAGACTCACCAACTCGTGCGGCCCAAGGCGTTCCAGCACCGCTTTGAGCCGCTCGGCTCCGTGCGAACGGCTGCCCGCCACGAGCGGGTGCTCGGTATCAATACGGTCGCGTGCCACCTCGATGGAGCGCGGGACCTCGGAACCATCGCGGCGGATGGCGCCGCCTCCAGCGTGGCCCGCATACAGACGCTGAAGCACCGGACTCCAGACCACGCCCATCAGCGGCTCGTGGTCATGGATCAGGGCAATGTTGACCGTGAATTCACCCGTACGCTTGACGAACTCGCGGGTCCCGTCGAGAGGATCGATCAGCCAGTAGGTCCGCCACTGCTTGCGGCGCTCGAATGGTACGTCCTGCCCCTCCTCGGAGAGGACGGGCCACTCCGGCGCGATCTCGCGCAGCCCCTGGGCGATCACACGATGCGCGGCCAGGTCGGCCTCGGTCAGTGGGGAGCGATCGTCCTTTTCGGTGACCGCGAAGCGGGTCTCGTAGACCTCGAGAATGGCATGGCCGGCATCCTCGGCCAGACCACCCACTTCCTGCATCAGGGCGGTCAGGGCCGCGTCCTTGGGCGGTTCGTTCATCGGGGCATCCTTTCTGATTCGAACGGTACGGAATGCGCGTACCTTGGCAGAACCCGGGTCAGGCGTCGAGAAAATCGCGCACCATGTAGAGCGCCGCGATGGAACGGGCCTCGGTGCAATCCTCGCGGGTGACCAGTTCGCCCAGCCGGTCCAGCGACCAGGGTACGACCTCGATGGCCTCCGGCTCGTCACCCTCCTCGCGCTGGGGGTAGAGATCCTCCGCCACGATCAGATGGGTCTCGTGCGACATGTAGCCGGGCGCGACCGTCAGCGCGCCCAGGTGGGTCAGGCGGTGACCGCCATACCCGACCTCCTCCATGATCTCGCGGTTTGCCGCCACCAGGATGTCCTCGCGCGCCTCGATGCGGCCCTTGGGCAGGCCAAGCTCGTAGCGGTGGGTGCCGGCCGCGTATTCGCGGATCAGCAGCACGGTGCGATCCGGCTGCACCGGGGCGACGATGACTGCGCCGTTGCCCCGGCTGATCAGGCGCTCGTAACAGGTGCGCGCCCCATTGCTGAACTCGAGATCCAGCTCCTCGACCTCGAACAGCCGACTTCGGGCTACGGTCCGGCGGCCCTGGACATCCGGTTTGTCTCGACTCATAGACGTTTTATTCGGCGTTGCGCAGCCGTACCTGGGTTCTCAGTTCGCCCTCGAACAGGGTGTCGAGGATGATGCCATGGTCGGACTCGACGACGTCGAAGCCTTCCTGTGCCTCGGGGTGGGTCTCCTCCAGACGCAGGTCCAGATCCCCCCAGTTTACGGCCATGGTGACCCGCATGGGGAAGTAGCCATCCAGGAAACGCCGCACGAAGGGCCCGTTCTCCATCGTGTAGACGCCATCACCTTCGTGTTCGATCACACGCATGCGTGCGGTGACACAGACCTCGGAATCCTTGTGGACACCGCGCAGGTCGACCCGGTCGCCCCGTGCCTCGGCCAGGTCGATGTTGGTAGTGGATTCGACCTGAAGGTCCTCGATTCGCTCTTCGTTGTAGGCAATGACCATGCGCCGGATCGGCGCAATATCGCTGTGGCACTGGCGCAGATCCACCCAGCCGTCCTCCAGCGAAGACGAGCTCAGCGTGATCTGGTTCTGGTGGTGATGAGGGACCTGCTCCGGCTCCTCGGTCAGAAACTTGATCTCCGGGCTGGTGGTCTGGGTCTGGTCCGGCGATACAGTCTCGCCCCACAGGCTGTCGTCCTCGAACGGGTCGTAATCGGGGTCGCTCGGGTCCATCGCCTGCGCGGAAAATGGCAGCAGCGCCAGGGAAACCAGCGCCAGAAAGAGCGGGCCAGGGGCCAGACGGGATTCAGGTACCATGGGAGCCATCGCAATCACCCTCTTTGAGGTTCCGTTCGCTGTGGACCCCAAAAACCCCGAAAAAAATCCGAATCCGCAGGAATCATCGGTGCATGTCGACTGGTCGAGCATCGACACCGTGCTGTTCGACATGGACGGTACACTGCTGGATCTGCACTTTGACAACCGCTTCTGGCGCGAGCTGATCCCCGCCGAGTACATCCGCTGCCAGCCGGACGACCCGGAATGCGCCCGCCGGCGCCTGGAAGACGAGATGCAACGCGTGCGCGGCAAGCTCGAATGGTACTGCGTGGATCACTGGACCCGGTTCACCGGTCTCGACGTGCTCGGGCTGAAGCGCGAACTGGCCCACCACGTCGCAATCAAGCCGCACGCCGAGGCCCTGCTGGGCGCCCTGCATCGCTCCGGCCGCCGACGCGTGCTGGTAACCAACGCCCATCCGAAGGTCTACAACTTCAAGCACCAGATCACGCGGATCGGGGATCACCTGGACACGATCGTCTCCGCCCACGACCTGGAGTGCGCCAAGGAAGACACCGACTTCTGGGAACGGCTGCAACGCATCACCCCCTACGATCCGGCACGTACGCTGCTGGTCGACGACAACCTGCTGGCCCTGGCCAGCGCAGCCCGGCAGGGCCTGACCGAGCTGCGCGGCATGCGCTACCCGGACGAGCGCGGGGAGCCGATGGACTCGCGGGAGTTTCTGCTGCTGGAATCGCTGGCCGACCTGCTGCCCGGACTTCCGGGCCGGGAACGGCCCGTTACTTGACCGGAGTCGGCAGGTTGCGGATCAGGTCCAGCCGGATCTGAACGTCACGCCCCTCGCACTCGCCGTCCAGCCAGTGATATCCGTCCGCCTCGCGGACCTCGCGCGGGGTCACCTTGCCCCACCAGGCCTGGCTGGAGTCGGGCTCGGCCCAGTTCAGCTGCAGGGTCTCACCTGTGAGAATGGCGATCTCCAGGCGTTCGATCACATGTTTGGGAAGGACGGATTCGGTCATCGGGGTGGTTCGCGGTAGTCGGTGGGATCCGGCACGCCCGCCGAGGCGAAAGCCGCGCGGCGCGCCTGGCACTGCGGGCAGCGCCCGCAGTGGAGCGATTGTGCCAGAAGGCAGCTCCAGGTGCGGGACCAGTCGATCCCCAGCGGATCGGTGGTGTAGATGATATCGGCCTTGGACTGCGCGATCAGCGGGGCCTCGATCGCCAGCCCCGGTACCAGCTCGTCCGCCAGCGCCGCGAGGCGCCCGATAAAGGACGGGCGCGAACCCGGGCCATGCCCTTGGTCCTCGCGATTGAGCGCCAGCAGGATACGCCCCGCCCCCTGGTGCTCGGCGAGATTGATCGCCAGCGCCAGCACCAGCAAGTTGCGCTGTGGCAACGGCACATGCGCGACCCACTCCGAACGTTTGGCAAACGCCTGGCGCAGCGCGCGCAGGTCCATCTCGACGGGGTCGACCCCATAGTCGGCGCCCAGGGCACGGATCGCAGCCCGCTCACGCTCGGCATTGCGCTGGCCATAGTCCACCCACAGGGCGCGCAGCGGGCGGCCCTGCGCATGCCGCTGCGCCAGCAGGGCACTGCTCTCGATACCCCCGGACAGCAGGAGCAGATCGGGGGGCGATTCACCCGTGTACTTGTCCGTGGCGTGCATTCGGGCACCATACGCAAAGCACACGCCCGCAGAAAGGAACCCTGATGATCGACGAGCTGCGCCGCCACTGGCAGCGCCTGATGCGCACGGATCTGAGCGATACCGAATCCGGCGACGACGAACACCGACTGCAGCGTGCGGCCGCCGCGCTGATCATGGAGGTCTGCCGCGCCGATTTCGAACTGCACGAGGCCGAACTCGACTCCGTGCGCGCCAGCCTGATCGAGTTGTTCGAACTGGATGCGGACACCGCCGACGGCCTGCTCGAAATCGCCCGGGAAAAGAGCGACGAACTCGTATCCGTCCACCCGTTGGTGCGCGAGGTCAACGCGGCCTTCGATGCCGACCAGAAGGCCGACATCATGCGCGCACTGTGGCGCGCCGCCTGGGCCAACCAGAACCTGCACAAGCGCCAGGAAGCCGTGATCCGGCACCTGGCCGATCTGTTGTATGTCCCGCACTCGACATTCATCCGCACCAAGCACGAGGTCCTGGGCGATGCCGCCGATCCGAACTGACAGGGAGTGGCGCTGATGGGCGACCCGGGCACGCTGCTTGCCGCCCTTGCAGTGGGCATCCTCGGGGGCGTTCACTGCCTCGGGATGTGCGGCGGCATCGTGGGCGCGATCTCGCTCGGACATGGCCGCCGGGGCCCGGGGTTCGACCTGCTCCTGGCCTACAACCTCGGACGCATGGGCAGCTATGTGATCGCCGGGGCCCTTGCGGGCTGGCTGGGCGCCACCCTGCTGGGCGGGCTGCCGGCCGGGCAGGTGATCCTGCAGGGGATTGCCGCGGTATTCCTGGTCCTGCTGGGGCTGTACATCGGCGGCTGGTGGCCGGTACTCGCGCGTCTGGAGCAGGCCGGTGGCGTGGTGTGGCGTCGTATCGAGCCTCTGGGTCGGCGGTTTCTGCCAGTGCGCAATGCCGGCCAGGCCCTGCTGGTGGGCGGGCTTTGGGGCTGGCTGCCCTGCGGGCTGGTCTACAGCGTGCTGGCCTGGTCGCTCAGCGCCGGCGGGGCCACCGAGGGCGCGCTGCTGATGGCGGCCTTTGCCCTGGGCACGCTGCCGAATCTGCTACTGATGGGGGTCTTCGCGGCGCGTATGGCTGCGTTTGTGCAACAACGCTGGGTTCGCGCCCTGGCGGGAGCCGCGATCCTGCTCTACGGCGGCTGGATGCTACTGCGGCTGACAATGTAACCCCCGCCTCCCGGCGGGGGTACCAATGGTTCAGTCAGCGAAAAACTCGCGGCTGAAGCTGATGGGCAGGGCCCGCTCGCTGCCTTCCGGCGTTACCTCGAGTGCGAACTCGAGGGTCTCGCCGCGGCGAACAGTCACCTCGGAAAGCTGATAGATGGCGTCGCCATCCTGGATCTCCCGAAAGCGCAGGTTGCGCATCTGGTCGTTCATATTGGTCGCGGTACCGCTGAGATTCGCGGAGACGGCCTTGAGCCCGTCGTCGGTGCGTTCCATCACGGTGACGTTGAGCATTGCGCGGTTGGAACTGCGGCGCACGTCGTAGGCCTGGGCGACCTCGGGGGAGAGGAAGGTGGTGTTGATGACGTTGTAGTACACCACGTAGTTATCGAATTCCGCCTCGTTGGCGGACGCGATCGAGCTGCCGAGGACAACCGCCGCCAGGGCGACGATGAAGCCGGTGATGACCCGATGCACTCTTACCATGGCTGACTCCTCTGCCGTTGCGGGAATGCAGAGGCGGCGCCGCCGGCATGGCTGACACCATCCCCTGTCTTCGAGTCTAGCGCCTTTTCGTCTGGATGAAACCGCCAAAAAAGGAGGGTTTCAGGGTCCGGATGATCTCGATCAAAAAGAGCGCACCAGAATCAGCAAGATGTACAAGCCGACCAGTGCAACCATCGGGGAAAAATCTATCGCGCCGGCCTGCGGCAGGGTCCGGCGAAGGGGACCGAGGATCGGTCGGTTGACGTCACCGACCAGTCGCAGGATGGGGTTGTGGCCCCCACCGCCGCCGCCAGCCTGTATCCAGCTCATCACGACCTCGACGATCAGGGCGATGATGAAGACCCAGATCACGGTGGTCAGGACCTCTCGGATGGCGACGTAGAAGATCACACCAAGACCCACATCCGCCCCGAGGATCGCCGCACGCAACCACAATTCGACGCACTTGAGCGCAACAATCAGCACGATCGCAGCCAGATCGACCCGGCCAACCGAGGGGATCACCCGCCGCAGGATGCGCAACGGCGGGTCGGTCAGCATCACGATCGTCTGCGAGATCGGGTTGTGGTAGTCCGCCCGCACCAGCCCGAAGATCGTGCGCAGGATCAACAGGATGATGTAGATCCCGAAGACGACACTGATCAGGAAGATGGCGATCTCTTGTCCGGGTCCGGCGGCGCTCATGCGGGCTCCTTGCTGCAGTTCGGCGGAAAGTCCGCGACATTCTCCGGCATGCCCGGCGGGATGCCAAGGGAGACGCTGGCTGAATCCAGCGTTCTTCCGGGGATTCGCTCAGTTACCCTGAATCCGGTCCAGGGTATCGCGCACCTGGGTCGCGATCTCCTCGATGGACAGCTCGGTGACATCCAGGTGGGGGATGTTCCAGGTCTCGAGAAACTCCTGGATCGCGGCGCATTCCGCCCGACACTGGTTAAGGCTGGCGTACTGACTCCCTGGCCGGCGGCCCTCGCGGATCTGGGACAGGCGTTGAGGGGTAATGGTCAGCCCGACCATGCGCTGGCCAAGGCCGCGCAGGCTACGCGGCATGTGCGGCGTGTCGTCCTGACCCAGATCTTCGGGCACCAGCGGATAGTTCGCCGCGAACAGACCGTAGTTCATCGCAAGATAAAGACTGGTGGGCGTCTTGCCCGAACGCGAAGCACCCAGCAGCACCACATCGGCCACGGACAAATCCTGAGTAGACAGGCCATCGTCGTGCGACAATGTGTAGTTCAGGGCCTCGATCCGTCGATCATAGCGCGTCACATCCCCCATGCCGTGCGCGCGCCCGGACACCGACTGGGCCGAAACACCGAGCACCTCCTCCAGCCGCCCAACCTGCTCCCCGAACACATCGATGACCGGGACGGGGCTGTGGCGCAGCTCCTGGCGCAGGTCCACATTGGCCAGGGTGGCCACGGCCACCGCGGGCTGCGGCCCGGCCTCGATCCGCGCGAACACGCTGGACAGCCGGCCCGGGGTCTGCACGAAAGGCAGCCGGTGCCAGGCCGGGTCCAGATCCGGGAACTGGGTGAACAGCGAACGCGCCAGCGTCTCCGCGGTGATCCCGGTCCCGTCGGAGATCAGATATACCTGCGGGCACCGCGGATCCGCCATGAATTACCCCTTCACCTTTGCCAGCTGTTCCCAAGTGGAGAGTAGTGCATCCGGGTTCAACGACAAGGAATCGATGCCCTCGTCCATCAGCCAGGCGGCCATCTCGGGGTAGTCGGAGGGCGCCTGACCGCAGATGCCCACATACTTGCCGGCCTCCTTCGAGGCGCGGATCGCCATGGTCAGCAACGCCTTGACCGCGTCGTCCCGCTCGTCGAAGGAATCCGCCACCAGACCGGAATCGCGGTCCACCCCGAGCGTGAGCTGGGTCAGGTCGTTGGAGCCGATGGAAAAGCCGTCGAAGTGCTCCAGAAAACGTGCGGCCAGCAGGGCGTTCGACGGGATCTCGCACATCATCACGACCTTCAGGCCGTTCTCGCCCCGGCGCAGGCCCTCCTCGCCGAGCACGCGGATCACGTCCTCGGCCTCGGTCAGCGTGCGCACGAACGGGACCATGATCTGCACGTTGTCCAGCCCCATCTCCTCGCGTACGCGGCGAAGGGCCTCGCACTCCATCGCAAAGGCGGGACGGAAGGTATCGGAGCGATAGCGCGAGGCGCCGCGGAACCCGAGCATCGGATTCTCCTCCTCCGGCTCGTAACCCTTACCCCCGATGAGATGGGCGTATTCGTTGGACTTGAAGTCCGACAGGCGCACGATCACCGGCTCCGGGGCGAAGGCTGCCGCCAGTGTGGCAATGCCCTCGGACAGCTTGCGCACGAAGAACTCGCGCGGGCCGTCGTCAAACCCGCGCAGGCGCTCGGCGATGCGTTCCTGCACATCGGCATCCAGCCGCCCCGGGTCCTCGGCATAGTCCAGCAACGCCAGGGGGTGCACGCCGATGGTGCCGTTGATGATGAACTCCAGCCGTGCGAGCCCGATCCCGGCATGCGGCAGCTGCGCGAAGGCATAGGCGCGCCCCGGATTGGCCACGTTCAGCATCAGCTTGACGGGCAGCTCCGGCAGCTCGCCGACATCGGCCTTCTTAACCGAATAGTCGAGCCGCCCGGCGTAGACATGACCATCGTCACCCTCGGCACAGGAGACGGTGGCCTCCATGCCATCGGACAGGGCCTCGGTCGCATCGGCGCAGCCGACCACCGCCGGGATGCCCATCTCGCGGGCAATGATCGCCGCGTGGCAGGTGCGCCCGCCGCGATTGGTCACGATCGCGGCGGCGCGCTTCATCACCGGTTCCCAGTCCGGGTCGGTCATGTCCGCCACCAGGATGTCGCCCTCCTCCATGGTGTGCATGGAATCCGGGGAGTCCAGCACACGGACGACCCCGGCACCGACCTTCGAGCCGATCGCCCTGCCGGTGACCAGCGGCGTCTCGCTGTGCGGGGCCAGCTCGTAGCGCTCGCCCGCACCGAGCTCGACGCGGCTCTCCACCGTCTCCGGGCGCGCCTGCACGATAAACAGCTCGCCAGTCTCGCCGTCCTGGGCCCATTCGATATCCATGGGCCGGCCATAGTGCTGCTCGATCGCGACCGCAAAGCGACCCAGCTGCTCGGCATCGGCGTCGCTGAGGCAGAAGCGCTCGCGCAGGTCCCGCGGCGTGTCTTCGGTGCGCGTGCCACCCTCGTCCAGGACCATGCGGACAGCCTTGGTGCCTAGGGTGCGACCGATGATCGCGCGCTTGCCCGCCGCCAGTGCCGGCTTGTAGACCTGATACTCGTCCGGGTTCACCGCGCCCTGCACGACGGTCTCGCCAAGACCCCAGGCGCCGGTGATGAACACCGCGTCGCGAAACCCGCTCTCGGTGTCGAGGGTAAAGATCACCCCGCTCGCCCCGACATCGGAACGCACCATGCGCTGCACGCCGGCGCTGAGGGCCACCTCGTCGTGGGCAAAGTTGTTGTGCACCCGGTAGGCAATCGCGCGGTCGTTGTAGAGGCTGGCGAAGCACTCGCGCAAGCGCGCGAGCAGCGCATCGATACCGCGCACATTCAGAAACGTCTCCTGCTGTCCGGCAAACGAGGCCTCGGGGAGATCCTCGGCGGTGGCCGATGAGCGCACGGCGACGGGCACGTCATCGCCCAGCTTGGCGTAGTGCTCGCGCACCGCCTGTTCCAGTTCGTCCGGCAGTGGCGCCGCCTCGATCCAGCCGCGCACCTCGCGCCCCGCCTCGCGCAGGGCCTCGATGTCGTTGATGTCGAGATCGGCCAGGCGCGCCTTGATCCGGGCAGCGAGGTTCTCGTGCTCCAGATGCGCGCGGAAGGCGTCGGCCGTGGTCGCGAACCCGCCGGGCACGCGCACACCCGCCCGCCCCAGCTCGCGCAGAAGCTCGCCCAGGGAGGCGTTCTTGCCGCCCACCCTGGCCACATCGTCCATATTCAGATCGTCGAGATCGACTACCCAGCGCATCGCGCCTCCCAAGAAGGTTTGTGAACTGTCTAACATGGGCCGTGACGCCTCTGGGATACACTAGGATCCATTTTGTCCCCCATACCCGAGGAGGCCCCGTGTCCATACGCCCAACCCTTCCGTCCAGCTTAACGAAAACCGCTTTCGGGGGAATGCTGCTGGGCCTGGCCCTTGCCCTGGCCCCAGTACACGCGAAGGAAGATCCGTCATCCCTGGCCATTCTGGGCACCGTCGAAGATGTCGAGATCGTGGGCGAGGGGATTGTGCTGGAGGCGCGCCTGGACACGGGGGCGACATCATCGTCCCTGAACGCACTCAACAAGGAAAAGTTCGAGCGCGACGGCGAGGACTGGATCCGCTTCGATGTCATCGACCCCGATGACGACGACGCCTATATCACCCTGGAACGCCCGGTCGAGCGCATCGTCCGTATCCGCCGTCACAGCGGCGAGAGCCAGGAGCGCCCGGTAATCGCGATGGAGTTCTGCATCGGCGACCAGCGCATCAAGGGCGACACGACCCTCATCGACCGCACTAACCTCACCTATCAGGCCCTCATTGGTCGCACGCACCTGGCCGGGCATATTCTGGTCGACTCCGGGGCCGAACATACCTACGCGCCCGACTGCGGAGACGACGATTCGTGAGACGTTTTCATCTCCCGATCCTGATCGTGCTGTTGAGCACGATCGGGCTCGGGATCTTTGCGTACAAGGTCATCGCCCTGGACATGCCCGTCATGCCCGGGGCATCGGCCGAGACCTGGCAGGTTGAAGCACGCGTTCGCTATCAGCCCACCGGCGGTGCGGCCAACGTGCAGCTGCGCATCCCGGATCGCCTGCCCAATTTCGCCATCCTGGATGAAGGCTTCGTCTCGCGCGGCTATGGCCTGAATACGCTGCGCGGCCAGGACGACCGCATTGCCCAATGGACCACACGGCAGCCGCGCGGAGAACAGGTGCTGTACTACCGGGCGACCCTCTACCGCGACAGCGATGACCGCTCGGACGCTGACTACCCAGGCCCCGTCGGGGCCCCTGAATGGACCGAGCCCTACCGCTCCGCAGCGGATGCGCTGATCGAGGACGTCCGCAGCCGATCTTCGGATATTCAGACCTTCGCCTCGGTGCTGGTCAATGACCTTGCCCACGCCGCGCCCGCATCGAATGCCGCGGTATTCGCCGATGACGGCAGCGACCGCGTGCAACGCAGCCAGACCCTGATCGAACTCCTGGCCACGGCCCGGATTCCCGCGCGCATGGTCACCACGTTGCACCTGCGCGACGGGCGCCGCGACATACGCCCGGAAACCTGGATCGAGGTCCACAACACGCGGCGCTGGGTGCCCATTCACCCGCTGTCGGGCGAGATCGAATACCCGGACGATGTGGTCGTCTGGGCCCATGGGTCCGCGCCCCTGCTGGAGGTCTCCAACGGACGCGACGCCGAGGTCCGCTTTGCCGTCTCGCGGGGCGTACAGGACGCCCTGACCACTGCCCAGCGATTCGGCGAGACCGTCAACGCCCAGTTGATGGAGTTCTCCACCCTGAATCTCCCGCTGGGGACCCAGAACACCTACCGCGTGCTGCTCATGGTCCCCCTGGGGGCCATGATCATCGTGTTCCTGCGCAACGTGATCGGCGTCCAGACATTCGGCACGTTCATGCCGGTGCTGATCGCGCTGTCCTTTCGCGAGACGCAGCTGCTGGCCGGGATCATCCTGTTCACCCTGATCGTGTCGCTCGGCCTGGCCGTGCGCTTCTATCTCGAACACCTGCGATTACTGCTCGTGCCACGACTGGCGGCAGTGGTCAGCGTGGTCATCATGCTGATGCTCGGGATCAGCATCCTTTCGCACCAGTTGGGGTTCGAGCGGGCGCTCGCGCTGTCGCTGTTCCCGATGGTCATCCTGGCCATGACGATCGAGCGCATGTCCGTGGTCTGGGAAGAACACGGTCCATCGGACGCGATCACCCAGGGCATCGGCAGCCTGGCCGTGGCCGCCGCCGCCTATGGGCTGATGGCCAATCGCCACCTGGAACACCTGTTGTTCGTATTCCCCGAACTGCTGCTGGTACTGCTGGCGATGACCCTGCTGCTCGGGCGCTACACGGGCTATCGCCTGAGCGAGCTGTTCCGTTTCGGCCGCATGCAGGAGGCCATGCAGCCCTCCAGACGCTCGGAGGATCGCTAGCATGGGCTGGCTGCCACGCTTCGTGCTCCCACGGACCCTGCGCGAGCAGGGCATTGTGGGGATGAACGCGCGCAACGCCCGCTTCATCGCCCAGTACAACCACCGACGGTTCTACCCGCGGGTGGACGACAAGCTGGAGACCAAGCGCCTCGCCCTGGATGCCGGCCTTTCGGTGCCCGAACTCTACGGGGTCGTCCGTTCGCATCACGAGATTCGCAAACTCGAGCGGCTGCTGCGCGCCTATCCCGACGGCTTCGTGATCAAGCCGGCGCACGGGGCCGCCGGCGACGGCATCCTGGTCATTACCGGCTGGCGCGGGGATCGGCTGCGGCGCGCCAGCGGTCGCACGATGGAGATGAACGAGCTGCACGACCACTGTTCCAACATCCTCTCCGGGATGTACAGCCTGGGCGGACGTCCCGACGTCGCGATGGTCGAGCAGCGGGTCCGGTTCTCCTCGGCCTTCGACCAGATCACCTATCGTGGCGTGCCCGACATCCGGACCGTTGTCTACCGGGGGTACCCGGTCATGGCCATGATGCGCCTGCCCACCCAGGACTCCGACGGCAAGGCCAACCTGCACCAGGGTGCGGTCGGCACCGGGATCGACCTGGCTTCCGGCAGGACCATCGGCGGCGTGCAGCACAACCGGCCCATCTGGGAACACCCCGACACCGAACACTCGATTGTCGGGCTGGAAATCCCCGGCTGGAATGAACTGATGCAGCTGGCGTCAGGCTGTTACGAACTGAGCAAACTGGGCTATCTGGGCGTGGACGTCGTGATCGATCAGGACCGCGGCCCCCTGATTCTCGAACTCAATGCCCGCCCCGGGCTTGCGATCCAGATCGCCAATGGCGAGGGACTGGAGAGCCGGCTGCTCGCGGTGGACGCGCACCTGGTCGGGCGCGACGGCACCGAACCGCCCGAGCAGCGCGCGCGCTGGGCAGCCGGGGTCTTTGCGCGTCACGAAGCGACGCAAGCGGCGCCTGCGGATGCCGCCTCGGCCACCCCCGCGGCGCAAGACGCAGATTCAACAGAGATCGAGCGGCGCTAGCGAGGCAGGGGCCCTCGACCAACGCCGAGAGGCCCGAGCCACTTTCCGCTATCCTAGGCCCCATGACCTCGACAGCGCATTCCCACAGTCCGGCAGATATCGACCAGGCACTGGCGGACGCCGAGCGTGTCTGCACCCGACGCGGTGCGCGGCTGACCGAGCAGCGCCGCCGCATCCTCGAACAGATCCTGCGCACCGACGGCGTGATCAAGGCCTACGACCTGATCCATGCGCTGTCCTCGGATGACCACAGCATCAAGCCACCAACGGTCTACCGGACCCTGGCCTTCCTGCTGGAGCAGGGCCTGATCCACCGCATCGAGAGCCTGAACGGCTTCGTCGCCTGTTCCCACCCGGGTGAGCGCCATGAATCCGCGCTGATGATCTGTGACGGCTGCGGCCAGATCACCGAGTTCCATACCCCGGAGCCAGCCACCCAGGCACTCGAAGCCCAGGCCACCGCCCAGGGCTTTGCGATCGACTCGCGCATGGTCGAGCTGCACGGGCACTGCGCGGACTGCCGTAACGCCTGACTGCCGTGCCCGCCACCCTCCAGGCATTTCCCCCGGTCCTGGACACCCGCACCCGCGCCGTCGTGCTGGGCAGCTTCCCCGGCGTAGCTTCCCTCCAGGCACAGGCGTACTACGCGAATCCGCGCAACCAGTTCTGGCCGATCATGGCCGCCATCCTCGGCGAGCCCTTCCCCGATCTTGAATACCCCGAACGCATCCAGCGCCTGCTCACGCACCGCATCGGCCTCTGGGATGTCTACGGCACCTGTCGGCGCGAGGGCAGCCTGGACAGCGCCATCCGTGCCGCCGTACCCAACGACCTCACGCGGCTGACACGGGAAGCGCCGGAACTGCGCCTCGCCCTGCACAACGGCGCGGAAAGCGCACGCCGTCTGCACGAAACCCGGGCACTCGGCGTCGAGGCCCTGCGCCTGCCATCGACCAGTCCGGCCAACGCCCGCTGGAGCTTCGAGGCCAAGCTCGAGGTCTGGGCCAAAGCCCTGACAAGCGTCGGGATTCCCAGGCACCTGTAGTCCCTCCGGCCGCCGTCGGGGTTGCGCCCCAGAACGTTATCTTATAACGTGACATCGTCGTGTAACGATATAACAATTTATTCACGCCGAGGCCTTCGGCGTGTCTATACATGTTTGGGAGTCCGTCATGCCGCACAACACACACCTGCTCCGTCCCGCCCTGGGCGGACTGACCGCCCTGGCACTCGCCGTGCCGACCGCCGCCACCGCCCAGCAGTGGGAGACGCGCGCGGGAGACCGCAACTGGGGGCTGGATATCTCATTGATCCTGGAAGGGGTCTACTACAACGAGATGTCCCGCGGGATCAGCGACCCAGCCGGCTTCGATGACGGCCATGACCATGGGCACGACCACGGAAACGGGCATGACCACGGGTTCGACGACGGCTTCAACCTCGGGCACAGCGAGCTGGTGTTCGAGGCCAACCTCGGCGATCTGTTCGATGGCGTGCTGATGATCGGTTTCGACGAGGACCATGTTGAAGTCGAAGAGGCCTACCTGACCACCCGAGCCCTGCCCGGCGGCTTCCAGGTCAAGGCAGGTAAATTCCTGTCGGACATCGGCTACATCAACAGCCGCCACGTCCATGACTGGGACTTCGTCGACCGCCCGCTGGTCAACGAATATCTGTTCGGCGACCACGGACTGCAGGAAACTGGCGTTCAGGCCACCTGGCTCGCTCCGACCGAGACCTACATCCAGCTCGGGGTGGAACTGCTTCAGGGCGACAACAGCTTTATCCCCTATCAGGGCGGCGGCGGCACGCATACCACCAACGCCGGGGACGACATTCGATCCTCGTTCTCGGATGTCTCGGGACCCCGGCTCGTTACCGCATTCGCCAAGTTCGGCCCGGATCTGGGACCGGATCACGCCATGCAGTTTGGCGTCTCCGGCGGCTACGCAAACACCTGGCAGGAAGAGACCGAGCATGGCTCCGGCCTGGAGGAATGGGATGGCGATGCCTGGTTCGCCGGGCTGGACGCCGTCTACAAGTACAGCTCGGGCCGCGCCTACGGGCACGGCGACTGGCGGCTGCAGGGCGAGTACTTCTATCGCGAGATCGACGTCGACTACCAGCGTCGCGAAGACCAGACCACCATCGCCGGCAACGCCCAGGGTAGCGGCAAGGCGCGCCAGGATGGTCTCTATATCCAGGGGGTGTACGGCTTCGCCCCACGCTGGGAGGCCGGCCTGCGTTCCGAGGCCCTGGGCCTGACCAATCGCGGGCTGCCCACCAACGAAGGCAGCGAGCGCAACTTTGCGGAGCCCTCTTTTGGCACGAGCTACCGCCACTCCGCCCAGGTCACCTTCCGCCCCGTGGAGCCGGTATTCCTGCGCGCGCAGCTGTCGCAGAACGACTTCGTCGACGAGGACGGTGATCGCGACCGCGGGCTGGAATTCATGCTGCAGCTGAACGTGGCCCTCGGCGCGCACGGCGCCCACCGCTTCTGATCAGTATCGCGTCGTTCAGGGTCGGCAGGACCGTTGATGCCCTGTCGGCCCCATCCGTATCCCGAAATGACCAGGAGTCCCGCATGTCCTTTAGCAAGACTCGCACCCGTATCACCCGGACCCTCGCCGCCGTGGCCTCGGTGGCGGCACTCACCTTCATCCTGCTACCCGCGCAGGCAGCCGCCGGACTGAACATCGTGGCCACTACATCCAGCCTCGGTGCCCTGGCCCGCGAGATCGGAGGCGACGAGGCCGAGGTCCGCGTGCTCGCGCCGCCGGACCGCGACGCACATTACCTGGATGCCCGCCCCAGCTTCATGGCCGCCCTGCGCCGGGCCGACATGCTGCTGGAATTGGGCGCCGGTCTGGAAGAAGGCTGGCTGCCCGCCGCCCAGCGCGGCGCCAATAACCGTGCAATCAACTCGGGGCAGCCGGGCCACTTCCGCGCGGCCGACAAGGTCGAACTGCGCCGTTCCATCACCATGGACGGGCCGAACATGGGCCACGTGCACGAGGAGGGCAATCCGCATTTCAATGCCGACCCGTTGCGTATGGCCGAACTCGCCCTGGCACTGGGACAGCGCATGGGAGAACTGCGGCCGGATCACGCCGAGGCCTTCGTGCAGCGTGCAGAGGCAGCCGCCGAAAGCCTGCGCGAACACGCCGAGAAGCTGGCCGAGCGCGTGGAGCCTGACCAGCGCATCGTGGTCTACCACGAGGACCTCGACTATCTGGAAGAGTGGCTGCCAGTCGAGATCGTCGGCTATCTGGAAGCGGCGCCGGGGATCCCGCCCACCGCGCGCCATCTGCGCAGCCTCGTGGACGATCTCGAAGGCACCGAGGGCACTGTCCTGTACGCCGAGTTCCAGCCGCCTCGCGGCGCGGAATTCCTGGAACGGAACCTGGGCTGGCCGACGCACGCCGTACCGCTGGATCCGCCGGCGGACTCCGGCCTCGATGGCTACCTCGAACTGATGAGCACCTGGGCGCAGGCCCTGCCCCAGCGCTGAAGAAAGCAGAAGCCGCTGTCACGACGGACCCGGAAAGCCACTTTCCGGGTCCGTTATCATTGGCCACCGCCCCATTCTTTCGAACCTGCATGCCACCCGAGCCTGTCCCGCCCATCCTGCACTCCCAGTCGGCCCTCCTCGGGTTCGACCGTCCGGTGATCGGGCCTTTGTCCCTGGAGATCCCGGCAGGTGCCCGCTGGGCCCTGACCGGACCCAATGGGGTGGGCAAATCGCTACTGCTGAAAGCCATCACCGGACAGGCCCGCGTTCACGGCGGGCGTTTTGAACTCGCCCCCCGTACGCGACCCAGCCTGCTGGCTCAGGACCACGCCCGCCCGCAGCCCTGGCCCCTGTCTGGAGACGACTGGCTGCGCGCGATGGGGGCCAGCGTGCCCGAACATGAAGGAGTTCGGGCCCTGCTGAATCGGCGGCTGGACTGCTTGAGCGGCGGTCAGTGGCAACTTCTGCGTCTGGCCGCCGTGCTGACCAGCCGAGGTGAAGACTCGTCGGCGCAGCGGTTGATCCTGCTGGATGAACCCGCCAACCATCTGGATGCCGAGGTCCGTGCCGACGCGGTGGAACTGATCAGGGCGGTCCCGGCCGAGACGAGCATGCTGATCACCAGCCACGACGATGAATTCCTGCAGGCGCTCGGCCTGGAGAACCATCCACTTGCGGAGTACCTGGATGCCGGGTGACCTGCTGCTGACACCCTTCATTGCCGGCGTGCTCGTCACCATGGTGCTGGCGCTCGCCGGGGCCGGTCTGTTCCTGCGCGGATCGGTCTGGCAGGCGCTGGCCCTGGGGCAATGGGCAGCCGTGGGCGGGGTTCTCGCCTCGGTCCTGCACTGGCCGGTGCTGCCCGTGGCGCTGCTGCTGGGTGGCGGGATCATGGTGCTGCTGCAGCGCAGCCGGGATCGGGAACGCCTGCCCCTGGCCGTTTTCCTCGCCGGCCTGGCGGCGGTCACGCTACTGGCCGCCAACTTTGCTCAGGCCAGCCTGGCGGCCGCTGCCTGGGCCGAAGGCCAGCTCTACTTTGCCGGCCCCAATGAGCTCTGGGCGGCGACCGGTCTGAGCCTGCTGACCCTCCTGATGGTCCCGGTGCTCCTCCGCGTATGGCTGCATGCGCAGATCGCACCGGATGTGTCGGCGGCAAGCAGGCCGGCTGTCTGGCAGCATCTCGGCGAAATCGTCTGGCTGGTCGCCGCTATCGTTCTGGGGAGCATGGTCCTGGGACTTCCGGCTGCACTGGCCACCCTGCTACTGCCGGCCTGGGGTGCAGCCTGGCTCGCACGCAACCTCACCGGGCTGGTGCTCTGGACGCAGGGCATCGCCCTGTTCGGGTTCCTTGTCGCCTGGACCATCAGCCTGCCGCTGGATCAGCCCTTCGCACCGGTGCTGGTCCTGGTCAACGTCATGCTCGCGCTCGGCGCCCGCCTCGCCGCCATGCTGCGCTGACCCGACGCGTTCCACCCCACCGCAAGCAACGACTGACGCCATGACATCCAACACCGCCCACTCGTCATCCACCAGTGCGAATGGCACTTCGCCGATTTTCCAGGCCATCGAGAAGGCGCAGGGCGACCAGCCCTGGGGCAGCTTTCTTGATGCCGGGACGGGTCGCAAGTCCATCGAGTGGATTAGCCGCCTGGATACCGAGCGCTGGACGGCGGTGACGGCCTCCCAGGAGATGGCGCGCACGACCCGCAAGGCGGCGGGCACGGCGCGGCGCCGGCAAGACCGCATCCTGGTCGGCAACTGGATGTCGGATCAGCTTCTGTTCGGTGAACGCTTTGACACGGTGCTGCTGGACTACTTTATCGGGGCCATCGAAGGTTTCGCGCCCTACTGGCAGGACCGCGCCCTGCACCGATTGCGGCCGCACGTGGGCGACCGGCTGTATCTGGTGGGCGTCGAACCCTACGTGCTGGTGGAACCGAAAGATGAAGCCGGCGCGCTCGTGAGGGAGATCGGACGCCTGCGTGACGCCTGCCTGCTGATTGCCGGCAATCGGCCCTATCGCGAATATCCATCATCCTGGGTCATGCGCCAGCTTGGAATCGCGGGATTCCGGGTTCTGGATGTCCGCTATTTTCCCATCCACTATCGCGAACGGTTCGTCAACGGCCAGCTCGACCTGTGCCTGCGGCAGCTGCCGCATTTCAGCGACGAGGGTCTGGCCAAGGCCATGCACCACCAGATCGAGGTCCTGCGTGAACGCGCCCTGCCTTTGGCCCGCAGCCAGGAGGGGCTGAAACACGGCGCAGACTACCTGATCGTGGCCGAACCGATGGCCGACCGGCATCGCGGCCTGCACGACCCGCTGCAGCCTCATCAGACCCTCCCGAACCCGGAGTAGCCTCAAGCCGATACCGGCTCACCAAACGGCACACAGCATTACTGACCGAGCATGTTGACACCAATACACAGTTGCGTATGATTCTCATTTAGATGCGCAGCCCGGACAGCTGTGTGTCGCCAGGACGAAAGGCGGCTTTCTGCCTTTGGTCTCTCCAACCTCCGTAAGCGTTGCCGCCGGATATGCAATCCGGCGGCTTTTTTATGCATCGTCGTCACCGCCAGGCATGCCGGTCCGCAACGGGCCGACGGCTTCAGCGACGGTCGGTCACCCTTCGTTCAACACGGGCGACCGCGTCATGCGCATGCAGACTCTCGCGATGGCGAACGTGGATGCGATAGCCGCGGGCGGAGTACTCCGGGCGCAGGGTGCTGTCCAGGCGCCGTACGGCGTCTTCGCAGAACATCAGGTTACGGCCGTTGGCGAGCGCGAAGGCCTTCTCGTCGACACGCTTCACCGCCGTTTGCAGGGCTGTGCCCAGCGTCTGTTCCACACCATCGATCAGATCGGGCAGGGGCAGCGTCGATATCAGCGGATCCAGACCGACCGTAACGGTTGCCTCGCTGCGCTGGCTATGGGGCGTCGCGACAATCCCCTCGGCCCGGCCCAGCCATTCGCGCACGGTTGCCGCATCCACGGCCGAGCGTGTGAAGTCGCGGTCGAACTGCTCCTGGATCGCCTGCCGCGCCAGGGCGGCGGAGCAGGGACAGGTGGAGGAATAGCCCACCTGAACCTCCAGTTCCAGGGACACAGCCCCGGACTCGCTGCGTGCAGCGATCCGGAACGGGTAGCGCTTCCAGCCCGCGGCCGCACTGACCAGGGCCGGCCGTTCCAGCGGCAGCTCCCCGGCAAGACGGACCTCCGCCACGCTGGACAGGCCACCGTGCGAAGCCAGAAACGCCTCGAGCACGTTACACAGCCGCGCAACGTCCAGCTCGCGGGACTCCAGCTGCCGCAGGGCCCTGTAGAGCCGTGACATATGGATACCGCGCGCGCCCGCGTCATCGAGGCTCACCCCCGCGCTGGCCCGGGCGACCACTGGCTGGCCGGTCAGATACAGCGGAAGGGTGATGTCTTCCATACCCACCCAGTCGAGTGCGGAGGCGTGCGTAGCAGCCGACGCGGCAATATCCGGTAGCGGATCGGTCGCGGAGGTTTCCGTATCCGGTGAGACCGGAGACACACAGGTAGAGGACATAAGACACCTTGTTGCAGGCGGGTCGACCCCATCACAGGACGGTGGCCGATCCGTGTTGTCGGGGCTCAATCGAAACGTTATGGTATAACATCCTTAGCGCAACCGACGGAACCCCATGACCCGCGACGAACTGCTGGCCATGCCTGCCGAGGCCTACATGAGCGAGGCCCAACTCGCGTACTTCCGCGAGCGCCTGCTCGAAATGCGCGACGAGATCCTGGCCGACATCGAGGGTGCCCGAGATGGGCTGCTCGACAACGAGCGCACCCCGGACGAACTGGACCGCGCGGCAATGGAGGAGCCCCGGCTCCTCTCCATGCGTGTACAGGAACGCGAGGGACGCCTGCTGCGAAAGATCGACCAGGCCCTGGATCGTATTCAGACCGGCGAATACGGCTACTGCGAAGTGAGCGGTGAACCCATCGGCCTGCCACGCCTGCTGGCGCGTCCCACGGCGACCCTCTGCATCGAAGTCAAGGAACGCCAGGAAAAGACCGAGCACGTAATCGTTCGCTGAGGCCGCATCCCCATTCGACTCGGGCGCGCTCCAGCGGCCCGAGCATTTCCCCTGGAGGTAGCAATGAAACGTCTTCCCGTCACCGTCCTCTCCGGCTTTCTCGGCGCCGGCAAGACCACGCTGCTCAACAACATCCTGCACAACCAGTCGGGGCTGCGCGTCGCGGTCATCGTCAACGACATGAGCGAGGTCAACATCGACAGCGCCCTGGTGCGCGGCGGCCAGGATGCCGTCACCCGTACCGATGCCCGCATGGTCGAGATGACCAACGGCTGCATCTGCTGCACGCTGCGGGACGACCTGCTGGTGGAGGTGCGCCGCCTCGCCGAATCCGGGCAATACGACTACCTGGTCATCGAATCCACCGGCATTTCCGAGCCCATGCCCGTGGCCGCCACCTTCGCCTTCCGCGACGAGAACGGTCAGTCCCTGGATGATGTCGCCCGCCTCGACACCATGGTGACCGTCGTCGACGCCGGCGCTCTGCTGAAGGACTATGCCTCCACCGATTATCTAGGGGATCGGGGTGAATCACTGGGCGAGGAGGACGAGCGCACCGTCGTCGACCTTCTGGTGGATCAAATGGAGTTTGCAGATGTCATCATCATCAACAAGGTGGACCGCGCGACGCCCGATGAACTCGCGACCGTTCGCGGCGTGGTCCGCGGCCTGAACCGCGAAGCGCATGTGATCGAGGCCACCCATGGCAACGTTCCCCTCGAACTGCTTCTGGGCACCGGCCGCTTCGACTTCGACCGCGCATCGCAGGCCGCTGGCTGGGCGCAGGAGATGATGGGCGGACACACGCCGGAAACCGAGGAATACGGGATCTCGAGCATCGTGTATCGGGTGAATCGCCCGTTCCACCCGGCCCGCTTCTTTGACCTGCTGCACCAGGAGTGGCCCGGCGTGATCCGCAGCAAGGGCTGGTTCTGGCTGGCCTCGCGCCCGGACTGGGCCGGCACACTGTCGCAGGCCGGCGGCGCGTTGACGCATCACGCCGCCGGCTTCTGGTGGGCCGCCGTACCGCCGGAGAAACGTCCCACTAACGAGGACTGGTGGGACACGGCCATAGCGCCAGTATGGGACGAACGTTTCGGCGATCGCCGCCAGGAGATCGTACTGATCGGTATAAAAATGGACGCAGACGCCATGCGCCAGCGTCTCGATGCCTGCCTGCTCACCGACGACGAAATGGCGGCGGGCCCGCAGCAATGGCAGCACTTCGAGGACCCGTTTCCGGTCTGGCGCCTTTCGGACGAGCCCGAGGGATCGCCGGAAGAATCCCGGACCCGAGAGGTTTCATCCGCATGAGTCCGAAAAACCAATCCGCACATCGCCCCGGGCCCTCCAGTCGTCATCGCTTCGTCGACCAGTCCAGGGAGCTCCTGGGCATCCACCGTGAAGAGGTCAATGCACTGATCTGGAGACGACCACTGGACCTGGCCCTGTCGACTCAGTCGGAAGCCCTGGCCAGTACCGAGCCGGGTATGCTGCTGGATATCCGCTGCCGTCCCGACCAGGTACGGCTCCGGCTCCTGGAAGCCACCGGACAGCCCCCGTTCCAGGTCCATCTGCTGGGCCGGGACATTGAGCATCTCGCCCGCGCATTCGCCATCGTTGCGAGCGCGGTCAGCATCAGCATTCAGCTTGAAGTCCTCGATCATCAGCCCTGCCGCCTGTTCCATGTGGACAACAATGTCCTTCGCATGTTATGCACCTATTTCGGGCCCGGGACCGAGTACGCGGACGAGCGACATCTGAACCGCGAACGACTGCAACAGAACGACAACGAGGGCGTGCTAGGCGGGCGCCCCCCGTTAATCACCGAAGCCGGACAGGCCATCCTGATGAAGGGCAAACGCTACGCGTCGGAAAATGGGCGCGGCGCGGTGCATCGATCGCCACCCGTTCCCGCGGGCCAGCGCCGCCTCGCGCTCCGTCTGGACTATCCATAGCGTTTGTCTCCGGTATCGCGCGGGACCTGCCCCACTGAAAGCTGCAAGCAGCAACCTCCCGGGCGCGAGGGGCCGGAGTCGCCGCTCTCCCCCATGGCAGCCCCAGAGGCGGACCTGTGTTGTTCACAAAAAGCCGGAAAGCCACTTGACCCGTGCGTCGTCTTTCGTCAACCTTCAATTGCGAACGCTTCTCATTTCCTTTAGGAGGTCTCGAATGTTCACCCTGGATGCCTGGCTGGAACGCACCCACCCTTCGCTGCGGATCGTCGACAGCGCCTCACGCCGCGTCATCGCCCAGTGGCAGGGAGACGATCTGCACCACCTGTTCGAATCCGGCACGATCGCGCCGGACGAATGCTGCGGACCACGCTCCCGGAAATCCGAACATGAAACGATTCGCGAGCTCATACTGGAAGCATGTCTGGAAGGGCTTACCGTGTGCCGGCGCAATCGGCCGCGCGTCTCACAGTGCGCAGCTTCGGCGCCGTCTCAGTGCCCGCTCGAACAGCTCGCGACCAGTGAAGCACCACACCAACCCGACGGCCGGTCCCGAAACCTCCAGCTCATTGGCTCGACCCGAAGCGTTCCGGTCCGCCACAAGGCCCATGATATTGCGCAACGACCATCGTTGCGCTTAGCGTTCCGAAAATGCCCTTCCCCCTACTGACCCGGTGAACCGCGCCGAACGCATCTTTCATCTGCACCGCCTGCTGCAGGCGCGGCGCCCGCCGTCGCTGGCGGACCTGATGGAACGGCTCGAGGTCTCGCGCGCAACCATCAAGCGCGACATCGAGTACATGCGCGATTTCATGCAGGCGCCGATCGAATACGACCCGCAGGCCAACGGCTACCGCTATGCCCATGACGCCCCGGCCTTCGAACTGCCCGGGCTGTGGTTCAACGAGTCTGAATTGCTGGCACTGCTGACCATGGAGCAGCTGCTGGAAGATGTGCAGCCGGGTTTGCTGGCACCCACGCTGGGCCCGCTGAAGGAACGCATCCGCGAGCTCCTCGCCAGTGGGGGGCACCAGCCGGACGCCGTGCGCCGTCGCATCCGCATCCAGCCGCTGGCGCAGCGGGGCGGGCGCAGCGAGGGTTTTCAGGCCGTGGCCGCCGCGACCCTGGACGAACAGCCGATCGCGATCGAGTACCACGGCCGCGCCCGCGACACAGCGACCCAGCGCGTGGTACATCCACAGCGCCTGCTCTATTACCGCGACAACTGGTATCTGATCGCCTGGTGCGAGCAGGCGCAGGATCTGCGCACCTTTGCCCTGGAACGCATCCGTTCGACAACCCCGACCGAGGGCCCCTACCGCGATATCGACGAGCCCACGCTGGAGGCCCACACCGGATCGGCCTTCGGCATCTTCACCGGCCCGGCGCAGGAATGGGCCGAGCTGCGCTTCACCCCGGAGCACGCCCGCTGGGTGGCCGACGAGACCTGGCACCCGGACCAGATCGGCGAATACGAGGGCAAGGCCTACCGCCTGCGTATCCCCTACGCAGACCCCACCGAGCTGATCCAGGAAATCCTGCGCCACGGACCCGGCGTCGAGGTGCTTGCGCCCGATAGCCTGCGTACGCGTGTCGCCAAAGCCCTCAGGGAAGCGGCCCGCCAGTACCCGTAACGCTCTGCGTTTGGCGATCCGCGAGCCCGACGCGTTCCCTCGGGATCACAAAATCCGCATACACCGCTGATCCACACAGGCGTTCTGTGAACTTTGATCGAGACGGCAACGTCTCGCGCCTCCTAGCATTCGCCATGTACGTGGACAGCGTCTAAAAACGACCAAGGGATTCAGGAGTGTGGCGCGCATATCATTCATGGAAAAGGCGTTATGGCCGCTACCGGCTTTACCGGGTGCACCGCAGGGAGGCGACGAAGCTGCTGCGGCCAATCGAGCGACAAAAGGGGCGCCTGCCCCGCTCCATCCGCCGCCAGACGCGAGAATACGCAACCGAAGTGCTCGGCTGGAACGGCTATGCCGACTGGCTTCAGGTGTACGCGGCCGTGGCCGGAGAATTTCGCGAGGGCTGGATTCCCGGCAACTACTACAGTCAGGTGGTATTGCCGACCATCAACCGCAAGGCGGGCCAGATCTCCAGCATCCGCTCGCTCTCGCGGCATCTCTTTCGCAGCCCGCACTTTCCCGATCGCGCCCACGTGATGAACGGTCGGCTGATGTCTCCGTCTTTTCGCCCGATCCCGGACGACGCCTGGGAGCACACGCTGTTCCGCCATTCCAGTCGTGTCGTGTTCAAACCGGACGGCGGCCGCGAGAGCAGCGGGGTGATGTTGCTGGACGCCCGGACACTGGACCGGGAACGCCTGCGCAAGCTACCCGACGGCACCCTGCAGGAATTCGTGGTCCAGCATGAACTGTTCGACCGCATTGCCCCCGGGTTTGTAACCACGCTGCGCATCACCACCGTCCTGCATTCCGATGGCCGGGCGCGCGCCCGTGCCGCATTCCTGCGCACGGGTATCGACCCCAACCAGCACGCTCCGCAGGCGGCCGATTTCTGTATTCCGCTGAATCGTGCCACGGGGGAACTGGAAGAACTGTACATCCCCGTCTCGGTCGAGAGCGGACGCCTGGGCGCCTTCGGCTATCTCCCTGACTGGACCGAGACAGAACGTCACCCCGTATCCGACATCATGTTCGCGGGTCTCGAGACCCCCGCCTTCCGTGAGGCCGTCTCGGTCGTGGAGAAACTCCACAACCGGATCCCCCATGTCGGCTGCATCGGCTGGGATGTCGCCATCAGCCGTCAGGGCGAGGTTCGCCTGCTCGAGTGGAATGCACGATTGCCGGCCATCACCTTCGCCGAAGCCGCCATGGGTCCCTGTTTCACCGGCCTCGGCTGGGAACACCTCTGGCGCCCGCCGGAACAACGCCCCGTCCCCGCAACTCCTCCCCTGCAAGACCCTCCCGGCAACAAGGTCAAGGCCCCCATGACTGCCAAGGCCCGGCCCAAACCCGCCTGAGCGAAAACGCCCTCAGGTCCGGTGGCTCATCCTGTGAGCCACCCCCGGTGCTACAACGGACCCCAGACCCAGACAAGAACGGAGTCCGAGATGCCCAACAAGACCCAGCAGGCCCGCCCGATCCCCGCCCTGCGCGGCTACTACGCCAAGCGCGGGCGCTACAGCGCGACCGCGACCACCGAAGAACTGCTGCAGACGATCCCCCTGGCCGGCTTCCGCCACCACGACGCCCCGAAGCTGTGGAACGCCCTGAAGCGCGGCCAAGCCCTGACCCTGCGCCGGGAACGGCTGAACCCGCATGACGCCAAGGCCGTCGCCATCGACTGGGTCGACCACCACCTCGGCTACCTGCCGCGCGACCGCAACGGCCTGGCCGCCGAACTGCTGGACCGCGACGAGCCCCTGGTCGCCCGCATCCTCGAAAAACGCGATCACGCCGACCGCCACAAGCAGCTGGAACTGGGTCTGTATCGGATGCGCCGCGCCTGCGGCGTGTGACACCCACAAGCAATGAGGACCCTTCAGACCCATACAACAGGACAATACCTTTCAGAACGAATGGAAAAAATGGGGCCCTAGTGGCACGGTAGTCGCTGTGGGCAACAGGGGTAATCATGGACGACTTATCGCCGAGCGACCTGAAGACCATCCTTCACTCGAAACGGGCCAACATCTACTACCTGCAGTACTGCCGGGTGCTGGTGAACGGTGGCCGTGTCGAGTACGTCACCGACGAGGGGAAGCAGTCCCTCTACTGGAACATCCCGATTGCCAACACCACAACACTGCTACTGGGAACGGGAACCTCCATCACCCAGGCCGCGATGCGGGAGCTGGCCAAGGCCGGGGTGCTCGTCGGCTTCTGTGGCGGAGGGGGAACTCCGCTGTTCAGCGCAAACGAAGTGGATGTAGAGGTTGCGTGGTTCAGCCCGCAAAGCGAATACCGGCCGACCGAATACCTCCAGCAATGGGTTCAGTTCTGGTTCGACGACACCCGCAGGCTGGCCGCCGCCCGTCGCTTCCAGCTCGCTCGCCTGGAGCGGATCGAAGCCATCTGGCTGCGCGCCAGGACGCTGCCGAACGAAGGCTTCGATGTCCCCGAGGATCAGCTACGCACGCTCCTTGAGCCCATGGAGAGCGCCATCCGCGCGGCCGCGACCAACACCGACCTGCTGACCCTGGAGGCACGACTGACCAAACAGCTGTTCGGCCTGGCCTCGCGGACGGTGGGCTATGGCGAATTCACCCGTGCCAAACGCGGCTCCGGGACCGACCCCGCGAACCGGTTCCTCGATCACGGCAACTATCTTGCCTACGGGCTCGGCGCGACGGCGACCTGGGTGCTCGGCATTCCGCACGGCCTGGCGGTACTTCACGGGAAGACGCGCCGCGGCGGGCTGGTGTTCGATGTGGCCGACCTCGTGAAGGACGCCGTGATCCTGCCTCAGGCCTTCATCTCCGCCATGCGCGGCGACGAGGAACAGGACTTCCGCCAGGCCTGTGTGGATCGGCTGACCCAGGTCGAGGCACTGGACTTCATGATCGACACCCTGAAGTCGGTCGCCCAGGAGGGCGGGATGGGCACCGCATGAACGTCCTGTTCATTTCCCAGTGCAGCAAGAACGCCCTGCGTGAAACCCGGCGCATTCTCGATCAGTTCGCGGAACGCCGCGGCGAACGGACCTGGCAGACCCCCATCACCCGGGAAGGGCTCGACACCGTCCGGCGCATGCTTCGCAAGAGCGCGCGGCGCAACACGGCCGTTGCCTGCCACTGGATCCGTGGACGCAACCAGAGCGAGGTTCTGTGGATTGTCGGCAATGCGAGCCGGTTCAACCTCCGCGGCGCGGTTCCGACCAATTCGACGACCCGCGATGTGCTGCGCAGGCACGACGAAAACGACTGGCACACCGGAGAGGACATCAAGCTGCTGGCCGCCATGGCCGCACTGCTGCATGACCTTGGCAAGGCGTGCGCGGCTTTTCAGAACCGGCTTACCGCGCGGGGCAACCCCGGACGCAACGACTACCGCCACGAATGGATCAGCCTGCGAATGTTTCAGGCATTCGTGGGCGACGACGATGACCGGGGCTGGCTCGAACGCCTGAAGGACACGGCCCCGACCAGTGATCAAGACTGGATAGACGGTCTTCTGCGCGACGGGCTGGATCAAAAGGGCGGCTCCCCCTTTCGGACACTTCCACCGCTGGCAGCGGCGATCGGCTGGCTGGTGGTTAGCCATCACCGTCTTCCGCTGCTTCCGGACGACGACGGTCGCCCGGGCGGAAAGATCAGCGGATTTCGGACCGAAACCCTGCGAGGGCTTCCGGACATCATCGAGGCCAACTGGAACGAACAGCCCGGCGAAACCCGTCAGGCAGCCATAAGGCCCTATTGGGAATTCCGCCATTCGCTCCCCACGAGCAGCGAGAAATGGCATCTGCGGGCCCGGCACATCGCCGAACGGCTACTGGACCGACGGGCACACGCCGGAGATAACTGGCTCGACAGGCCCTATGTCATGCACGTGGCCCGCATGAGCCTCATGCTTGCCGACCATCACTATTCCAGCGTTACCGACCCGAGAAAGCGACTCAGGGGTGATCCGGACCACCGGCTGTACGCCAACACCAACCGCGAAACCGGACGGCTCAACCAGCCACTGGATGAACACCTGATCGGGGTGGAGGCCCATGCGCGTGCCATTACCGGCGCCCTCCCCGGGGCCGAGCAGCACCTGCCCCGCATCGCCCGGCACAGGGGCTTTCGCAAGCGTGCGTCCGACCCCCGATTCCAATGGCAGAACCGGGCATTCGATCTCGCCACCTCGCTGCGGGAACGCGCATCCGCCCAGGGTTTTTTCGGCATCAACATGGCTTCCACCGGGAGGGGCAAGACCCTGGCGAACGGCCGCATCCTGTATGGACTGGCCGATCCCGAGCGAGGAACACGCTTCTCCATCGCCCTGGGCCTGAGGACCCTGACGCTGCAGACCGGACAGGCCTATCGCCAACTGCTCAACCTGGGTGAGGATGAGCTGGCCATCCGCGTCGGTGGAGCCGCCAGCCGCACCCTGTTCGAACACTTCGAGGAACAGGCCGAACACCACGGATCGGCCTCGGCCCAGGAATTGATGGACGAGGACGGCCATGTCTACTTCGACGGCGACTTCACGAACCATCCGGTCCTCCGTCGCCTGAGCCGCGACCCGGCCACACGTTCCCTGATCGCCGCACCCATCCTGGCCTGCACCGTGGACCACCTGACGCCCGCGACCGAGAGCCTGCGTGGCGGCCGTCAGATTGCGCCCATGCTGCGGCTGATGAGCAGCGACCTGGTGCTCGATGAAATCGACGACTTCGGGCTGGAAGACCTGCCGGCTCTCACACGCCTGGTCCACTGGGCAGGACTCCTGGGCTCCCGGGTGCTGCTGTCGTCCGCAACGCTTTCACCCAGCCTGGTGGAAGGGCTGTTCGAGGCCTATCGCGAGGGACGGCGGGAGTTTCAGCGCAACCGCGGTGAACCCGGGCGTCCCGTCAACATCGCCTGTGCATGGTTCGACGAATATTCCGCCCAGCACCAGGATTGCGCGGACCAGCCGCAGATCGCGGCCGCCCATCGCCAGTTTGCGCAGGCCCGCAAGGCCCGGCTGGCCCGCGAACCGGTTCGCCGCAGTGCCACACTGGCCCCGGTTGCCATTACGAGCACCGAATCGCGCGAGGAGACCCGACACCAGTATGCGGACGATCTTCGTGAGCATGCACTGGAACTGCATCGGCAACACCACGCCACGGACCCCGAAAGCGGAAAGCGAATCAGCTTCGGACTGATCCGGCTGGCCAACATCGAACCCCTTGTCGATATTGCGCGCCATATCTTCCGGGAAGGCGCCCCGGAAGGACACCGCCTCCACCTGTGTGTCTATCACTCGCGTTTTCCGCTGGTGACCCGGTCGGAAATCGAAAGAAACCTCGACACGCTGCTGAACCGGAAAGCCCCCGATGCGGTATTCCAGGCACCGGCGGTGCGCCGGCTTATCGACTCCAGCCCCGAACCGGACCAGCTGTTTGTCGTGATCGGGTCGCCCGTGACGGAGGTGGGGCGCGATCACGACTACGACTGGGCCGTCGTGGAGCCATCCTCGATGCGTTCGATCATCCAGCTTGCCGGGCGTGTCCGGCGTCACCGGGAGCCGGCCAACAGTTGCCCCAACATCATTCTGCCGCGGAAAAACCTGAAGGCGCTGGAAACCCCGAACAAACCGGCCTTCTGCCGTCCCGGCTTCGAGAGCGAGACGCACCGGCTGCGCAGCCATGATCTTCAGGAGCTTCTACGCCAGGAAGAATACGCCCGGGTGGACTCCATCCCCAGAATTCTCGAGCCCGAACCACTGCAGCCGACGGGTTACCTGGTGGACCTCGAACATGCACGCCTTCGCGACACGGTCGCACCCCGAGACACCGGACCGTCACCCGAGACCCTGTCTCCCAGAGAACGCCGGGCATGCAAGTCCGACAGCCCCCCGCCGCTGAACGCCGCATCCTGGTATCAGGTTTCCCGCGCCAGCCTGACCGGCACGCTCCAGCGCATCCAGCCATTCCGCGAGGCGTCCGCGCTGGAGGAGATCGAACTGGTCCTGATGCCGGATGACAGCGGCGAAGACTGGCAGCTGCAGCAGATCTGGAGCGCCCCGGGGAAACGGGGAAAGTCGGTCTATATCGATGTCGAGAAGAGCCTTCTCCTGCGCGAAGACCTGGAGGACAACATCGGCCCCCGAACCGACGTCTGGATCACGAGCCCCTACATGGATGCCCTCACGAGCCTCGCCGACGAGCTGGAGATGCCTCTCGAGGAATGCGCCCGGCGCTTCGGGACCGTCTCGGTGCCGAAGCACGAAAGCGGCTGGCGTGTTCACGACACCCTTGGTTTCACCGTGCGGCATCCGGCCAGGCAATAAGACGGAGACGACGAAACACTTCACCCATCACAAGATTCAACCCCGGAACCCCAATATGCATTCAACCGGCACAGGAGCAGCCTGACATGGAAAACGTGGAGGTCAAAGCGCTCCGAACTCTGATCGAGAGATTCCTGAATGAGCGTCTGCAGACCAAGATCGAGAAACTACAACCGGACGACCCGAAACGGGACGAGCTACAGCAACACCACCTGCGCGAGAACTGGGTGGCTGATGCCGCACGCCGGGTCGGCCAGTTGCAGATCGTCACGCACAGCCTCAAGCCGGTTCATCCGGACGCCAAAGGCACCAACCTCTACCGGCCACCGCACAAGATTCCGGATCATCCCGAGATCGGCAGCCATCTGCTGGGAAACGATTTCGACGAAGACGTCGTCGGTAATGCCGCCGCCCTCGACGTGTACAAGTTCCTCAAGCTCGAGCACGAAGGCAGAACGCTGCTAAGCCGCGCATTGGAGGGGAATGAGGAGCTGGCTGTCGCCTTCAGCGACGACCAGGACCAGGGCCGCGAATGGATGCGGGCCTTCGCTGCCATCGCCCGGCCCCGTGACACGGAGGCCTCCCACACCCTCGCCAAACAGGTTTTCTGGCTGGTCGGAGAGGACCCCACCAGAAACCAGGACTACCACCTTCTGGCCCCCCTGTACGCGACATCCCTCGCCCATCGGGTGTACCAGACCATCAATGAGCACCGGTTCTCGGACGAAGCCAAAGCCGCGCGCAAGGCTCGGCGCGAACGCGCATACAGCGACAGGGGCTACCATGAATACCCGCGCCTGGCCGTACAGAAACTCGGTGGCACCAAACCGCAGAACATCTCCCAGCTCAACAGCGAGCGTCGCGGGCAGAACTATCTGCTCGCCTCCCTGCCGCCCAACTGGATCAGCCGCGATGTGCGCCCGCCACTGCATGTCGAGTCCGTGTTCCCCCGACTGTTCGGCAGACGGCGCGGAGCCCGCGACACCTCCAGAGAACTCCAGCGCTTTCTGGCCACGGACCCACCGGCCAATGCCGACACGCGCCACAAACGCGACCAATACCTCGAGACGCTGATCGACGAACTGCTGCTGTTCGCCTCCGAGCTGCACTCCCTGGACCCCGGGTGGAGCGCGTCACCGGAGTGCCGGCTGAACCGTGCCGAGACGCTATGGCTGGACCCGTGGCGCGGCGAAATCGACGAAGACTTCGCGCAGTGGCGCGCAAGCGATGAATGGGTCGAGGAAGTCAGCCACCGCTTCGGTAACTGGGTAAACGCACAACTGGACCGGCAGTTGCCCGTGGGCGACCCCGAACACCGCCACTGGATGGACTCCCTGCGCGAGGTACTTTCCCATGCTTGACGAACCCCAGCACCTGCTGGAAATCCCCCGATTGCGGGTGCAGAACGCGAACGCCATCTCCAGCCCCATGACCTGGGGCTTCCCGGCCATGAGCGCTTTCGTCGGGCTGATGCACACCCTCGAGCGCTCACTGGTCGATCGCGGCGTGGACATCGTTTTTGATGCCGTCGGTGTCATCTGTCACCGGATCGAGCCCCAGATCACCGAAGACACGTTCCCCATCACCTTCCGGCTGACCCGCAACCCCGTTGGCAAGGATGGAGCGACCGCGGCCATTGTGGAAGAAGGGCGAACCCACCTGGAGATCACCCTCGTATTCGCCGTGCGTGGCGATGCCGGGCCCGATGTGGCGCAAACCGCAGAGCATCTCGTCCATCAGCTGCGTATCGCCGGCGGAACCGTACAGCCCCCCCTGCACGACAAACAGCGCCGCTGGCCGTCCCGGATCATCCCGATGTCAGACGATCCAGCGAAGAGGCCGAACGAATACCGGCGGCTGCTCCGGCGCTGGTTGCCCGGCTTCACCCTGGTCGCTCGCGATGACCTCCTGCAAGGCCATCTGCAGAATCTGCGGCAGGAAGATCCTGAATGTTCCCTGCTGGACGCCTGGCTCGATCTTGCGCGCCTGAATATGGAGTGCCGAACCCAGCCGCCGGAAAACGACGAGGAGGAACCCCGTGCCCAGTGGGAGGCTCGCCTCCCGCGGGAGACAGGCTGGTTCGTACCTATCCCCGTCGGCTACGGGGCTCTCGGTCCGCTGCTAGACCCCGGCACCGTAAAGGCAGCAAGAGACCTCGAAACCCCATTCCGTTTTGTGGAAAGCCTGTACTCGATCGGGCAGTGGCTAAGCCCCCACCGCCTGACTACGCCGACACAGCTCCTGTGGTACCCGGACAGCGACCCGGACCAGGGGCGTTATCGCCTGCAAAACGACTTCACCCGACACAACACCCCCGCCTGATTCGAGAGGAAACGACATGGCCAAAAACGCTGAACTCCACACCGCTTCCGTCCTCGCCTTTGAACGCAAGCTCGACCCGTCCGATGCCCTGCTCTTCTCCGGGCAGTGGGATCACAGGGACAACCCCCAGCAATGGGCACCCGTGCCGGTACGGGAAAAATCCGTTCGGGGCACCATCTCCAACCGCCTGAAGGCGAACAAGCAGGATCCGGCAAAACTGGATGCGCAGATCCAGAACCCGAACCTGCAGACCGTGGACGTGGCAGCCCTGCCCGCTGACCAGGACACCCTCATGTGCCGCTTCACACTCAAGGTCCTGGGTGGTACCGGAAAGCCCTCGGCCTGCAACAGCGCCCCCTACCAGGAAAAGCTCCAGACCATCGTCCGCGGGTACGTTGAAAACCACGGCTTTTCGACCCTGGCCCGCCGGTATGCCCAGAACATCGCCAACGCGCGGTTCCTGTGGCGCAACCGCATGGCGGCGGAGGCCGTGGAGATCCGGGTGAATCGAAAGGAAGAAGGCGAAACCAACAGCAGCTGGACGTTCGATGCACTGCAGATCCCCCTGCGCGGCTTCACGGCGGAAGGCGACGCCGAACGCGCCCTGGGCGAGCTGGCCGAGGTAATCCGGCAGGGTCTTTCCGGCGAAAGTTTTGTCCTCCTGGAAGTCACCGCATTCGCCCGCATGGGCGCCGGCCAGGAGGTGTTCCCCTCGCAGGAGTTGATTCTCGACCGCGACCAGCACAAAAAGAGCAAGACCCTCTACACCGTTGATGGCGTCGCCGGCATCCATTCCCAGAAACTGGGTAACGCACTCCGGACCATTGATACCTGGTACCCACGTGCGGCAGAACACGATATGGGGCCGATCGCGGTGGAGCCCTACGGCTCGGTCACGACACAGGGGACCGCCTTCCGTCAGCCCAAAGAAAAGGCGGACTTCTACACACTGCTGGACAACTGGATCCTCAAGGACCAGGAGCCGCCGGAAGAGCAGCAGCACTTCGTGCTGGCTACCATCGTTCGCGGCGGCGTGTTCGGCGAGAAGGCGGACTGAACCATGGATCATTACCTCGACCTTCGAGTCATGCCGGACCCCGAATTCAAGGAGACGACCTTGCTCGGGGCATTGGTGAGCAAACTGCATCGCCGACTCGTCAGCATGTCAGCCGACGACATCGGCATCAGTCTCCCCGACCACGAGCAGGAGCCTCCGCTCGGCCGTCGACTGCGTGTTCATGGTACTCAGGGGCGCCTGAACCTGCTCATGCAGGATGAATGGCTGGGCGGCATGCAAAGCTTGGTGGATGCCACCCCGGTACAACCTGTCCCCGACCAGGTCACCTATCGTCCCGTGCGGCGCCGTCAGTACAAAACCAATGCGGAGCGCCTGCGCCGACGGCGAATGCGCCGGCATGGAGAAAGTTACGAAGAAGCTCGGCAGCATATACCCGACACGGTCGAGCGGCGGGTCAACACCCCGTTCCTGAGCGTGCAAAGCGCCAGTACCGGACAACGCTTCAGCCTGTTCATCGAACACGGGCCGCCCCAGCAACACGCCTCGCCCGGCCGCTTCAACACTTACGGGCTAAGCCAGGACGCCACCGTTCCGTGGTTTTGACCCTTTTTCCGGGCGCACCCATGTTGCGCTCGGAAATCAGTGAGATACGCCATCCCTCCGGCAAAGGGTGAAAGCCGATCACTACGCAATAGTTCTTTAACAATCAGCGATATAGAATCAACATGCTCAAGTTAGCTGCCGCACAGGCAGCTCAGAAATCTATAACTTTTGTGTGGAACTCCCTAACTGTGTTAGCTGCCGCACAGGCAGCTCAGAAACTGAGATCAGCGTCCCTGAGATTAGCGCCCCCGTTAGCTGCCGCACAGGCAGCTCAGAAATATACTTGGAGTTTTTCAACGATTACTCAACCGTTAGCTGCCGCACAGGCAGCTCAGAAAAGTACCAGCCAAAGTATTTTCTGCTGGAAAATGTTAGCTGCCGCACAGGCAGCTCAGAAAATGACTGACGAAGCTACTGAGATGCTCATTAAGTTAGCTGCCGCACAGGCAGCTCAGAAACGATCGGCCGACCGTCGATTCGGGCGAGGAACGTTAGCTGCCGCACAGGCAGCTCAGAAATAATGGCTGGGCGACCGACAAAGTACAACGAAGTTAGCTGCCGCACAGGCAGCTCAGAAAATCCGCGCGCGCAGCGCCAACCTGCGTGAGGGGTTAGCTGCCGCACAGGCAGCTCAGAAATTGAAGATGGCCACCACGAACATGCCAATCGAGTTAGCTGCCGCACAGGCAGCTCAGAAATGGATCAAATCAGGTTCCGTGAAGAGCTGACCGTTAGCTGCCGCACAGGCAGCTCAGAAACCGTCTCCCCACGGGGCTTTTTTTCGTCTAGAGTTAGCTGCCGCACAGGCAGCTCAGAAATGACCCGTACCGATGCGCAGATATTCGCGGGAGTTAGCTGCCGCACAGGCAGCTCAGAAATCAGACGAGCGCTGCGGTCAGTGCGACCATGGGTTAGCTGCCGCACAGGCAGCTCAGAAACCAGAGATTAGCGCCCCTGAGATTAGCGTCCCGTTAGCTGCCGCACAGGCAGCTCAGAAAAAACAGAGCCCCGGCAATCAACAGCACCACACGTTAGCTGCCGCACAGGCAGCTCAGAAAACACCGTCAGGCTGCTCCACTTGCATCTCCAGGTTAGCTGCCGCACAGGCAGCTCAGAAATCACGGAGCTGGCGGACGCTCGCGCCGGTATCGTTAGCTGCCGCACAGGCAGCTCAGAAATCAGGGGCAGCCGGTGCGGCAGGAGCCTCAGGGTTAGCTGCCGCACAGGCAGCTCAGAAAACGAACAGACAAGCACCGTCCTGCGTGACCTCGTTAGCTGCCGCACAGGCAGCTCAGAAAATGGGGGAGCCACTGTTGGCGCTGATAGCCTTGTTAGCTGCCGCACAGGCAGCTCAGAAAAATCGTCACGACCGAACATGCCACCGGGGTCAGTTAGCTGCCGCACAGGCAGCTCAGAAAGCACACCGTGGACATGCAGATGAACCCGGTGAGTTAGCTGCCGCACAGGCAGCTCAGAAAACGGATGTCCGGGCCCTGGTCGACGTGCATGAGTTAGCTGCCGCACAGGCAGCTCAGAAATACACGGCGCAGGAGCTCCTGGAGGACTGGGCGTTAGCTGCCGCACAGGCAGCTCAGAAAAGCTCCAGCTCAAAGCGATCCGCGATCTGCTCGTTAGCTGCCGCACAGGCAGCTCAGAAATTGAGCCGTCTGCGCGAGCGGCTGCTGGAGCGGTTAGCTGCCGCACAGGCAGCTCAGAAAACCCGCCCCGGTGACTACTGGTACCACATGGTGTTAGCTGCCGCACAGGCAGCTCAGAAAACCATCACCGACAGCGACACCCGCGCCATCCCGTTAGCTGCCGCACAGGCAGCTCAGAAAACCAGATCCGCCGTCTTCGAACGCCCGGACACGTTAGCTGCCGCACAGGCAGCTCAGAAATCATCCAGGCGCACCGCCTGGCCCGCCGTGGCGTTAGCTGCCGCACAGGCAGCTCAGAAAACATCACCGGGCTCGACCTGGTGGGCGAGACGGTTAGCTGCCGCACAGGCAGCTCAGAAAGACCGCGACCGCTACACCGGCGTGATCGCCCAGTTAGCTGCCGCACAGGCAGCTCAGAAACGAGGTGCGGGCAGACTGCGACACCGCCGAGGGTTAGCTGCCGCACAGGCAGCTCAGAAAACCCAGGGGTCGCGGATGGGCACCGTATCCCCGTTAGCTGCCGCACAGGCAGCTCAGAAAGTCCGAGGCCGCCAGCTCCGGCGGCTCGCTGCGTTAGCTGCCGCACAGGCAGCTCAGAAAGATCCACCAGGTCCAGTACAACGCTCGCTTGCGTTAGCTGCCGCACAGGCAGCTCAGAAAACCCCGCGACCGTGTACGTCACCCCGCGAGAGGTTAGCTGCCGCACAGGCAGCTCAGAAAAGCTCGTTCGGCAGCATCCCCGCCATGCGCTGGTTAGCTGCCGCACAGGCAGCTCAGAAAAGCATGGACATCATGCGCGAGGTGTCCGACTCGTTAGCTGCCGCACAGGCAGCTCAGAAAACCTGATCCAGCCCGGAGCGCCGGCGCAGCTCGTTAGCTGCCGCACAGGCAGCTCAGAAACCCTCGATTGCGGGCCGTTGGCGAGGCTGGCGGTTAGCTGCCGCACAGGCAGCTCAGAAAAGCCCTCGCACCACCTCGCCTCGCCTCCTCGCGTTAGCTGCCGCACAGGCAGCTCAGAAATCTCCCAGTGGTGCAACGAGGCGCGCCGCGTTGTTAGCTGCCGCACAGGCAGCTCAGAAAACCACATCGTTGCGCAACCCCAGGATGGTCCCGTTAGCTGCCGCACAGGCAGCTCAGAAAACCCTGCGCCGGAGCGACGGCGACCAGCACCGGTTAGCTGCCGCACAGGCAGCTCAGAAAGATGCGCAGGGCGAAGGTGCCGCGCGGGCCTTGTTAGCTGCCGCACAGGCAGCTCAGAAAACCGGAACAGACCCCGCGCGATCGTCCGATCCGTTAGCTGCCGCACAGGCAGCTCAGAAACATCGCCCGACGAATCAGACCGAACACGACCAGTTAGCTGCCGCACAGGCAGCTCAGAAATCGGGAAAGGTACAGCCGAAAACGTTATCCAGGTTAGCTGCCGCACAGGCAGCTCAGAAAGAATCCGCCAACGATTTCGGCGTCGGCGAAGCGTTAGCTGCCGCACAGGCAGCTCAGAAAATCTCGAAGGCGACCACGGCGACGTTGCCCTGGTTAGCTGCCGCACAGGCAGCTCAGAAAGTTTTTTTCGGCGATCCGCTCATACCCCAAAACGTTAGCTGCCGCACAGGCAGCTCAGAAATTGAGCTCGACGGCCAGGCGGCCGTTGGTGGCGTTAGCTGCCGCACAGGCAGCTCAGAAACACGTGAAAGCCGCCGATGCGGCGGGTAGTTTGTTAGCTGCCGCACAGGCAGCTCAGAAAAACCTGATCGGCACGGTCGAGAATGGCCAGAAGTTAGCTGCCGCACAGGCAGCTCAGAAACTTCAGCTCAGCGGCAAGGCCCGACAAGACGAGTTAGCTGCCGCCCAGGCAGCTCAGAAATGGGCGCCTCCCCTGTGCTTGCGCCCCCGACCGTTAGCTGCCGCACAGGCAGCTCAGAAAAATGGTGCAACGCGGCAGAACGACAGCAAGCGGTTAGCTGCCGCACAGGCAGCTCAGAAATGCCACTGGTCGGGATCTAAACGCGACGCGAGGTTAGCTGCCGCACAGGCAGCTCAGAAAATTGGCTCAGGACAGGCAGTGGGACACCTATCGTTAGCTGCCGCACAGGCAGCTCAGAAAAGGGTGCGCCGGCGCAGCATGGCCTTCAGGTGGTTAGCTGCCGCACAGGCAGCTCAGAAACCCTCGATTGCGGGCCGCTGGCGCGGCTGGCGGTTAGCTGCCGCACAGGCAGCTCAGAAATTCCGGCGTACCAGGACTACACCGCCCGCGCCGTTAGCTGCCGCACAGGCAGCTCAGAAAATGATCGCGCGGGCCGACTCCGGTGATACCGAGTTAGCTGCCGCACAGGCAGCTCAGAAATCGTCGCTGCGCTTGATCGCTTGATCGCTTCGGTTAGCTGCCGCACAGGCAGCTCAGAAAGAGGGGGATACGCTCACTGCGATCGCTCGCACGTTAGCTGCCGCACAGGCAGCTCAGAAAAAGATTCATCGCGATCCGCGCTTTCCTACCGGGTTAGCTGCCGCACAGGCAGCTCAGAAACGAGTTTGTGCGCTGGCTGTCGGAACAGATGCGTTAGCTGCCGCACAGGCAGCTCAGAAAAAGACCATGCTGGATTCCTGCAATGGACTGATGTTAGCTGCCGCACAGGCAGCTCAGAAAAAGCCAGATCTGCGTGGCGCTGCTGCACGGGTGTTAGCTGCCGCACAGGCAGCTCAGAAAACCTCGGTCACCACCTCGATGCCGAACGGATCGTTAGCTGCCGCACAGGCAGCTCAGAAACGGATGCGCTCGCGCAGCTCCGGCAGTGAAGCGTTAGCTGCCGCACAGGCAGCTCAGAAAATGTACGTCGACGCCAAGGGCGTGAGCTTCTTGTTAGCTGCCGCACAGGCAGCTCAGAAAACCGACGCCCACCGCTCCGAAAGCAGCCTGTCGTTAGCTGCCGCACAGGCAGCTCAGAAAACCAACGGGAACCCGCTGTTTCATTACGCCTTGTTAGCTGCCGCACAGGCAGCTCAGAAATACGGTCGGCGGTTCGGTCCGGACCTGAAGCCGTTAGCTGCCGCACAGGCAGCTCAGAAAGCCCAGGCCGCCCTTGGCCCCTACCTGCCGGAGTTAGCTGCCTGTGCGGCAGCTAACTGAGTGATGAATTATTGGGAAGGCCGCCTCGAGCTCGGCCTGTACCGCGCCAGACCCCGGAGCGCTCCCGCACACTAGAGAGCACTCCTGGCCAGGAGCTGGCTCTATCCCACCCAGATGGTCTTGGCGTTCTGGAATTCGCGGATGCCGAGTTCGGAGAGCTCGCGGCCGTAGCCCGAGTCCTTGACCCCGCCGAAGGGCAGACGCGGGTCGCTCTTGACGATGCCGTTGACGAAGGCGCAGCCGCACTCCAGGCGACGGGCCAGGGCCTCGCCGCGTACCGGATCGGCGGTCCAGACGCTGCCGCCCAGGCCGAAGCGCGAACGGTTGGCGAGGGTGATTGCGTGATCGGCGTTGCGCGCCCGGGTCACCGCGGCGACCGGACCGAAGGTCTCCTCGTCGAAGGCCGGCATGCCCGGCTCGACCGCATCCAGCAGTGTGGGCGGGTAGAAATAGCCCGCCCGCTCCAGCGGCTTGCCGCCGGTGACGAGCCGCGCGCCGGCGGCAACACTGCGCCGGACCTGGTCGTGCAGTTCGTCGCGCAGGTCATCGCGCGCCAGCGGCCCGATATTCGTGTCGTCGTTCATCGGGTCGCCGATCACCAGCGCCTCGATGGCCGCCCGGAATCGCTCGACAAAGGCGTCCGCAATCGATTCCTCGACGATGAAGCGCTTGGCGGCGATGCAGGTCTCGCCGTTGTTCTGAAAACGTCCGCGCACCGCCTGCTCGACGGTGTGGTCGAGATCGGCGTCCGCCAGCACGACGAAGGCATCCGAGCCGCCCAGCTCCAGCACCGAGGTCTTGAGCGCCTTGCCGGCCGCCGCGCCCACCGCGCGCCCGGCCCTTTCCGATCCCGTCAGGCTCACGCCCTGCACGCGGGCATCGGCAATAATGCCCTCTACCGCGTCCGACCCCACCGGCAAGTTCTGGAACACGCCCTCGGGCAGGCCCGCCTCGGTGAACACACGTTCCAGGTGTTCGGCACAGCCCGGGACATTGGAGGCGTGCTTGAGCAGCACGGTGTTCCCGGCAAGGGTCGCCGGGAGCGCCTGGCGAAAGGCCTGCCAGTAGGGGAAGTTCCAGGGCATGACCAGCAGAACGGTACCCAGTGGCTGCCAGGCGATGAACGAACGGCTCGCGTCGGAGGCGATCATCGTGTCCTGGAGAAAGTCCGGACCGCGGTCGGCGTAGTAGTCGCAGGCATTCGCACACTTGTCGACCTCGGCACGCGCCTCGACCAGGCGCTTGCCCATCTCCTGCGTGGCAGTGCGCGCCAGCGCCTCGCGCTGATCACGCAGCACGGCAGCCAGATCGCGCAGGCACTGGGCGCGTACCGAAGCCGGATGCCCCGCCCAGTCCTGCTGGGCGCTGGCCGCCCGCGCCAGCGCGGCCTCCAGGGCCTCCGGGCCCATGCGCGGGTACCGGGCCAGGGTTTCGCCGGTGGCGGGATTGATCGCGGTCAGGTCGTTCATGTCGAAACCTCGGTGGCGGGGAACGGTTGCGGAACCCGGTTTGAAGATTGACAGTCACCCGAGTATAAGACCACCCCCACTGGCTTTCGGAAGGACCTTGGGACCATGTCGATTGATTCGATTCGCTCTGTCTGCCTGCTCGGCGGCACCGGCTTTGTCGGCCACCAGATCATCCGCCGCCTGATCGATCGCGGTATCCGCGTGCGCGTGCTGTCGCGCCGCCCGCATCGACACCGGGACCTGCTGGTGAATCCCGAGGTGGATCTGATCGAGGGCAGCGCCCATGATCCGGCCACTCTGGAGCGGGCCTTTGCGGGCCAGGATGCGGTGATCAATCTGGTCGGCATCCTGAATGAACGCGGCCGCGACGGCTCGGGTTTTCGCGCCGCGCATGTGGAGCTGACGCAAAAGGCCCTGGCCGCCGCCGAGAGCTGCGGGGTACGCCGCTTCCTGCAGATGAGCGCGCTGAAGGCCGACATGGAGAACCCGCCGAGCCACTACCTGCGCACCAAAGGAGAGGCGGAACAGCTGGTATTCGCCTGCGACGCATTCGCGGTCACCGTATTCCGGCCATCGGTCATCTTCGGGCGCGACGACTCCCTCCTCAACCGTTTCGCCACCCTGCTGAAGATCTCGCCATTCATGCCACTGGCGCGCGCCGACGCGAAGTTCGCGCCCGTGTACGTGGGGGATGTTGCCGAACACTTCGTAGACTCCCTGGAGGCCCCCGAGACCTTCGGCGAGGGCTATGAACTGTGCGGCCCGAAGGCCTACACGCTGGAGGAACTGGTGCGCTATGTCGGTCGTCTCATTGGCCGGCGCCGCCCGGTGATCAAGCTGCCCGACTGGGCCGGCAAACTGCAGGCCAGCGTGTTCGAGTTCGTGCCCGGCAAGCCGCTGTCCCGCGACAACTTCGCCTCGCTGACCATCGACAGCATCTGCGAGGGCGACAACCGCCTGCCCTGCCCGACCCGGCTCGAGTCGATCGCGCCGGAATACCTCGGGGGCGGCCTCGAGGCCCGCAAGCAGGCCCTGCGCACCCATACGCGCGAGGTCGACCGCGGCTAGCGGCCGCGCGGACGCCATGCAGACCTATCTCGTCGGGGGCGCGGTGCGCGACCGGCTGCTGGGGCGCCCGGTGCACGAACGCGACTACGTGGTGGTCGGCGCCACGCCGGAGGCGATGGAGGCCGCCGGGTACCGCCCGGTGGGACGCGATTTCCCGGTCTTTCTGCACCCCACGACGCATGAGGAATACGCGCTGGCGCGCACCGAGCGCAAGACCGCGCGCGGCTACCACGGCTTCCAGTTCAACGCCGCGCCCGACGTCACGCTGGAAGACGACCTCGAACGCCGCGACCTCACCATCAACGCGATGGCCGAGGACGCCGACGGGCATCTGTTCGATCCCTACAACGGGCAGGCCGACCTCGAGGCGCGTCTGCTGCGTCATGTCTCGCCCGCCTTCTCCGAAGACCCGGTACGCCTGCTGCGCGTGGCCCGCTTTGCCGCGCAGCTGGAGCCCTGGGGCTTTCGCGTGGCCGACGACACGCGGGAGCTGATGCGCGAGCTGGTCACCTCCGGCGAGGTCGATGCGCTGGTTCCGGAGCGCGTCTGGGCCGAGTGCGAGAAGGCGCTGAAAAGCCCCGCCCCGCGCCGTTTTATCGAGGTCCTGCGCGACGCCGGGGCACTGGCCCGCCTGTTCCCCGAGATCGAATGCCTGTTCGGCGTCCCGCAGCCCGCGCGCTATCACCCCGAGATCGATACCGGCGTGCATACCCTGATGGTGCTGGACCAGGCGACCCGCCTCTCCGAATCCCCCGAGGTCCGCTTCGCCGCGCTGGTGCATGACCTGGGCAAGGGCAATACCGATCCCGACATCCTGCCCAGCCACCATGGGCACGAGGAGCGGGGAGTCCTGTTGATCCGCGCCCTGGCCGAACGCCTGCGTATCCCCAACCGCTATCGTGATCTGGCCGTGCGAGTCTCGCGCTACCACGGACTGGTACACCGGGTCTTCGAACTCAGGCCGAAGACGGTGATGAAACTGGTAGACGGGCTGGACGCCCTGCGTCGACCCGAGAATGTCGAGCCCTTCCTGCTCGCGGTGGAGGCGGATTTCCGCGGCCGCACCGGCTGGGAGGACAAACCCTACCCCCAGGCCGATGCGGTACGCCGCGCCGTCGCGGCGGCACAGGGGGTGCAACCGCAGGCCCTGATGGCCGAGGGATACAAGGGCAAGGCACTGGGCGAAGCGCTGGATCGCGAGCGCATCCGGGCAATCGCCGAGGCCCTCGACGAGCACCCCGCCCCGTAGGAGCCTGCTCGCAGGCGAAGCCCCTACCAAGGTCGGACGCGGGCAGGGGCTTCGCCTGCGAGCAGGCTCCTACTTGCCTGTTTCGGTGCGCCAACGTACTCTTTCGCCGCTATTGACGTACTCGAGGATTCCGCGATGGATTTCGCCCTGGCCCGGATGAACATGGTCGAACAGCAGGTCCGCCCCTGGGACGTGCTGGACATGCGCGTGCTGGACGTGATGGAAACGCTCCCGCGCGAACGCTTCATGCCGGACGCCTACAAGGCCCTGGCCTACGCGGACTCCGAGATCCCGCTGGGCCATGGTGCCCACACACTGCCACCGGTAGTGATCGGTCGCCTGCTCCAGGCCGCGGCCCCGCAACCGACCGAGACCGTGCTGGAGATCGGTACCGGCTCCGGCTACGTCACCGCCTGTCTCGCGCGCCTCGCCGCCCACGTCGACTCCATTGAACGCATCGACGAACTGCGTCTGAAGGCCCGCAACACGCTGGTCGACATGGGCCTGGAGAACACCAGCCTGCGCACCGCCACCGTGACCCCCGAGTGGGCTCCGCCGCGCGAGCGCTATGACGTGATCGTGCTGACCGGCGCGATGACCGAATACAACGACTTCCTCGAACGCTACCTGACCCTGGGTGGCCGGCTGTTCGTAATCACCGGTGACGGCCCGATCATGCAGGCCAACCTGATCACCCGCACCACCGAGGACAGCGTCCGCCACGATGTCCTGTTCGAAACCCGGGTGGAGCCGCTGGTCGGTTTCGAGCCGAAGCCCGCGTTCGAATTCTGACACCCCGTCCCCGGCCACCGCATACCGGGGATCCCATCCAGGAAGCACCGATCCGCGTGCACATCGCGCGGTGTTTCCCTACGATGGAGCTTTCCCTGTCTGCTCAGGAATCCGCGCCCATGAACCGGTCCGCCAAACGTATCTTCTCCACGCTGGCTACCGCCGGCATTGCCCTGCTGGTGGCAAGCCCTGCCCCCGCCGCCAGTCTGCTTGAGGTCTATGAGCGCGCTGCCACGGAAGACGCCGAGCTGCGCGCCGCCGAGGCCGAATACCGCAGTGTCCTGGAACGCCGTCCGATTGCCCGTTCCGCGTTCCTGCCGCAGATCACCGGCGAGGCCGAGGCCGGCGCGTTCTATAACGACTATCGCGACCAGGACAGCTTCGACGGACGCCAGACCAGCTTTGGCGTATCCCTGGTGCAGAGCCTCTATGACCGGCGCAACTTCATCGAACTGACCCAGGCGGATCTCGAGATCGCGCGCGCCGAGGCGGAGCTGGACGCAGCCCGCCAGGACCTGATCCTGCGTGTATCCGAGGCCTACTTCGACGTGCTGATCGCGCAGGAGACGCTGGCCTTTCGCGAGTCGGAACTCGATGCCATCGGTCGCCAGCTGGAACAAACGGAGCGTCGCTTCGAGGTCGGCCTGATCGCCAGCACGGACGTCAAGGAAGCCCAGGCACAGCGCGACCTCGCCGAGGCCGAACGGATTGCCGCCGAGAATCAGCTGGACGTGGCCCGCGAGCAGCTCGCGGTGATCACCAACACCTACTGGGACGAGCTCGACATCCTGCGCGAGGACGCCGAACTGACCCCGCCGGACCCGGCCGACCCACAGGCATGGGTGGATATCGCGCTGGAGAACAATCTGGAGCTGGCCGCCCAGCGCCTGACCACCGAGACCGCCCGCGAACAGATTCAGCGCCAGCGCGCCGAGGGGCACCCGCGACTGAACCTGAACGCCTCGGTCAGCGAAAACCGTTTCCACGGCATCGATGACGGCGGCACCCAGCAGGGAGTGGGCCCCTTCTTCAACGAGGGGACCGAGGCCCAGGTGGGCGTGCGCCTGGAGGTTCCGTTCTACACCGGCGGGCGCGTGAGCGCGCTCACCCGGCAGGCGCGCGAGGACTTCCAGGCCGCGCAGGAAGGGCAGTCGCTCGTTGAACGCCGCACCACCCAGGACACCCGCAACGCCTACCTGTCGGTCATCGCGAACAGCTCGCGCGTGCGCGCCCTGGAGCAGGCGCTGATCTCCACCCAGGCCGCATTCGAGTCGGCCGAGGCCGGATTCGAAGTCGGCACGCGTACCCAGGTCGACGTCCTGCTGGCCTTGCGCGAGGTGTTCCGCGCCGAGCGCGACTACGCCGAGGCCCGCTACGGCTTCCTGACCGACTCGCTGCGCCTGCAACGCGCCGCCGGCCGCCTGAGTGTCGCGGACCTGGAATCGATCGACCAGCTGCTGGAGCAATGACAGTCGATCCACGCGCCCGCTGCGACCGTGCCCGTTCCCGCCTGGTCCTGATCGACCTGCAGGAGCGGCTGCTGGCCGCCATGCCGGACAGCGAACGCGAGGCGGTGGAACGCCACACTGCACGACTCGTCGAAGCCGCGCGCAAGCTGGACATCCCGATCGAGGTCTCGCGCCAGTACCCGAAGGGGCTGGGCGAGGTGGCGGCGAGCCTGCAGCAGGCACTGGACGGGCACGGCACGCTGACCGACAAGACGGCCTTCTCCTGCTGCGCGGAAGACGACCTCCACGCGCGCCTCACCGGTGGCGACCAGATCATCCTGACCGGCGCCGAGACGCATATCTGCGTCACACAGACGGCCCTGGAACTGCTGGATGCAGGTGTTACCGTATTCGTGGTCGAGGATGCGGTCTGCTCGCGCGACACCACGCGCAAGCGCAACGGACTGGAGCGCCTGCGCGCGGCGGGCGCCGTCATCACGAACCACGAATCGGTGCTGTTCGAGTGGCTGCGCGACGCGGCCGACCCGCAGTTCCGCGAACTGAGCCAACTCATCCGCTAATTAACGACAGGGAGATCCGCAGGGATGCGCATACTCGGAAACATTCTACTGGGCGCCTGGCTAATCCTGTTCGGCCTGCGCGGCCTGCTGGGGCTGCAGTTTCAGTATGACCACTATGTAATCAGCGGTCTGGCCGTGATCGCGGGTATCCTGTTCATCCTGCGACGTTAAGGAAACACTGATCGAGCCGCCATGCGCCTTTCGCCCGAAGAATACCGCCAACTGGACCACCGCCGGATCACCCTGCTGGGGATGTCCGGTGTTGGCAAGACGCGCCTGTCGAACATGCTCCGGCGCGAGGAATGGTTCCACTACTCGGGTGATTACCGCATTGGCACGCGCTATCTGAGCGAACCGATCCTGGACAACATCAAGGCCCAGGCGATGGCCGTGCCGTTCCTGCGCGACCTGCTGCGCTCGGACTCGATCCAGATCATCAACAACATCACGGTGGACAACCTGCACCCGGTGGCGAGCTTCCTCGGCAAGCTCGGCAACCCGGAGCTGGGCGGGCTGCCGCTGACCGAGTTCAAGCGCCGCCAGAACCTGCACCACGAGGCCGAGGTGCAGGCGATGCTCGACGTGCCGGACTTCATCCACAAGTCGCAGACGCTGTTTGGCTATCCGCACTTCGTCAACGATGCCGGCGGCTCGGTCTGCGAGCTGGACAGTCCCGGCGTGCTGGAGACCCTCGCCGAGCACACGCTGATCCTCTACATCAAGGCAACCGACGAAGACGAGCGCCAACTGATCGAACGCGCGGAACACGACCCCAAGCCGCTGTATTACCGCGAGGCCTTTCTCGACCAGCAGTTGGCCGAGTACATGCGCGACGAGGGGCTGGACTATGTCGCCCAGATCGATCCGGATGCGTTCGTGCGCTGGGTGTTCTCGCGCCTGTTCCGCGCGCGCCTGCCGCGCTACGAGGCGATCGCCGAGGCGCACGGCTACACCATCAGCACGACGGAGCTCGCGCAGGTCCGTAACGCACAGGACTTCGACGACCTGGTCTGCATGGCCCTCGAACGGGAGGCACGACTGTAATGCCACTCGTTGCCCACTCCGACCTGCCCACCTTCGCCCGCCTGAAGAGCGAGGGCGAGACCGTACTGCCCAGCGACTTCGCTCAGCAGCAGGAGATCCGTGCGCTGCACATCGGGCTGTTGAACATGATGCCGGACGCCGCCCTGGCGGCCACCGAGCGCCAGTTCTTTCGCCTGATCGGCGAGAGCAACCAGATCGCGCAGTTCTACATCCACCCCTTTACCCTGCCGCAGCTCAAGCGCGGGCCGAAGGGGCGCGATCACATCAAGCAGTACTACGAGGACTTCGAGGACCTGAAGAAAGAGGGCCTCGACGCGCTGATCATCACCGGGGCCAACGTGACCCAGCCCGATCTGGCGCTGGAGCCGTTCTGGGAACCCCTGGCGGAGGTCGTCGACTGGGCCTGGGACAACGTGACCTCCACACTGTGCTCCTGCCTCGCCACCCACGCCGTTCTGCAGGCGCGCTACGGCGAACACCGCCGGCACATGGGCGAGAAGCTGTGGGGCGTGTTCCCGCACCGCGTGGTGGACCGCGGCCACCCGCTGGTCACCGGCGTGAACACGCGTTTCGACGTGCCGCACTCGCGCTACAACGACGTGTCGCGCGAACAGTTCGAGCGTCACGGCCTGCGCGTACTGGTCGAGAGCGAGCAGTCCGGCATCCACCTGGGCGCGTCGCCGGACGGCTTCCGCATGGTCTTTTTCCAGGGCCACCCGGAGTACGACTCGATCAGCCTGCTCAAGGAGTACAAGCGCGAGGTCGGGCGCTACATCCAGGGCGAGCGCGAGACCTATCCGCCACTGCCAGAGAACTATCTGCTGCCCCAGGCAGCGGCGATCCTCGACGAGCACCGTGAGCACGTGCAGGTCGCAGTCGAGCACTGCACCGAGATCCCGGCACTGCCGGAGGCACTGCTGCTCGACCGCCTGGACAACACCTGGCACGACACCGCGCTGGCGGTCATGAACAACTGGCTGGGCAACGTCTACCAGTTGACGAACCTCGACCGGCGCAAGCCGTTTCGCGACAGCGTCGACCCGAACGACCCGCTTGCCGGCCGCAGGTAGTCAGCCGCCTTCATTGCGAGGAGCGCAGCGACGCGGCAACCTCCTTCCGAAACCACCGAGTGCCGCCGCTCTGCCAGCGCCCGAAGGTTGCCACGTCGCCTTCGGCTCCTCGCAATGACGGGGGTGATACGAAGCGCACTCTGACAGAGGAAACCGATGGCCGAGACCGGTTCGGAAAAACTGCCACGTCCGATCATCACGCTGTACGAGACCATCGCCGGGGAAGAGGATGCGCGCGTCTGCAAGGACATCCCGGAAGATGCCTGCCGGGCGCAGCCGGTCAATTTTTTCGTTCACCTGGTCTCCAATACGCTGAGCAAGATCGGCGACGAGCTGGCCTCGGCGCGGCTGGTACTGGCCTGGCTGCTGGGGGCCCTGGGCGCGCCGGCCGCGTTTGCCGGTTTCCTCGTCCCGATCCGCGAATCGGGCTCGCTGCTCCCGCAGCTGTTCGTCGCCGCCTCCATTCGCCGCCGCGCCATCCGCAAGGGGTTCTGGATCCTGGGCTCGGTCCTCTCCGGGCTGGCGGTCGCCGGGATGGCGATCGTCGCCCTGACCCTGGAGGGCGCGGCGGCGGGCTGGGCGATCCTCGGGCTGCTGACCGTGTTCGCGCTGGCGCGCGGGATCAATTCGGTGGCCGCGAAGGACGTGCTCGGCAAGACGATTGCCAAGCAGCGCCGCGGCACCGTGATGGGCTATGCCGCCTCGCTGGCCGGCTTCTTCACGCTGGGGCTGGGGGTCTATCTGACCCTGGCGAACCTCGAGGATGCCGGTATTGGCATATTCGTCGCCCTGTTGGCCGCCTCCGCCGGCGCCTGGTGGGTGGCGGCCGCGACCTTTACGCGCCTGCACGAGGCCCCGGGCTCCACCGAGGGCGGCGGCAACGCGATCACCCAGGCGTTGTCCTCGGTACGCCTGCTGTGGACCGACCGCGCGTTCGGGCACTTCGTGTTCACCCGCGCGCTGCTGATGAGCACGGCCCTGGCGCTGCCGTTCTATGTGCTGCTGGCCGAAGATGCGACCTCGGGGGATCTGGGCACGCTTGGGCTGCTGATCCTGGCCAGCGGGCTGGCCTCGGCGGTCAGCGCCCCGGTCTGGGGACGCCTGTCCGATCGTTCCTCCCGCTGGGTACTGATTCTCTCGGGCCTGCTGGCCGCAGGGCTCGGCATCCTGGTCGCCCTGGGTGTCTGGTTCGCGCCGGTGGATACCGACTCGGCGCTGGTGCCGGGCGGGGTCGTCTACGCGCTGCTGTTCTTCCTGCTGGGGGTCAGCCATGCCGGCGTGCGGCTGGGGCGCAAGACCTATCTGGTGGACATGGCCACCGAGAAGACCCGCGCCGCGTTCACCGCCGTCAGCAATACCGTGATCGGCGCGCTGCTGCTCGTGGGCGGGCTGTTCGGGCTGCTGGCCCAGCTCGCGGGCACCGAGGTCGCGATTTTCGTGCTCGCCCTGATGAGCCTGGCCGGCGCGGTCAGCGCCTGGTGGATGGGCGAGGCCTGAGGCCCGTCAGGCCTCGGCGTCGGTGCGCCTGTAGAGGAGATCGGCCACCGCGTGGCCGCGCCGCTCGCCGCGCCGCTCGAACTTGGTCACCGGGCGTTCCGGCGGCCGCCCCGGGGCCGGCACCGGGCCATCCGGCTCGAACCACGGCGCGCATTCTTCCAGTACCGCCATCATGTGCTCGGCGTATTCGGCCCAGTCGGTCGCCAGGTGCAGCCGCCCGCCCGGGCGCATACGCGAGGCCAGCAGGCGCACGAACGGTGGCTGGATCAGGCGGCGCTTGTGGTGGCGCTTCTTGTGCCAGGGGTCGGGGAAATACACCTGAACCCCGTCCAGGGCCGCCGGCGCGATGTAGTGCTCCAGCAGTTCCACGGCGTCGTGGTCGGAGACGCGCACGTTGGTCAGACCGCGCTGCTCCACCTCGCGCAGCAGGTGACCCACGCCCGGGCGATGGACCTCGGTGCCGATGTAATCGCGCCCCGGGTTCTGCGCGGCCTGCTCGGCCAGGCTCTCGCCGTCGCCAAAGCCGATCTCCAGCGTGACCGGCGCTTCGCGGCCGAAGACGGCCGCCAGGTCCAGCGGTGCCGCGGGCTCCGGCAGCGCGAGCCCGAAGCGCGGCAACAGCTCGTCCAGCGCACGCTGCTGGCCCGGCGTCAGCCGCCCCTCGCGGCGCACGAAACTGCGGATACGCCGGTAAAAGGGCTTGTCCTCGGAGGCAGAATCAGCAGACTCACTCATGCTCAGCTGAAGAACAGGCCGGTCTGCGGCGAGGAGGCCGAGGCGTAGCGGCGCGGCGCCATGCGCCCGGCACGGTAGGCCTGACGCCCGGCGATGATCGCGTGACGCATGGCCGAGGCCATCATCACCGGGTCCTCGGCAGCCGCGATGGCGGTATTCATCAGCACCCCGTCGCAGCCCAGCTCCATCGCGATTGCGGCATCCGAGGCCGTGCCGACACCGGCATCGACCAGCACCGGAACGTTGGCGTTTTCGACGATCTCGCGGATGTTGTAGCGGTTCTGGATACCCAGCCCGGAGCCGATCGGGGCGGCCAGCGGCATGATCGCCAGACAGCCGATCTCTTCCAGGCGCTTCGCCAGCAGCGGATCGTCGGTGGTGTAGACCATCACGTCGAAGCCCTCGGCGACCAGGGTCTCGGCGGCCTTCACGGTCTCGAAGACATCCGGGTACAAGGTCTTCTCGTCGCCCAGGACCTCCAGCTTCACCAGGTTGTGCCCGTCCAGCAGCTCGCGCGCCAGGCGGCAGGTACGGATCGCGTCATCGGCGGTAAAGCAGCCGGCCGTGTTCGGCAGCAGCGTGTAGCGCTCCGGCGAGATCACGTCCAGCAGGTTGGGCTCGTCCGGGTTCTGGCCGATGTTGGTGCGGCGGATCGCGACCGTGACGATCTCCGCCCCGCTGGCCTCAATGGCATCACGGGTCTGATCGAGATCGCGGTACTTGCCTGTGCCCACCAGCAGACGGGAGGTGAACTCGCGTGAACCCACGCGGAAGAGGTCGTCGGCAGACGCGGCGGCCGATTCGGTCATGGTGATTCCTTCGTTGAAAGTAGTTACGGACGGCGACTCGGACTCAACCGCCCCCAATCGCCTGCACGATCTCCACGCGATCGCCGGGATGCAACGGGTGCGCGGCGTGCTCGCTGCGCGGTACCAGCTCCTCGTTGACCTCCACTGCCAGGCGGCGACCGCCCAGGCCACGCGCCTCGATCAGCGCAGCCAGGGTGGCCTCGCCATCTTCGGGGAGTTCGAAGGGTTCGCCGTTCAGCTGAATCTGCATAGTTCTTCGACTGGTCAATTTGCCGTTGAGCCGGAGGCCAACAAGACCTACAATCGCCGACTCAAGCGGGTGTAGTTCAATGGTAGAACGGGAGCTTCCCAAGCTCTTAATGTGGGTTCGATTCCCATCACCCGCTCCATTCTATCAGAGGCTTGCGCCTCCGGACCCCCATCGGACTGACGTGATCTGGACGCGATCCAGCAGCTGTTATATTGTCCGGAATATGTCTGCTACATCTGACAATCCGAATCTGCTGGACGTCGACGACGCCCGCGCGTTGCTGCGCGAACACACGATCTCTCCGACGGAGCAGCGCGTGGAGATTGCACGCGTAATGTTCGCGCGTCATCAGCACCTGAGCGCCGAACAAATCCTCGGCCGCCTGGTGCAGCATTCGTCGCGCGTCTCCAAGGCCACGGTCTACAACACGCTCAAGCTGTTCGCAGAGAAGGGCCTGGTGCGCGAGGTCGTGATCGACCCGACCAAGCTTTTCTACGACTCCAACCTGAATCCGCACCACCACCTGTTCCACACCGACACCGGCGAGCTGGAAGACGTCGATCCCGCACGGGTCGATATCTCGCACCTGCCCCCGCTGCCGGAAGGCAAAGAGCTGCTGGGTGTGGACGTGATTATTCGGGTCAGCGAGCGCACGGCCTGATCCGGAACCCGCGCCGCCGGTCGCGCGGGATTGTTGTCGAGCCCCACCCCCGCTATTATGGCGCGCTTCGCCGACGTAGCTCAGTTGGTAGAGCAATCGATTCGTAATCGATAGGTCGCAGGTTCGACTCCTGCCGTCGGCACCATTTCCCCTCCCTGTTCCCTCTTGCGCCTGTTCGCAGAACGGCTCAGGAGCCTTTTGGCTTGCCGCCCCCGCTGCGATGGCGGTGCCCGCCGCCGCCCGACGGTTTACCCGATCCGCGCGCACCGCCACGTCCACCGCCGCCGCGCCGGTCGTCGCGCGGCTTGCGCGGGCGCGGCTTGGGGCGCACCGGGTCGCTGAACAGGGCTGCGGGGTCCACGGTCTCCGTGGGGATCCGTTCGCCGAGATAGGACTCGATGTCCGGCAGGTAGAACGCGGAGTCCTCGCAACCGAAGCTGATGGCGTCGCCCTCGGCCCCGGCGCGCGCCGTGCGCCCGATGCGGTGCACGTAGTCCTCGCCCGACTGCGGCAGATCGAAGTTGAACACGTGGGTCACGGCCGGGATGTGCAGTCCGCGCGCCGCGACATCAGTCGCCACCAGAAAGGCGTACTCGCCTGCGGTGAAGCGCTCCAGCAGGCTCGAGCGCTTGTTCTGCGGCACATCACCCGAGAGCAGCGCGGCCTTCTGCCCGTTCACGTTCAGCCAGTCGCAGACCTTCTCGGCCCCGTGCTTGGTGTTCACGAACACGATGGCCCGCTCCGGCTTGAGATCGCGCGCCAGCCCCAGCAGCAGCGGGATTTTTTCCTCGTTCGCCGGGTAGTAGATCACCTGGCGCACGCGATCCGCGGTCAGGGTCTCGGCCTCGACCTGGACCTTTTCCGGGTTGCTCATGTGCTCGTAGGCCAGCTCCATCACACGCAGCGACAGCGTGGCCGAGAACAGCATGGACAGCCGCTCGCTGGCCGGCGCGCAGCGACGCATCAGGAAACGCACGTCCTTGATGAAACCGAGATCGAACATGCGATCGGCCTCGTCCAGCACCACCACCTCGGTGTGCCCGAGCCCGAACACCTTCTGCTTGAAGTAGTCGATGATCCGGCCCGGCGTACCAATCAGGATGTCGGCCCCGGCCTCCAGCTGCTCGCGCTGGCTGTCGTAACCGGTACCACCATAGGCCAGCGCCAGCTTGAGCCCGGTTTCGCGCCCCAGCATCTCGGCATCCTTGTGGATCTGGATGGCGAGTTCACGCGTCGGGGCGACGATCAGGGCGCGCACATCGGTCGCCCGGCGATCGGGCGCGGGCGCCTGGCGCAGCAGACGGTTGAAGGTGGCGATCAGAAAGGCCGCGGTCTTGCCCGTACCGGTCTGCGCCTGCCCGGCGACATCCCGCCCGGCCAGCGCAATGGGCAGGGTCAGCGCCTGGATCGGCGTGCAGGTCTCGAAACCGGTGGCGCGGATGCCCGCCTGTACGGCCTCGGGCAGATCGAGCTGGTCGAAGCGGGGCGTTTCCTGCGCGGGATCGGTCATGTGAATCCTCTATTACTTGAACTGTCTGGCGATCATCGTCGATAGTAAGAGCCGTGCAGCCGGCGTTGCGGGCTGTTCCCCCAACCCAAGTGATGAGGGCTCGGAGTGAGCGACAAAATTGTGTACACGTCAGACGCCGGTTTCGACGAAGACGTCCTGAAGGCGGATCAGCCAGTCCTGGTGGACTACTGGGCCGAGTGGTGCGGGCCCTGCAAGATGATCGCCCCCATTCTGGATGAAATCGCCGAAGAATACGCCGGCAAGGTCAAAGTCGCCAAGCTGAACATCGACGAGAACCCGTCCACGCCGCCGAAGTACGGCATTCGCGGGATCCCGACGCTGATGCTGTTCAAGAATGGCGATGTCGAAGCCACCAAGGTCGGCGCATTGTCCAAGTCGCAGCTGACCGCTTTCCTGGACCAGCACCTCTGATCCGGCATACCCCGGGGTCGCATGCGGCCCCGGGGTTGCAGTACCAAAAAAACGACGCCACCAGGCCTTGCCCCAAGCGGGCGCGTCGCTTACCATCGGTTCAGTTCAGGCGGTCGCCAGACCGCAACCTGCCCCCGATACTCAATCCAAGGCAAGCCGAGCGGCCATCCCCGGTCGCCGATCATCCACGTTGAACACAGCACCCCACGAATGAACCTGACCGAACTGAAGCGGATGTCCGCTGCCGATCTCGTCGCCTTTGCAGAAGAAAAAGGCATCGACAACATGTCCCGCGCCCGCAAGCAGGAGATCATCTTTGCCCTGCTGAAGGCCCATGCCAAAAGCGGTGAAGCCATCTACGGTGACGGAGTCCTGGAGATCCTCTCCGACGGCTTCGGATTCCTGCGCAGCGCCGACAGCTCCTATCAGGCCGGGCCGGACGACGTGTACGTCTCCCCCAGCCAGATTCGACGCTTCGGGCTGCGTACCGGCGACACCATCGCCGGCAAGATCCGCCCGCCCAAGGACAACGAGCGCTACTTCGCGCTGCTGAAGGTCTCGGAGATCAACTTCGAACCACCGGAGAATGCCCGGCACAAGGTGCTGTTCGAGAACCTCACGCCGCTGCACCCCTCCAAGCGCATGCGCATGGAGCGCGGCAACGGCTCCACCGAGGACATCACCGCCCGCGTCATCGACATCGTGGCGCCGTTCGGCAAGGGCCAGCGTGGCCTGATCGTCTCCCCGCCCAAGGCGGGCAAGACGCTGATGCTGCAGAACATCGCCCAGAGCATCGCGACCAACTACCCCGAGTGCTACCTGATCGTGCTGCTGATCGACGAGCGCCCGGAGGAAGTCACCGAGATGGACCGCATGGTCCAGGGCGAAGTGGTCTCGTCGACCTTCGACGAACCGGCCCAGCGCCATGTGCAGGTCGCCGAGATGGTGATCGAGAAGGCCAAGCGCCTGGTCGAGCACAAGCGCGACGTGGTGATCCTGCTGGACTCCATTACCCGCCTGGCGCGCGCCTACAACACCGTCGCCCCCAGCTCCGGCAAGGTGCTGACCGGTGGCGTGGACGCCAACGCCCTGCACCGTCCGAAGCGCTTCTTCGGTGCCGCGCGCAACGTGGAGGAAGGCGGCAGCCTGACCATCCTCGCCACCGCGCTGGTCGAGACCGGCTCGAAGATGGACGAGGTGATCTACGAGGAGTTCAAGGGCACCGGCAACATGGAAGTGCACCTGGAGCGCCGCATCGCCGAGAAGCGCATCTACCCGGCGATCAACGTGAACCGCTCCGGCACCCGCCGCGAAGAGCTGCTGACCGCCCCGGACGAGCTGCAGAAGCTCTGGATCCTGCGCAAGTTCCTGCACGGCATGGACGATATCGAGGCGATGGAATTCCTGCTCGGCCGCATGCAGTCCTCGAAGACCAATTCCGAGTTCTTCGACCAGATGAAGCGCAGCTGACGCGAAGCGGGCACCGCCCGCCTCCCGTCATCGCGAGCGCCAGCGAAGCGATCTCCAGGGGCGGGCCATACGCTCGCCGCGCAAGGCCGGCGTATCAGCCGGGCACCGGCTCGAAGCTGACCAGGCGATCCAGCCGCCACCACTGCCGTCGACCCTCGGCGTCACGCAGGATCAGGTACTCGGCCCCGCGCCGCGTGCGCAGATCCAGCGGCCGCACCACCGCAATCCGATCCATTTCGCCCCGGCGCCAGTGGGTACGCAGGTGCTGCCCGCGCAGGATCGCCAGCTCCAGCTCGGAGTAGCGCTCGCAGGCGATCGGCGTATACGGCGGGGCCACACTCATCCTCCCTCCCGAATGGCCTCCACCTGCGGGATCTCGGCATCCGGGGCCTCGACGCGCCGAAACACGATGGGCGCGCAGCACACGGCGCAGTCCTCGATCCATTCCCGGTCCGCGCTGACCATATCCACCGTCGTCTCGCCCGGTTCGCCACACCAGGGGCAGGTAAAGCCGACAAACTCCACCGGTCGCATCACCGCACCTCCTCCGGACCCTTCATTACCTGGGCACCGGCTGTCACACCCGCCGCATCCGGCAAAAAACGCTCCAGAATGTCATTGAGAAAGGCCAGGCCGCGTTCGGTCGGCTGCAGGCGCTGCGGATCGGACACCAGCAGACCCTCTGCCCGTAGCTCGCCCAGGGCCGGTTCCAGCGTAGTCAGGTCCAGACCGCAGCGCTCCTCGAAGCAATGCGCGGGCACTCCCTCCACCAGACGCAACGCGTTGAGCATGAACTCGAACGGGAGCTCGGCCTCGGGGACCGCCTGGTCGCGGTGCTGGTCGGGCGTCTCCAGGTAGGCTGCGGGCTGGCGCGGCTTGGTCCGCCGCAGCACCCGCCCCTGGGACGGCAACGTCAGCTTGCCGTGGGCCCCGGCCCCGATGCCGAGGTAGTCGCCGAACGTCCAGTAGTTGCGGTTGTGCCGGCATTCCCGCCCCCTCGTGGCGTACGCGGAAACCTCGTATCGAGTATAGCCAGCCGCAGCCAGCGCACATTGTCCTTGTGTGAACAATTCCTCGATCGTGGAATCCGGTGGCAATACCGGGGGCCGGGCTGCGAAATAGGTATTCGGCTCCAGGGTCAGCTGATACCAGGAGATGTGCTCGGGTTCCTGTTCGATCGCGGCCCGGAGATCCGCCAGCCCTGCCTCGACGGACTGCTGCGGCAGGCCGAACATGAGATCCAGATTGATGTTGTCAAACCCCGCGGCACGGGCATGCTCGACCGCGGCATGGGCCTCGGCCCCGCCGTGGATGCGCCCCAGTCGCTCGAGCATGACGTCGTCGAAGCTCTGGATACCCAGCGACAGCCGGTTGACCCCGGCCTCGCGGTAGCCATGGAAGTATGCGCGATCTGCGGTGCCGGGGTTGGCCTCCAGCGTGATCTCGGCATCCGGGCGCAGGGGCAGCCGCGCACGCAGACCGGAGAGCAGGTCCGCCAGCGCCTCGGGCGGGAACAGGCTGGGGGTCCCGCCGCCGATGAACACGCTGTCCACACGCCGCCCCCAAACATCCGGCAGCTGCGACTCGAGGTCGCGCATCAGCGCCTCGACATACGCGTCGAACGGGACCTCGCCCCGCGGCTCGTGGGAGTTGAAGTCGCAGTACGGGCACTTGCGCACGCACCAGGGCAGGTGCACGTACAGGGCTAGGGGCAGCGGGGTCGGGAATGCGCTCATGCCGCGAGCATAGGCGCCGGCTCAGTGATCGGCACGTTCCCGCAGTTGTGCCACCAGTTTGGCCAGGGCCTGGCCGCGATGGCTCAGGCGATTCTTGGCCTCCGGACTCAGTTCGGCCGAGGTGCAGCCCTCCTCGGGCACAAAGAACAGCGGGTCGTAGCCGAAGCCGTTGGCACCGCTGGGCTGCTCGACGATACGACCCGGCCAGACCCCTTCGGCGATCAGCGGAGAAGGGTCCTCGGCATGTTCCAGAAACACGACGACTGCGCGAAACCGCGCGGCTCGCTGGGCCTCGGGGACACCCGCCAGCGCCTTCAGCAGCCTGGCGTTGTTCGCGGCATCGTCCGCCTCCGGCCCCGCATAACGCGCGGAGTAGATGCCCGGCTGGCCGCGCAGGGCATCGACCTCCAGGCCGGAATCATCGGCGATTGCGGGCAGGCCGGTATGCTGCGCGGCGTTGCGTGCCTTGAGGATCGCGTTCTCGACAAAGGTCAGCCCGGTCTCGTCGGCCTCGGGCACCGCGTGCTCCGACTGCGGCTCGATCGCCAGCCCCAGCGGCTCCAGCAGGGCCCGGATCTCACGCAGCTTGCCGGGGTTGCCGGTGGCGAGGACGACGCGACGGGACGGGTCCATGACTCAGCCCCAGGGAGACACTGACTGATGGACACGTTCGCGCTCGAGTCGATTTTGCGTGCTGACAAGGCGTGGTGAGCGACGTGTAGCCGAGCTACATAAGCGAGCCGCAACGCAGTCAGCGGGCAAAATCGGCCGAGCCCCGTCCGTCAAGAATTTGTGGGGTTGGCACCCCATGTTCCCCGATCCTGCGTTGCGCCGCTTGCCGGTAGCACCACTACCGACTGCGCGCCGCGCCTGGTCTCGGGAAACATGGGGCGCCAACGCGAACGTGTCCATCAATCAGTGTCTCCCTTGGCCAGCGCCGCCCGCTGGGCCTCGACGATCTGCTGGATGCCCTTCTCGCCCAGATCCAGCATCTGGTTCAGCTCGTCGCGGCGGAAGGCATGGCCCTCGGCCGTCCCCTGGATCTCGATCACGCCGCCGGCCTCGTTCATCACCAGGTTCAGGTCGGTCTCGGCCTGGGAGTCCTCGTCGTAATCCAGGTCGAGGACCGGCGCACCGTTGAAGATGCCCACCGAGATCGCCGCCAGGTGCCCGTGCAGCGGGTCCTTGCGGATCATGCCCTGCTCGCGCGCCTTGCGGATCGCGTCGCGCAGGGCGACATAGGCACCGCTGATCGAGGCGGTACGGGTCCCGCCGTCAGCCTGGATGACATCGCAGTCGACGATGATCTGGCGCTCGCCCAGGGCCTCCAGGTCAACCACGGCGCGCAGGGAGCGGCCGATCAGACGCTGGATCTCCATGGTGCGTCCGCCCAGCTTGCCGCGCGCGGCCTCGCGCGCCATGCGGTCGTGCGTCGAGCGTGGCAGCATGCTGTACTCCGCCGTCACCCAGCCGCGACCCTTGTTCTTCAGCCACGGCGGCACGCGCGACTCGATGGTCGCGTTGCACAGCACCCGGGTGTCGCCGAACTCCACCAGCACGGAACCCTCCGCGTGCCGGGTGAAATGGCGGGTAAAACGCACCGGGCGCATCTCGTCGGCTTGTCGGCCACTGGGTCGCATGCTTGATCCTTGCTAGATTGGAGTGGCGCGCAGTATACGGGAGACGGGAGAGGCTCTCACATGAGCGCGCCCGCGGCGGATCTGGGGCAAAGGCGGCCGAAGACGCCAGCAAATCACACGCGCACCGGGCTGTTACCACGCGCAGGGCTATCAACAGGGGACCTTATGATCGCGAGCATGACCGGCTTCGCCCGGCAGCCGATGACGCTGGACCAGGGCGTTTACGACTGGGAACTGAAGAGCGTCAACCATCGCTATCTCGAGTTGCGCATCCACCTGCCGGAGGCCCTGCGGGCGCTGGAGCCCGAGGTGCGCAATCGCCTCAAGAAACGGCTGAGTCGGGGCAAGGTCGATGTGGTGCTGCGCGATCGCGGCCAGTCGGGCGGCTCGCCCACCGCATTCGACGTGGACCGCGTGCAGTCGCTGATCGAGGCGACCGAATCCGTCGCCGACATGATGAAACACGATGCCAGCGTGTCGCCGCTGGATATCCTCGCCTGGCCCGGGGTGCTGGAGGGGGCGAAAATCGACACCGACCGCCTCGCCGGCCCCATTCTTGCCGAGCTCGACAGCGCGATCGACGCCCTGGTGGCGATGCGCGAGGCCGAGGGCCAGGAACTGGTCAACGGCCTGCGCGATCGCCTGGAGGCCCTGGCCGAGCATGTCGTGCTCATCCGCGAGCGGCGCGAGCCGATGCTGGTCGAACAGCGCGAACGCACCCTGAGCCGCATCAACGAGCTAGACCTGAGCCTGGACCCGAAGCGGCTGGAGCAGGAGGTGGCGCTACTGGCACAACGCCTGGATATCGCCGAGGAGCTGGATCGCATCGACGGCCACGTGAAGGCGGTGCGCGAGATCCTGGGCAAGGACGGCCCCAGCGGGCGGCGCCTGGATTTCCTGATGCAGGAGTTCAACCGCGAGACGAATACCCTCGCCTCCAAGTCGCATGACCTGGAGATCACCCGCGCAACCGTCGAGATGAAGGTCCTGATCGAGCAGATGCGCGAGCAGGTACAGAACCTCGAATAATCGGTGTTTCCTTAATGCATCGCTACCGCGTGCACCTGTCCATCTCGCGCCACGAGATGGAGGACTACTACACCGGGCGCGCGGCGGTCGTCTACGCCGAGTCGGAAGGCGGCATCAGCGTGCAGTTTCCCGCCCGGCTGCTGCGTCAGCACCTCGACCAGCGCGGCGTCTATGGCGTGTTCGAGTTGGTCACCGACGACCAGCATCGCCTGCTGGATTTCCGCCGCCTCACACGGCCCTGACAGCGCGCCGCAGCCCCCTTTCCCACCCCTTGAAATTTACCCGGCGGCCCCTATCTCCATGGGTGAGTCAGAGTTGACACCCGGAAGAGGAGGGTAAAGCCATGACAATGATGCGTTACGAACCGTGGAGCCTGCTGGGTCAGCTGTCGCGCGAACTCGGCCGCATGCCGGATATGCCCGGCACGGACGACTCCGCCGCGACGTCCGACTGGGCGCCTGCCGTCGATATCCGCGAGGAGACCGATGCCTACGTGCTGCACGCGGACATCCCCGGCGTGGACCCGAAGGACATTGAACTCCACATGGAGAACGGCGTGCTGACCCTGCGCGGCGAGCGCAAGCACGAAAGCGAAGAGGAAAAGAACGGCTACAAGCGGATCGAGCGGGTGCGCGGCACCTTCTTCCGCCGCTTCTCGCTGCCGGACACCGCGGATGCCGAAAACATCTCCGCGCGCTCCGAAAACGGGGTGCTGGAGGTTCGTATTCCGAAACAGGCACGCGTACAGCCACGCCGGATCGAGATCACGGGCTGATCCGGCACCAACCCTGCCGGCAGCCGTCACGGCTGCCGGAATTCGGGCGCTGCCGGCGCAAGCGGGCGGCGCCTCGTTTTTTGATGGCGGCAACAGGATCATCGCCACCCGTTTCATGAAGCCGATGCACGGGTGACAGCCGAATCCCGGCTATCATGGGAAAGATCGGGTACGGGCCGACAACCACCAAGGGATCCGGGTGTCCCCCGGGGATCGGACAGAGGCAACTCTGGGAGTGCAATGGAATACAAGGACTACTACAAGATCCTCGGCGTCAGCCGCGACGCCAGCCAGGACGCCATCAAGAAGGCGTACCGCAAGCTGGCGCGCAAGTATCACCCGGACGTCAGCAAGGCCCCGGATGCCGAGACCCGAATCAAGGAGGTCAACGAGGCCTACGAGGCCCTGGGCGACCCGGAAAAGCGCAAGGCCTACGACCAGCTCGGCTCCAACTGGCGCCAGGGGCAGGACTTTCGTCCGCCGCCTGGATGGGACGGCTGGGCCCAGCACCGTGGCGCGGGCGCCGGAGGCGGAGCCGATTTCGGCGGCTTTTCCGACTTCTTCGAGTCCATCTTCGGCGGTGCCGGGATGGGCGGCGCGGGCCGTCGCCGCGGTGCGGGCGGCTTCAACATGCGTGGTGCCGACCGCGAGGGTAAGGTCGAGATCACGCTCGATCAGGCCCTTAAGGGCACGGAGATCTCCGTCAACGATGCCGACGGGCGCGTGCAGCGCGTGCGTATCCCGGCCGGGGCCAAGGACGGCTCGCGCCTGCGCGTGCGCGGCCAGGGCGACCCGGGCGTGGGCACCGGCGGCTCTGGCGATCTGCTGCTCGAGATTCGCATCAAGCCCGACAGCCGCTACCGCGTCGAGGGCCGCAACCTCTCCCGCGACATCCCGATCACCCCCTGGGAGGCCGCACTGGGCGCCACCATCGAGGTCCCCACACCGCACGGCTGGGTCAACCTGAAGATCCCGGCGGGTTCGCAGTCCGGCAAGCAGATGCGTCTGAAGGGCAAGGGCCTGCCGGGCAAACCGCCCGGCGACCTGTACCTGAAGCTGATGATCCAGGCCCCGCCCGAGGACGAGGCCGGCGACTGGTACCGCAAGATGGCGGAACAGTCCTCGTTTGCCCCGCGCGCAGGGCTGACACCGTAGTTCACGGACACGTAGTGCACGGACACAAGGAGCGCGCATGCGTCGGCTGGTCTCTTTCCTGATTCTGCTGTCGACCCTCGCCTGGGCCGGCCCGGCCCTGGCACAACTCCCCGCCGAGGTCGACGGCCAGCCCCTGCCCTCTCTGGCCCCGATGCTGGAACGCACCATCCCCGGGGTCGTCAATATCGCCACCCGCGCCCGCGTGGTGGAATCCGTCAATCCGCTGTTCGACGACCCGTTCTTCCGCCGTTTCTTCGACCTGCCCGAGCGCCAGCGCGAACGCGAGCGTCAGGGGCTCGGCTCGGGCGTGATCGTGGATGCGGCCGAAGGCACCATCCTGACCAACAGCCATGTGATCGCGCGCGCGGACGAGATCCTGGTGACCCTGTACGACGGGCGCCAGTACGAGGCGGAGGTGGTTGGTACCGACCCGGCAACCGACGTGGCCGTGATCCGCATCGACGCAGAGAACTTGCGCGCGATCCCACTGGCGGATTCCGATGCCCTGCGCGTCGGCGACTTTGTCGTCGCGATCGGCAACCCGTTCGGCCTCGGCCAGACGGTGACCAGCGGCATCGTCTCCGCGCTGGGGCGCAGCGGACTCGGCGGCTCCGGGTTCGAGGACTTCATCCAGACCGATGCCTCCATCAACCCGGGCAACTCGGGCGGCGCGCTGGTGAACCTGCGCGGGGAACTGGTCGGCATCAACACCGCCATCCTGGCGCGCGGCGGCGGCAACATCGGCATCGGGTTCGCGATCCCGACCAACATGGCGCGCCAGATCCAGGATCTGCTGGTCGCCGAGGGCCGCGTCGAGCGCGGCGCACTGGGCGTCGGCATCCAGGACCTGACGCCGGCGCTGGCGCAGGCCTTCGATCTCGACGTTACCCAGGGCGCGGTCATTACCGACGTACAACCGGACTCCGCCGCGAGCCGTGCCGGGATCGAGGCCGGCGACGTGGTGCTGACCATCGACGGAAAAGCCGTGCGCAATGCCGCGGACCTGCGCAACCGCCTGGGTCTGCTGCGGGTGGGGAGCGAGGTGGAGATGCGGATCCTGCGCGACGGGCGCGAACGTACCCTGACCGCGCGTCTGGAACGCCCCGAGATCCACCAGGCCGAGGGTGCGGCGATTCATCCGCGGCTGGAGGGCGTGCGCCTGGCGGAGCACACACCACCCGGCGCCAGCCGCAGCCGTGTCGTGATCATCGACGTGGAGGCGGGCACCCCGGGCGCCCGAGCGGGGCTGCGCCCCGGCGACATGCTGCTGGCGGTCAACCGCCAGCGCGTCGAGCACCTGGCCGACCTGCCGCGCCAGCTCTCGCCGCAACAGGCACTGGAACTACAACTGCGACGCGGCAACCAGACGCTCTATCTGACCCTGCGATAGGGCCAGCCTCGGTGGGAGCCTGCGTACAGGCGAAGGCTCCTCGTTACACCCGGCTTTGGCAGGGGCTTCGCCTGCAAGCAGGCTCCTACAGAGATTCTGCCGCCTCGCTGCGGCCGGGATGACCGGGGCTTTCAGACAGCCTCCGGGGGCGGAAGGATCAGAAACCGGGGGTGTTTTTCTCGACCCAGCGGTCGCTGCCGTCGGCGAGGCGTTCGCGCTTCCAGAACGGGGCCTCGTGCTTCAGGCGCTCGAGGATGTCGGAGCAGGCGTCGCGCGCCGCGATCCGGTGTGCGGACCAGGTGGCCACGAGCACCAGGGCATCACCGGGCCGAACGTCCCCTACGCGATGCGCGACCAGGCAGCCCAGCAGCGGCCAGCGCGACTCGGCCTCGGCGACGATGCGCTCCAGTTCGCGCTCGGTCATGCCGGGATAGTGCTCCAGGAACAGTCCGGTCACGGTGTCGTCTTCGTTGAAGTCGCGCATACGCCCGACAAACACACTGGCCGCCCCGCGCGCCTCGGCCGGGATGTCCCGCTCGGCACGGGCAACCAGCGCCCACGGGTCGAAGTCTTCGCTGTAGAGCTCGACCGCCACCTCAGCCCCCGGTCACCGGAGGAAAATAGGCGACCTCGTCGCCGTCCCGCACCAGTGTATCCAACGCCGCCTGCTCCTGGTTGACCGCCACCATCAGGCGTTCCGGCGGTGCATCGCCATGCAGATGCCGCCAGAGATCGCCCACGGAGATCGATTCGGTGGGCAGCTCGGCCTGCTCGTCGGCGCGCCCCATTTCCTCGCGCAGGCGTGCAAAGTAGTGAACGGTTACGGTCATGCGGGCCCCTGTCATCACGGGTTCAAGTCAAGCATTATAACGACGATGAACGATCTCACTCACTTTGATGCCGAAGGCCATGCACACATGGTCGATGTCGGCGGCAAGTCGGTCACCCACCGGGTCGCGATTGCCGAAGGCCGCATCTACATGCAGCCGGAAACCCTGCAGCGGATCCGCGAAGGCCGCCATGCCAAGGGGGACGTTCTGGGGATCGCCCGCGTCGCGGGTATCATGGGCGCCAAGCGTACCGGTGACCTGATCCCGCTGTGCCACCCGATCGGTCTGACGCGTGTGGCCTTGGAACTGGATATCGAGAGTACCGCCGTCCGTGTGCAGGCGACCTGCGAGGTCCACGCCAGGACGGGTGTGGAGATGGAGGCCCTGACCGCGGTCTCCACCGCACTGCTGACGGTGTATGACATGTGCAAGGCCGTGGACCGCGGCATGGTAATCGATGGCGTACGCCTGCTGGAGAAGCGTGGCGGCCGCAGCGGCACCTGGCGGGCGGACACGACGCAAGGAGAACCCCGATGAAATGGATCAAGCGCCTGCTGGCCCTGATCGCGATCCTGTTGCTGCTGGTCGTGATCGTCGCGATCTACCTGGTCGCGACCTTCGACGCCAACGACTACAAGGAACGCATCGAGGCCGAAGTCCGCGACGCCACCGGCCGCGAACTGACCCTGGAGGGCCCGATTGGCCTGACACTCTTCCCCAACCTGGGCCTGCGCCTGGAAGAGGCTCGACTTGGCAATGCCGAGGGCTTTGGTGACGACCCGTTTGCCGAACTGGATGTCGTTGATGTCTCCCTTGCGGTGATGCCGCTGCTGCGCCGCGAACTGGACGTGCGCCACATCGAGGCCGATGGCGTGCGCCTGAACCTGGCCCGCGACGAAGACGGGCGCACCAACTGGGAGGACCTGACCGAACGCGCGGAGCAGGCCCGCGACGAGGCCGTGACCGGCGACAACGGCGAGGAGCGCACGGCCACCGAATCGCGCCTGGCCATGGAGCGCATCGGCATTGCCGGCGTGACCCTGACCAACACCCGGGTGCACTGGGACGACCGCATGACCGGCCTGCAGGCCACGCTGGACCCCTTCCGCCTGGAGGTTGGACGCTTCCGCCCGGGCGTGGAGACACCGCTTGAGATGGAGGCCGTGATCCGCGCCGAGGGCGGCGACCTGGACGAACCGGTGGAGTTCGCGATGGGCCTGGAGGGCCTGATGAATGTGGACCTCCTGAGCAATCGCTATTCCATCCGCCGCCTGAACGCGAACTTTGGCGTGGAGGGCGCCGGGCTGCCGCGGCCGGTCGGCATCTCGCTGGAAACCGACGTCGCGCTGGAAGTCGCCGACGAGACCAAGATGCGCTTTGAACGCGTAACTGCGGGCCTTGGCGATGCACGGCTGACGGGCTTGATCGAGCTGGCCGGACTGGGCGCCGGCGAAGAGCTCTCCGTGCGCAGCGAACTGCGCAGCAACACCTTCTCGGTGCCGGACCTGATGGAAGGTCTCGGGCTCGAGCCACCCCAAACCAACGATCCGGACGCGTTCAAACGTGTGGCGCTGGACCTGTCGGCCAGTGGCAGTCTGACATCGCTGGAACTGAACCCATTCCTGATCACGGTCGATGACACCCGGCTGACCGGCAATGCCCGCTGGGACACCAGTGGCGAGCGGCCCCTTTTCGACTTCAATCTGAGCGGCAACGAGCTCAACCTTGATCGCTACCTGCCGCCCGAAGTGGAACGGGCCCGCACCGAGGGTGGCCCCTCCAATGGCGAACGCGATGACGATGACGACATCGCCATTGACCTGCCGGTAGAGCTGCTGCGCGGGATCGACGTACGGGGCGAAATGGCACTCGAGCGCCTGGATGCCCTGGGCATGGTGATGCGCAACATCCAGCTGGAGATCCGCGCCAACGAAGGCGACTGGCGCATCGACCCGCTGGAAGCGCAGGCCTATGAAGGCCAGCTGAGCAGCCGTGTGCGCGTCGACGTACGCGAAGACACCCCGCGCTACGAACTGGCGGCCGACCTGGCCGACCTGGACATCGGCGCCCTGCTGGAAGACATGCAGGGCGACGACGCGCGACTCATGGGCATCGGCGACCTGGAACTGGATATCGCCACCCGTGGCAACACGGTAAACGCGCTGCGCAGCGCACTGAACGGCTCCGGCTCCATGCAGTTCTCCGACGGTGCCGTTCGTGGCATCAACGTCGCCCAGGTGATCCGCCGAGCGGAGGCGCGCCTGCGCGGTGAACGGCTGGAAGAAGACGAACCCAACCAGACCGACTTCAGCGACCTGACCGGCACCTTCGACATTCGCGATGGCGTCGTGCACAACGACGACCTGGTGGCCAACTCCCCGCTCCTGCGCGTGCGTGGCGAGGGCAGCGCCGATCTTACCGATGACACCCTCGACTACCTCGTCAACACCACCATCGTGGGCACCCTCGAGGGCCAGGGCGGACGCTCCCTGGAAGACCTGAGCGGCATCCGCCTGCCGATCCGCATCTCGGGCACCTTTGGCGACCCCAGCTTTCGCCTCGACCTGGAAGACATCCTGCGCGAGCGCTTCGAGGACGATGTCCGCGACCGCCTGGGCGAAGAAGAAGAGCGCCTGCGCGATCGCCTGATGCAGCGCCTCGACGGCGATCGCAGTGACGACGCCGAAGGCGAGACGGAAGAGTCCGGCGAACGCGATCTTCGACGCGAGCTGGAACGCGGCCTGCGCGAGCGCCTGCGGTAATCGTGCCGGCGAACTCGGCATTCAAGCGGCCGGCCTTCGAGGCCGGCCGCTTCATTTCGACACCCCCGCAATGACACCCTTTGCCGAACGGCTGCTTGCCTGGTTCGCCCGGCACGGCCGCAGCGACCTCCCCTGGCAGCACCCTCGCACGCCCTATCGCGTCTGGGTCTCCGAGATCATGCTGCAACAGACGCGCGTGGAGACGGTGACCCCGTACTTCCTGCGCTTCATGGAACACTTCCCCGACGTCGAATCCCTCGCGGCCGCCGACCAGGACACGGTCCTGCATCTGTGGTCCGGCCTCGGCTACTACGCCCGCGCCCGCAACCTGCATCGCGCCGCACAACACATCGTGAGCGAGCATGGCGGAGACTTTCCGGATACGCGCGAGGCCCTGGAACAGCTCCCCGGCATCGGCCGCTCCACGGCGGCCGCGATCATCGCCCAGGCCCACGACCGGCCGGAGCCCATCCTGGACGGCAACGCCAAGCGCGTCCTCGCCCGCCACGCGGCCGTCGAAGGCTGGCCCGGCAGCCCGAGCGTCCAGCGCGAACTGTGGGCCGAGGCGGAGGCACGCACCCCGACCACCCGCTGCGCCGACTACACCCAGGCCATCATGGACCTGGGCGCCCTCCTGTGTACGCGCACGCGCCCGGACTGCCCCCAGTGCCCCGTAGCCGGCGACTGCCAGGCCCTGGCGCAAGACCGGACCGGAGAGCTGCCCGCGCCGCGCCCACGCAAGGACCTGCCCACGCGCATCCGCCACGCCGCCCACCTGCAAACCGTCCAGGGCAGCCTGCTGGTACAACGCGCGGCACAGGGCATCTGGGGCGGGCTGTACAGCCTCCCCGAGGCCGCCGCGGCGCCCGAACTCGACGAGTGGGTGCGCAGCCAGTGGCCGCAGGCCGAGGCACAAGACACCAACGGGTTGCGCCACACCTTCAGTCACTACCACCTCGATCTGCGCATCCACTGCTACCGGCTCCCGCCGAACGCGTGTGGGATCATGGAAGGCGACAGGGCGATTTGGTATAAACCCGGCACATCACGGGCGGTCGGCATCCCGGCTCCCATCCAGCGTTATCTGCACGAACACAAGGATTCCGGCAATGGCACGAACCGTTAACTGCGTGAAACTCGGTAAAGAGGCCGACGGGCTCGATTTTCCGCCCTACCCCGGCGAGATGGGCAAGAAGATCTACCTGAACGTGTCCAAGGAGGCCTGGCAGGCCTGGCTCGGCCACCAGACCATGCTGATCAACGAATACCGCCTGACCCCGGTCGACCCCAAGGCGCGCAAGTTCCTGGAAGAGGAAATGGAAAAGTTCCTGTTCGGCGATGGTTCGGAAAAGCCGGAAGGCTTCGTCGACCCGAACCAGTCCTGATTCCCGGCGGTTCGGCGGCGATTGCTTGACGTAGCCGCCACGGACCGCTTTAATACCGCCCTTCGCCCGAAGGGCGAATCCCTCCGAGAAATGGCCGGGTAGCTCAGTCGGTAGAGCAGGGGATTGAAAATCCCCGTGTCGGCGGTTCGATTCCGTCCCCGGCCACCATTATCTCTCCTGTGGCACCATCCTTCCCATGAGCGTTCGCCGTATTCTGCGCATGGGACACCCTGATCTGCGTCGCGTCTGCGACCCGGTACCCGAATCCGATTTTGACAGCCCCGGGCTGCACGCCCTGGTGGACGACCTCGTCGACACCATGCACGCCAGCGAAGGCCTCGGCCTGGCTGCTGCCCAGATTGGCGTTCCGCATCGCGTCGCCGTGATCGAGATCCAGCCGGGCAATACCCGCTACCCCGGTGCCGTACCGACCGGCCGCCTGGCCCTCGTGAACCCCGTCGTCACCGTGCTGGACCCAACCCCGCAACGCTACTGGGAAGGCTGCCTGTCCGTACCCGGGCTGCGCGGGGAGGTCGCCCGGCCGCGCCACATCGCCGTGGATTACCACGAGCCCGACGGCACGCCCCGCCACCTGGAACCCGAGGGCTTCCTCGCCACCGTGTTCCAGCACGAGATCGACCACCTCGACGGTACCCTGTTCATCGATCGCGTCACCGACACCACCCGCCTCGCCTTCCTCGACGAATACCGCGAGTTTCACGCGCAGGCGTAGGCATCACGCCCCGTGTAGGCGCGGCCAGGCGTTGCGCACCACCTCTGCCCCCAGCGCATCCAGCAGCGGGTGGGCAGCCAGGCCGAGCAGGCCATCGGTCAGGGGATTCTCGTCGCCGCAGCGCACGGCCAGTTCCAGATGCGTGCCGCGCGCGCTCGGCGTCAGTCGGTAGCAGCCCTCGCAGGACAACCCGGCCAGCGCGCGCCAGCCGAGCAGACGCGGCGGAACCGCGACCAGCTCCTCCACATCGAAGACCAGCGGCACCCCGGCCACCCGCACACGCCAGCGGTAGCGCTCGGGCCCGACGCGGGTGATGGACTCGATGGCCTCGCTGTAGGCGGCGAACGCCTCCACCCGGGCCATCAGATCGAACACCGCCTCCGGAGCGGCGTCGATCTCCATCTCGTGGTGGATCACCGACATCGCCCACCGCTCCAGGTTGCACGGTCACCGCCGGACGGACCGGCGGCCCAGCCCCGATCAGTCGTGCACGACGATGCGGGAGCCCGCGGCGTCGATATCCACGCGCGAGCTGGAGTAGGCGCAGGCCTTCCCGATGTCCTATAGGGAAACACTGACCCATGTACACGCTCGCGCTCGAGTCGCTTTTGCGTGCGAACAAGGCGCGGTGACTGCCGTGCAGTCATTCTGCACAAGGGAGCCGCAACGCCGTGCGCACACAAAAGCGGCCGAGCCCCTTCGGGGTTGGCACCCCAGGTTCCCCGATCCTGCGTTGCACCGCTTGCGGGTAGAACCACTACCCGCTGCACGCCGCGCCTTGCCTCGGAAAACCTGGGGTACCAACGCGAGTGGGTACATGGGTCAGTGTTTCCCTCCGGGCATCTCATTGAGCTCTGCCAGACGATGCAGCAGGCTGCCACCTTCGCAGTCGCGCGGCATGCCGTCCTCGTCCAGCGTGCAGCCGAACTCGCCCTCGTTCACTGACCAGTCCATGTCGGCCGGCATCTTCAGCACCACCGGCTCCTCGTGCATCACCTGGAACTTCGCCCGCATGGCGTTCTTGCCGTCCTGCCAGTCGAGCACCGGCATGTTTTCTACGCTGCGCATAGTGAGCCTCCTTCGCAATTCGGCGAGGTTGCAACGCATTTCCACGGGCCGTTTACTGCCCCGTCCTTTGGACGCTAGACCCCGTCCTTGCAGCGGTCAAAGGTTACCCCGGTGGCGTTGGGGAAGGGGCTGTGCGGCCGCTCATCAACGCCATGGTGGAATACTTCAGGCACGCCTATCGCGGGGCAAAAGGCAAGGTCTGACCCCGAAGTTCCGCGCGTGCTGCTCGCGCGGTTCCCGAGGCGGTCAAAGGTGACCCCGGAAGCGATGGGGAAGGCGCCATGCCGTACTCCATCAACGGCATGGGGGAATGCTTCAGGCACGCCCATCGCAGGGCAAAAGGCAAGGTCTGACCCCCGTGGTCCCAGGGGCCACGGGACTCCTCGTGTATTCGGCATGCTGTCGCTCTAACGCCAAGCTCAGCCGAGGAAGGCCGCATCGCGGCCTGACGTCGGCTGGAGCGACGTGTTATGCGCTCACATCCATAATCAAAAGCGCACCGATGGAGCTCTCTTTTAGTGGGTCATGCTCATACTCGACCATGCAATGGACTTCCACGTCTGTTTCAGTCATCGACAGGATATACTCCTCGACTTCTTGTCGCCCTACGACCCTGAACTTGTATTTTCCGGCAGCAATATTCTGACCAGAAGACACTGACAGCCGCCCTTCTTTTTCGTATTTATTGAAATCGAATATGTCGCAATGAAGCGTTTTAGGTTCTTTGTCTATGGTAATCGGCGGATAATACAACCCCTTTTCTTCAAGCGGTATTCTTATAGCTGGCTCTTTTTCGTGCTTTGCGCCGAGCTCGATTCCAGACACATTATCTTCCTCCAATGCGTCATCAAAACTCCGAAGACCAACGATAATTTGTGCACCCATGAGCTGCACAGGGCCATGGTAGACATTTGTTTTATTACCATCTCCCTTGTGAACCACGGTTGTATTATCATCTCTCTGCTCAATGTGTATGGCCTCGCCGGAATGCGCAGACTTGTATATATCGTAGAGAAACCTCACCGTCTCTCTCGTATACTCCCACATTGCCTCGGGCGAATTCGAATGGACAAGTGGGAGTATCTGCTGGATACCCGAGAAAATCGCGCCTAGCGTTACGAACAGGCATTTGTTTTGGACTTCGTAGGCGACAAGCTTGTATTGCTCGCGATCTTTCTTAGACAGCCGCCCTTTCCCGGTGACGCCTCTGTAGACGCCATCCAGCACCTGCTGAGTCCCCGACAGCCCCGCGATCATTTTATCGAGCCTATATCCTTGATCGAAGGCGTTGCCTGTCATTTTCAGATAAAGGTTATCCACATCCCTACTCTCTGGTTACTCGCATAACGCCAGAGTTGAGCGGCGTTTGAGGCGGCGCCTGCTTTTGCGGCAGAAAAAGTACGTGGCGGGCCAAACGTCTGCTGCAACGATTTGTTCGGCGTCATTTGCACCGCACTAGTATGCCCATGCATTTTCTTTGAATAATTCGACTTCTTCAGGTTGAACCACTTCCTCTTCATCCGACAAGGCCGCGACAACAATATTCGAAACGTCCAAAGCCTGTTTGAGTGCGTCATTGGCGATCCACTCGTTTTCCCAGAGCTGTGGTGATTCGCCGTTTACGATCTTGCAGATCGGTTCTGAGCTTTCAAACTCAAGGCCTACCGCTTGCGGCTGAGTGACACGTTGCAGCCAGATTTCAAGATAGCCGTTGTACGGTATGCGCGCCATCTTCATCCTCACCTTCTCCCAAAGAGCTACCTTCTGGTTCTTTGGGGCGAGCGAAATTAGGTGACTGAGGATGCCAGCGACTGCTGGAAAGGTAGCGGGTGAAACAAAGGCGATATCGGTCGCGATAGCGACCTGAACCTCAAGATCCTCGGGGGCTTCCGACTGATCTGCCACACTAGAGTGAAAGTCACTGATCAATCGTCGAAGGGCACCACTGTTTGGGAATTTCTGGCCGAACGAATGAAGGCGAAGCAATTGCTTCTGGATCGTCTTAGCATTGGCCTCACCTAGATCCTGCAGTTCAATTCCCGCCAGTTTTTCCGGTTTTATGGAACCTGCAACCACATTCCTAAAAGCGATCGTCTTCGCGACACCGAGCTTCATTCCGACTTGCCTGAGATGATCGCTAACAACCTTCAGGACCTCCTCTGCGCGATCATCGCTATTTGCGAAGATACGAAAATCATCCCGATACCGCAGTATCCGAATGTCGTTGCAATCGCTAAGAGCGTCATTAATTTGTTCATCAACGTATCCAAGGACAAGCTCAGCGATGAAATCCATCAGCACCGAACCTTGAGAAATTCCGTTCGTTTGACCGTATCGACTTGCCTGTATGTGTGCATCGATCTTGTTGCCAAGAAGCGAGTTCTTGCCCTTGTTCTTCTTCGCTGATTCAAGACCGTGAATTGCCCAGGCGATGCTGTGCGTATAAAGCGACCCGTAGCAATCCGTTACGTCCGTGTGCAGCAGGTGACTGAACTCGAGGGAATAGGTCAAGGAACGCTGCTCGACACTTTGCCACCAACTACGAACTTGCGTGGCTACATCGGTCTGGTGATCGACAGACATGACCGGGGCGCTACAACAGTCGACAACGCCATTTTCGAACTCCCCGAATCGTTTCTGTATAAGTGCCCAGTTGTCGTTCTCACAGATCACATTGACCAGGGACACGTAGATCGCTGGGTGCATGAGCTCGTACGGGCGCCAAGCGAACCGGCCATCCTTGTTGGCGATGAAGTTGTAGTTGACGTTTGGCAATAGCCCCGGCTTCGATGCCTGGAACTGGGAGTACAGTCCCCCGTTCAGCACAGCTGCGACGTCGTTGAGAATCGGCTCAAAACTGATATATCGGGGCATATCGCCGTTGAAGTAACTGCTCCCCTTCATAAAGTGAGCACGTGCTTCCTCGGCAGTGAGATCAATTAATCGTTTCATTTCAACGAAAACGTCCAGATGACGGCGAACAGTAGATTAGACAGAATCTGCCAGATTGGTGATATACAGATTCTGCATATCATCCCGGCGTTCTCCTATCGGTGGCACACCACCACAGGTAAACCACGCTTTTATCATGGTAGTGTGCGTCGCGTCGAGTGGCAGGGCGTCCCACCCACTGTAATGAACAATCGTTGGCGCTTGATCAAAGGCTTAGATCGGCCGGCCGATCCAACTTAGGCGGGATGCAGGGGCCGACGTTGAAGGCTTGGGGGTGAACGGATTCGGGACGAGTCGTGGAGAGCGGCGCCTCGGGTATGACAGAACGTGGTGTTATACAGAATCGGTATATCACCGTTATGGCCGAGTGGCGTGACGGGAGGAACGACGACGCGTGGCTCGAAAATCAGGCTTCCGACGGGAGCTGTCGCGGCGTTCCCTGGTACGCTCCGGCCAGAGGTTAACGGAGAGCCGGTGTTGGAAACTCTCACGGAAGCGAGTCAGGCGGTGGTGGTCTGCGGCATTCTGGAGGACGCACAGGGGCGGGTCTTTCTGGCGCGTCGCGGGGCCGATCAGGCTTTGGCGGGGTATTGGGAATTCCCCGGGGGCAAGGCTGAGGCGGGCGAGAGCCTGGAGGCCGCGTTGTGCCGGGAATTCCGCGAGGAGCTGTCGATGGGGCTCCGGGTGGGGGAAGAGATCGGGCGTACGCCGATTCCGGGTAATGGGGGCCTTGAGCTGGTGGCGCTGCGAGCCTGGACGGAAGACGAGAATCCGGTGCTGTCCGTGCACGATCGGTGGTGCTGGGTGTCGCCATCGGAAGCTCAAGGGCTCGAGCTTGCGCCTGCGGACATACCATTGCTCGAAGCCTTTATCGCTGCACGTTCCGAATGAGCCGAGATAGCGCTGCCAAATCCCTGTCCAGTGGCCAATGGGTCGGCCTGCATGAACGGTTGGATACGCCGCGGGTACGACAGGCGCTCGAGGCCCTGGGGTTGGAGGATCACGCCCGCTGGAGCCAGGGTCTAGAGGGCGATGATCTGGCGATGGCCCTGGTCGCCGAGCTGGCGCAGCGGCTTGCGGAGCGCGCAGGTGAGTTGCGCGAAAAGGGACACGAGGACTGGACGCGAGCCGTGCAGGGGCTGGCGGATGCGTTGGCGGCGGCGGGGCATCCGCTTTCGGGGATCGAGGAGGACCTTCCGCAGCCGCCGTTTCGGCAGTTGCTGGAGGTGCGTTCCCCGTCGGCTGATCAGGTTGGGCAGCAGGAGACGCCACGGCCGGATGTTCCCTTGGCTCTGTCCAGCCTGCTGACTGGGTCCGATCGCACACCGAGTCTGGTCACGCAGATCGAGAAGGAGCTGGCCAGTGCGGAGCGGGCCGATTGGTTGGTGTCCTTCATCAAGTGGAGTGGGATTCGCACCCTGCGCGAGACGCTGAAGCGCTTTACCGAGACCCCGACGGCCGATGGCTCGCCCAGGCTGCGGATCGCGACGACCTCGTACCTCGGGGCTACGGATCTCAAGGCGATCGAGTTTCTGCTGGGCCTGCCGAACACGGAGGTTCGGGTTTCGTACGACACCCACCGCACGCGTCTGCATGCCAAGGCTTACCTGTTCCATCGCAGCACCGGCTTCGGCAGCGCCTACATCGGGTCGGCGAATGTCTCGCGGGTGGCGATGGATGAGGGCCTGGAGTGGACGGCCAAGGTCAGCGAGTACGAGCTGCCGCATATGTGGCGCCAGATCCAGACCTCGTTCGAGGCGCATTGGGCAGACCCGGCGGAGTTCGAACCGCTCACCACGGACGACCTACCCCGTCTGCAACAGGCACTGGAATCGGAATTCAGCTCGGGGCCTGGGGCGCAGAAAGAAGCCACCACGTTCTTCGACCTGCGGCCGTATGCCTTTCAGCAGGAGATCCTGGAGGACATCCGGCGCGAGCGCCGTTCGGGCATCGACCGTCATCTGGTGATCGCGGCCACCGGGACCGGCAAAACCATGATCGCCGCGTTCGACTATCGCCGGTTTGCGCGCGAGCAGGCGGACAAGGGGCGCCCGTCGCTGCTGTTCATCGCGCACCGCGAGGAGATCCTGCGTCAGGCGATGGCCAGCTTTCGGCAAGTGCTGCAGGACCACGAGTTTGGCGACGTGCTGGTGGGCGGGGCGCGTCCGAGTCAGGACCGCCACCTGTTCTGTACGGTGGCGAGTTGGAATGCACGGGACCTCGATCGCCTAGACCCGGAGCATTTCGATTACGTGGTGCTGGATGAGGCGCACCACAGTAGCGCCGGCAGCTACCAGCGCATCCTCGAGCATGTGCGGCCCAAGTGCCTGCTGGGTCTGACGGCGACGCCGGAGCGCACGGATGCCGACGACATCCGCCAGCACTTCGGCCAGCGTTACACGCATGAGATCCGCCTGCCGGATGCGATCGAGCGCCGCCTGCTGGTGCCGTTCCACTACTTCGGTGTAGCCGACCATGAGTCCGTGGATCTGAGCCGAGTGAGTTGGCGGCGCGGGGGCTATGACGCCGAAGAATTGGAAGGGGTGTTCACCGGCAACCGGGCGCGCGCCGATTGGGTCTTGCAGCAGGCCCATGAACACGCCACGGATCTCGGCTCGGTCAGGGGCTTGGGTTTCTGCATCAGTCGCGCCCATGCCCGGTTCATGGCGGAGTATTTTTCGGCCAAGCAGGTGCCCAGCGCGGTGCTGACGGGCGACAGCTCAGATCACGAGCGGAAGTCGATACAGCGTGACCTGCGCGAGGGGCGCATCCGCTTCATCTTTACGGTGGATCTCTACAACGAAGGCGTGGACCTGCCGGAGGTGGACACCGTTTTGCTGCTGCGCCCGACCGAGAGCCTGACGGTCTACCTGCAGCAGATGGGCCGCGGCCTGCGCTTGCACGAGGGCAAGCCGCATCTGACCGTGCTGGATTTCGTCGCGCCGCAGCACCGGCGCTTTCGCTACGCCGCTCGGTTCCGGGCGCTCAGCGCGCGGCCGGAGAAGCGGGTGGATCACCAGATTCAGGAAGGCTTCCCCTGGTTACCCAGCGGCTGCCTGATCCACCTCGACCGCCTGGCCACCCAGCACGTGCTCGACAACATCCGTGCGCAGATCAACCGCCAGCGACCGCAGATCGTGCGCGAGCTGAAGGACTGTTTCCGGGAGGACATCGACTCCGCCAGCCTGCCCAAGATGCTCGACTGCCTGCATATGGATGAAGCGGAAGACCTGCTGCGCAAGGACCTGCCCTCCCGGCTGCGCGCGGACTGCGGAGGCGAGTCGACCGAAGCGCTGGGACCCTATGTCAGCGGCCTCAAACGTGGGCTGCAGCGCTTAGCGCGGTGTGACGATCACCAGTTGCTGGAAACCCTGCAGACCCATCTGGCGCAGCCGGCCGCGAACGTGGAGCAGCTTGCCGAAGAAGATCGGCTCCGGCTGGCCCTTGTCCACAGCACGCTATGGGGCAAGACGCGGCCGGGGGACGGGGACCTATCCGCCGTGGACGCCTTCGTCCGCGAACAGCGCCCCCTGTACCGGGATCTCCAGGAAGTCGCCGCCTGGCGACACGAGCGTATCGTCCCCGCCAGCGGCATCACCTTCCCGGAGCAGACGGGGCCACTGGAACTGCACGCGTCCTACACCCGCGAGCAGATCCTGCTGGCGCTGGGGCTCGGTAGCCTGGAGAAGCCGATCACCCAGCAGGAGGGTGTGCGGCACGTACCGGAGCGGCGGGTGGATGCGTTGTTTGTGACCCTGGAGAAATCCGAGCAGGAGTTCTCGCCCACCACCATGTACGAGGACTACGCCCTCAACGAGCGGCGGTTCCACTGGCAGTCACAGTCCGGCACCTCACCCACCTCGGAGACCGGGCAGCGTTACATCCACCACGAAGAGCTCGGCTACACGCCCATGCTGTTCATTCGGCGGGCTAAGCGTGATGCGACGGGCCTCAGTGAGCCATTCACCTTCTGCGGCCCGGTGCGTTACCAGCACCACGAGGGCAGCAAGCCGATGAGCATCATCTGGGAGCTGGAGTACGAGATGCCCGCGCGGCTCCTGCACCTCGCCCGCCGCACGGTCCTGTAACGGGAGAGGCTGCCCGCTTGCGGACGACCGCCTCGACGGAGGATCAGGGGGCGCCGTAGGCGTGGGCGGTGGTTTCCGGCATGGGCAGGGGGTGGAGCCGGACGGCCAGGTGGGGTGCGGCGGCGGTGGTCATGCGGCGTTCCCAGGTGAGGGCGTGACGGACGATGAGGTCCAGGTCGTCGTACTCGGGGGACCAGGCCAGCAGGTCGCGGATTCGGGATGCGTCTGCGGTCAGGGCGGGCGGATCGCCGGCGCGGCGGGGGCCATGGATGACGGGGAATCGGTAACCGCTGATGCGCTGCACGGACTCGAGGACCTGCAACACGCTGTAGCCATGGCCATACCCGCAGTTGAGGGCCTGCGAGGAGCCGCCCGCGACCAGGTAGTCCATCGCGCGAAGGTGGGCCGCGGCGAGATCCTCGACATGGATGTAGTCGCGGACGCAGGTGCCATCGGCGGTTGGGTAATCGGTGCCGAAGACGGTGATGCTTTCGCGCTCGCCCAGGGCGGCCTGGCAGGCCACCTTGATCAGGTGGGTCGCGTTGGGAGTGGCCTGGCCCAGCGTCCCGTCGGGGGCCGCGCCGGCCACGTTGAAATAGCGCAGACAGACGTAACGCAGATCACTCGCCTGACCGAAGTCGGCGATCATCCGCTCGGACATGACCTTGGACGCGCCGTAGGGGTTGATGGGCAGGAGCGGGCTGGTTTCGTCGACGGGGTTATTTTCCGGGATGCCGTATACCGCGGCGGTCGAGGAAAAGACGAGGAAACGCACGCCCGTCGCCTGGCACCCCTCCAGGAGGTTCAGGGTGTTGCGGGTGTTGCTGCCGTAGTACCCCAGCGGATCGGCCAGCGACTCCGGAACGACGATCCTGGCGGCGAAGTGCAGGACGCCATCAAAAGCGTAGTCCGCAAGAACACCGTGCAGGCGCTGGCGGTCTGCCATGTCGCCGACGATCAGCGCGGCATGACCAATGGCCCAGCGATGCCCTGTGCTGAGATTGTCGTACACGACGACATCGTGACCATCGGCCAGCAACTGGCGCACGACATGTGAACCAATGTAGCCCGCCCCACCCGTTACCAGGATTTTCATCGTCGAACCTTCGCCTCGTCGTTGATCGAACGGCTGTACATAAATGAGTGTCGTGCCGGGCTATTCCGGCCCGTATTGCCAGCGATACCAGGCCATGCCCCAGTACTCGTGCAGTGCGAGCCAGCTGGCCCAGACCGCACTGGCCTGCGGGCGAAAGCCCTCCAGGGACCAGCCGTTATCTCGCGGCACATAGGCACCGGTCGGGGCCGGGATAATCTCCAGGCCCGCGCGCTCGAATGACCAAGTGGCGCGCGGCATGTGATGGGCATGGCTCACGAGTGCCACGCGCTCGATCCCCTCTGCATGCAGCTGCTCGGCGGAGTGCCGGGCATTGCCCCAGGTGTCGCGCGCATTGGGTTCCCGCAGGATCGGGTGGACGCCATATTCCTTCAGTACCTCTGCCATGTAGTCGGCTTCTGGAACTCGCTCCTCGGGGCCCCCGCCCGAAACCATCACGGGCAGCCCGGTGCGGTGGTGCAGGTACGCCGCGTAACGCAGGCGCACCAGTGCCAGGTCGTGGACGGTCTCGCCCGAGAACTCTTCGGCTCCACTGCGATACCCGGCCCCCAGCACCACAATCGCTTGTGCGTCCGCCAGCTGGTTGTCGTCCGGCGGCGCAAACCCCTCCTGCAAGGGCTTCATGAGGGCGTAACTAAATACAGGAGTAGATAAGGAATAGCTCAATAGAAGGCCGATTACCAACAGCACTTTTCCAACATTTGTTCGGTAAATAATCCACCCGACAATGGCAAGTATGAGAGGACCGGAAGGAGGCAGAAGAAGCCAATTGGCTAGCAGACGCAGAGGGATGGGGTCCAACGTTTTTCCCCGGTAGTAGACGCAAAATCAAGGACCCTATTTTGGGCCCACCAACGGGATTTGAAAGGACCAAATAAACCGAACGGAAAACACCCCATCGTCAGTCTAAAGACTGATGGTCTGGGCCGGGGGCCACGTCTAACATCGATTATCCAGGGGAATAGCCAATACTAACTAAGTGCTTGCTATTGCCCGCACCGTTTCGAGGCTAAACGGAGACGGGTCCGGGCACGATCAGGGCCGGGTCCGGGTTTCGCCGGACAATGAAGTCGGCGGTGTCAAATTGGACTGACTCAAGGAAGCGGAAGCGTTTCCTTACACGCCCAAAGGGGAGACAAGCGATGACCGTCAAGACCAGCCCACAAAGTGCTTTTATTGTTCTCATTTTGTCCCTGGCATTCGTCCTGGTGACGACCAGCGCCTGCACCACCACGCCCTATCCGGATGCCCCCTCGACCGTGGAAAAAACGGTGGTGGACCAGTACATCATCGGTCCCGGAGACACGCTGAATATCGCGGTCCGCAACAACCCGGATCTGTCCACCGCAGTGGCGGTGCGGCCGGATGGCCAGATCACCACGCCGCTGGTGGAAGACGTGCAGGCCAGCGGCAGAACCCCCAGTGAGCTGGCGCGGGACATGGAAGACAAGCTCTCCGACTTCCTCCGCGACCCGATCGTGACGGTGATGGTGACCAGTTTTGCTGGCCCCTATGCCCGCCAGGTGCGCGTGATCGGCCAGGCGGCCGAGCCTCAGGCGCTGCAGTACCGCGAAGAGATGACCGTGATGGATGTGATGATCGCGGTCGGCGGGATTACCGATTTCGCGGCCGGCAATCGCGCCGTGCTGGTGCGCAACGAAAACGGCGAACGCCAGCAGTACCGCGTCCGCCTGAACGACCTGATCTACGGGGGCGACATCTCGGCCAACGTGGACATGTTGCCGGGCGACATCCTGATCATCCCGGAACGCCGCTTCTGACCGGTGCGGGCACGGCAAGGCCTCTTGCCGCGCCCGCAGGTTACAAGCCGAGCGGACAACCCGGTTTCGGGAAAGAAACAGGCATCGATCGCCTCCCCGGCTCTGGGGGAGGTGACCGGGGGGTATCTTGAGCATGCGCATACTTGGACATTACGTATCGCGACGGATCCTGGCGCTGGTGGGGCTGGAGCTGGTTGCGATCTACATCGCGCTCTACCTGACGCTCGCCCTGTTCGCCCTGTCGCTGGGCCCGGTCGCCCCCTGGATGCCGGAACTCCTGATCGCCGTGGCGGTGGTGCTGTTCGCGGTGATGCTGGTGGGGCTTTACGAGCAGGAGTGCCTGGCAAGGTTCAGCCTGCGATCCGCTGTGGTGCGCCTGGGCGGGGCTCTGGTCCTGGCGGGTGGCGCGCTGGCGATCTACGGGTTGCTCACGGCCAGCAGCGTACTGACACCGACGATCGTGGGCAGTGGCGCGGTGATCCTGCTGGCAAGCCTGACGGCCGAGCGCAGCCTCTTTCGCGGGCTGTCGGAGACCGATGCCTTCAAGCGGCGCATCCTGGTCCTGGGCACGGGCAGCCGTGCGCGCTCACTGGAGGTACGCCATGCCGGACCCGACGGGGGCGATGCCACCTATCAGGTCGTCGGCTATGTGGCGACCGAGCGCGAGACCGATCGGCTGGTGGACCAGCAACGACTCCGGGTGCTGGACGACAAGACCAGCCTGCTGGATGTGGCGCGCTCGCTGCGGGTGGAGGAAATCGTGGTGGGCATGCGCGAGCGCCGCGAGAACCTGCCGATCAACCAGCTGCTGGAATGCAAGCTCAACGGCATCCGCATCACGGACCTGTCGACTTTCTTCGAGCGCGAGGACCGCCAGCTCCAGCTGGACGGGATCAACACCAGCTGGCTGGTGTTTGGCGGGGGCTTCCGCCAGCACCGCGCACGCGCCCTGGTCAAGCGCAGCTTCGATCTGCTGGCGAGCACGGCCCTGCTGGTGGCGACCCTGCCGGTAATGCTGCTGACCGCGATCGCCATCAAGCTCGACAGCCCGGGGCCGGTGCTCTACTGGCAGACCCGGGTCGGCCAGGGCAACACGCCGTTCGAGATCTGCAAGTTCCGCAGCATGCGCATGGATGCCGAAGGGGACGGCGTGGCCCGCTGGGCCAGCGGTGACGACGACCGCATCACGCGCGTGGGCCGGGTAATCCGCAAGCTACGCATCGACGAGCTGCCGCAGATCATCAACGTGTTTCAGGGGCGCATGTCGTTCGTGGGGCCGCGCCCGGAGCGCCCGGTGTTCGTGGAGCAGCTCAGCGAGCAGATCCCGTATTTCCTCGCGCGCCACAGCATCCGCCCCGGTATCACCGGGTGGGCGCAGGTGCGCTACGCCTACGGCGCATCGGTCGAGGATGCCCGGCAGAAGCTCCAGTACGACCTGTACTACGTCAAGAACCACAGCCTGTTCATGGATCTGATGATCCTGTTCGAGACGGTCCGCGTCGTCCTGTTTGGCCGCGGGGCCCGCTGAGCCATGAATCTCGCCGCGCCCAGCTATCTCCTGGCCGCCCTCGCCTTTCTCGTCCTGGTGGTGCTGGCCCTGTGGACCTGGCGGCAGCGCCCGGGGAGCCTGTGGGTCGCCGGGGCGGCGCTGCTGTCCGTGATCTGGGCGCTGCACATGGCGCTGGTAGCACGCGAGATCGGCGAGGCCCCCGTCTCCGGCGGGGCCTTCGAGGTGCTTCGCAACGCCGGGTGGTTTGCGGTCCTGTTCGCGCTGCTCGCGCGCCGCGGCGCGTCCGCGGCGCGACCGCCCGCACCCTTGCGGACCGCGATGATCGTCACCGCCGCCCTGATGTTCGGGCTGTTCGCGGCCCTCGCCCTGCCGCTCCCGCTGACCTATGGCGCCTGGGTGGGCACTGCGATGCTGGGCATGGCGGTGCTGGGCCTGGTGCTCGTCGAGCAGGTCTTTCGCAATACACCCCTGCAGCGGCGTTGGGAGATCAAGTTCCTGAGCCTGGGCCTCGGGGCGCTGTTCGCCTTCGACCTGTTCCTGTTTGCCGATCTCGTGCTGTTCGGGGCGATCAACAGCCCCGTCTGGCAGGCCCGCGGCCTGGTGAACGCCCTGGTCGTACCATTGATCGCGATCTCCCTGGCCCGCCGGCCGCTGCAGGCACGCGAGGCCCCGGTGGTCTCGCGCCACCTGCTGTTCCATACCGCGGCGCTGATCGGTGCCGGGCTTTATCTGTTCGCCATCGGCGCCGCGGGCTACTACCTGCGGCATGTCGGCGGCGACCTGGGCGCCTTCCTGCAGGCGGTCTTTCTGTTCGGCGCCGCGTTGCTGCTGGCCGTCATTGTCGCCTCGGGCAGTCTGCGCTCGCGCCTGCGCGTCTTCCTGGCCAAACACTTCTTTCGCTATTCGTTCGATTACCGCCAGGAGTGGTTGCGGTTTACCGGCACCCTCTCGGCCGAGGATGACGAGATCCCGTTCCGCCAGCGCGCCATCCAGGCGATCGGCGAGCTGGTGGACAGCCCCGGGGGCCTGCTGTGGGTGCGTGACCGCAACGGCACCTACGCCCCGGAGGGAGTGCTGAACCTGGGCGATCCGAGTTATCCCCCGGAGGAACCCGACGGGGCGCTGGTGGAGTTCGTCGCGCGCACCGGCTGGGTGATCGACCTCAACGAATACCGCCGGGACCCCGAGCTGTATCAGGGGCTGCAACTGCCGGAATGGCTGGCGCAGAACACGCGCCTGTGGGTGGTGGTGCCGCTGCTCAAGGGCGAGCGGCTGCAGGGGTTCGTCGTGCTCGCCCAGCCCCGCGCGCCGCGCAAGATCGACTGGGAGGAACGCGACCTCCTGAAGACCGCCGGGCGCCAGCTCGCGGTGTATGTCGCGCTGGTGCAGACGGACGAGGCCCTGCTGGAGGCCCGCCAGTTCGAGGCCTTTCATCGGCTGGCGGCGTTTCTGGTGCACGACCTCAAGAATGTCTCGGCCCAGCTGTCCCTGGTGTGCTCCAACGCCGAGCGTCACCTGTCCAATCCGGACTTTGTTCGCGATGCCCTGAACACAGTGGGCAATGCCCGCGACCGGCTGGAACGGACCCTGGCCCAGCTGCGCCACGCCCAGGCCACGCCCGACACCCCGAGCCGCATCATCCCGCTGGACCGGCTGCTCGCCGAGGTCTCCGAGGCCAGCAGCCACCGCTCGCCCCTGCCCCGGCTCGACCTGCGCGAACCCGCGGCGGTCATCGGCGACCAGGATGGACTTAAAAATGTACTACTCAATCTTGTAAGAAATGCTCAAGAGGCTACGCCGGATGACGGCTCAATCAATCTCAATCTTTACACCGAAGGGGGTTGGGCTATTGTTCAAATTGAAGACACGGGGAGCGGTATGGAGCCGGCCTTTCTCAAGAATCGGCTCTTCAAACCCTTTCAAACCACCAAGGGAAATGCAGGGATGGGGATTGGCTTATATGAAGCGCGCGACCGGATTCTACGCATGGGTGGACGCATCACCGTCGACAGCGAGGCCGGCGTCGGAACGGTCTTTACCCTGAAGCTCCCCTTGCAGATGGCGCCAGCCATGGCCGAGCCGTCATGAAGACCGCTGGTGAGCAAGAGGGTTCTATGCTGAAGCTTCTCATCGTCGAAGACGACCAGGGTCTGCGCAACCAGCTGAGCTGGTGCTTTGAGGGATACGAGATCCTGGAGGCCGAGGATCGCGAAAGCGCCATGTCCAGGATGCGCCGCCATCAGCCGGAACTGGTGACGCTGGATCTGGGCCTGCCACCGGACCCGGCCAACGCCTCCGAAGGCCTGGCCCTGCTGCAGGACATCCTGGCAATGGATCCGGAGACCAAGGTCATCGTCGTCACCGGCAATGACGATCGCGAGAACGCGCTCAAGGCCGTGGCCCTGGGGGCCTACGACTACTACATCAAACCGGTCGAATCCGACCTGCTGCGGATGATCGTCGATCGCGCCGCTCACCTGTACGGGCTCGAGGCGGAGAATCGCAAGCTGGCACGCAAGCCCGGTGCATCCCTGAGCGGGATGATTACTGCCGACCCGGGGATGCTCGATGTCTGCCGGGTGGTCGAGCGTGTCGCGCCCTCGGACGCCACCGTGCTGCTGCTGGGCGAGAGCGGCACCGGAAAGGAGGTGCTGGCACGCGCACTGCACGACCTGAGCGGGCGCGCCGATGAACGCTTTGTGGCGATCAACTGCGCCGCAATCCCGGAGAACCTGCTGGAAAGCGAACTGTTCGGGTACGAGAAGGGCGCCTTTACCGGGGCCACGCGGCAAACCATCGGCCGCATCGAGCACGCCAACAACGGGACCCTGTTCCTGGACGAGATTGGCGACCTGCCGCACAGCCTGCAGGCCAAGCTGCTGCGCTTTCTGCAGGAGCGCAAGATCGAACGCCTGGGCGGTCGCAGCGAGATTCCGGTCAACGTGCGCATCATCGGCGCCACGAACCAGGACCTGAAGGCGCTGATCCAGAAGGGCGAGTTCCGCGAAGACCTGTATTACCGCATCAGCGAGATCTCGGTCTCGATCCCCCCCCTGCGCGAGCGCAAGGGGGATGCAACGCTGCTCGCGCACTACCTGCTCGACCGCTTCACCCAGGATCAGCGGCGGCCGCGCCGCGGCTTTACCCAGGATGCCACCCACGCGATCGAAGCCTACGACTGGCCGGGCAACGTCCGCGAGATGGAAAACCTGATCCGCCGCGCCGTGATCATGGCCGACAGCCAGTTGATTACCGCGAAGGACCTGGGCCTGGAGCCCCCCGAGGGCGAGGCCCCGGCGGTCCGACTACGCGACATCCGTGACAGCGCGGAACACGAGGCCATCCTGAAGGCGATGGCCCGCAGCAAGAACAACATTGCCCAGGCTGCCGACCAGCTCGGAATCACGCGGCCGACGCTCTACAGCCTGCTCGACAAATTTGGCCTGAGGTAAACCCGCCATGAAGACTCCCCGTTCTGTATCCCGTGTGGTGCACGCGCCCCGCCGTACCCTCCCGCGCCTGGCCCCGTTGCTGATGGCGCTGACTCTGGTCGGCTGCGATGCCCTGGGCACCCCGACCGAGGCCGAGCACCGGGAACGTGCCGAGCGCCACATGGACGCGGGCGAATACGCCGCGGCCACCATCGAATACCGCAACGCACTGCAGCACAACGCGGACCCCGAGATCCGGGGCCGCCTGGGCCTGGCCTATCTGCGCGACCAGCAGCCGGAACCGGCCGTACGTCACCTGCAGCGGGCCCTGGAGATGGGTGCGGACCCGAATGTGTATGCCCTGCCTCTGGCGCGCCTGCTGTTCACGCTGGGCGGCAGTGGCGCGATCGCCGAGATCCCCGAGGCCGATGCCCTGGAAGGCGAGGATGCCGCGCGTCTGCTGGCCTACCGGTCGCTGGCGGCCTATCAGGCGGGAGATGCCAGCGCCGGATCGGATTATCTTGAGGCCGCCCGGGAGGTCCAGGACGACCTGGTCGAGATTCAGCTGGCGCGCGGCTACCAGGCAATGTCCGATGGCGACGCCGAGCAGGCCATGAACATGACCGATGCGGCCCTGGAAACGGACCCCGAATTTTCCCCTGCCTGGTCCCTCAAGGGCGATCTGGAACGGGTGCAGGGCGACCCCGAGGCTGCGCTCAAGGCCTTTAGCCGCGCCGTCGAGCTGCGCCCGGATGCGATCGCCGAACGCCTGAAGCGCGGGCTGATGCACGTCGAACTGGAGCAGTTCGACGAGGCCCGGGCCGATGGCAAGTTCCTGAAGGATGGCGCACCCAATCACCCCGGCGGCCACTTCCTGCTGGGGCTGATCGAGTTCGAGACGGGTGAACCCCTGCAGGCCCGCCCCCACCTGGAAGAGGCGCTGGCGGCCTCGGCCAACTACCGTCTCGCGATGCCCTATCTGGCGGCGATCCAGCTGGAGGAAGGCAACTGGTCCCAGGCGGAGCGCCTGCTGGAGCGCCATCATGCGCTGGGCCCGGCCAATGCGATGAGCTACCGGCTGCTGGCGCAGCTGCGCATCGAACAGGGCCGCACGCAGGAGGCGCGACGGATTCTGGCCGAGGCACTGAGCGAGCGGCCCGACCTGATCGAGGCCCTGGGCGATCAGCTCGCCGCGCTCTATATCGGCGAGGGCGACACCGACAGCGGGATCGAGGTCCTGCGCGAGGCCCTGGCCAACCGCGCGGACCGCCCGGAGCTGCAGGAGATGCTGGGAATCGCCCTGGTGCGGCACGGCGACCACGAGCAAGGCATGGCGCTGCTGCACCGGGTCGCCAGCGAAAGCGCGGATGTACGCCTGGCCGACTATTCGGTGGCGCTGGCACATATCCGTGACGAGCAGTACGAACAGGCCCTGGAGGCTACTCAGCGCCTGCGCGACAAAGACCCGGAAAACCCGCAGGGCTTCAACCTGATGGGCGCCGCCCTGCTGGGGCTGGGCGAAATCCACGAGGCCCGCCTGATCTACCAGGAAGGGCTGTCGCTCCACCCGGACAACAGCACCCTGGCCCTGAACCTGAGCTCGCTCGAAGTCCGTCAGGGCAACCTGGAGACGGCCCGCGAGATCCTCGAGGACCTCCAGGAACGCGACCCCGGGCATCCCACCTCGGCGATTCGGCTGGCAACACTGCACTTTCAGCAGGGCGAGATGGAGGCCGGCAAGCGCTGGCTGCAGGACGCAATCGAGGCACACCCGGATCGGATCGAGCCCTACCTGATGCTGGCACGCGCCCAGAACCAGCAGGAGGATCACGCCGCCGCCCGATCCACCCTGGAAAAAGCACGTGAACATCACCCCAACGACACCCGAGTGCTGGGCCTGCTGGTCGACCTGCAGGAGCGCGAGGGGGACTTCGCGGGCGCGGCACAGACGCTTGGGCACCTGGCCGTACTGCGTCCGGATGCCGCGGAGCTGCGCTTCCGGCAGGCGCGCAATCTCGCCGCTCTGGGCGAGACCGAGCAGGCGGTCACGGCCCTGCGCCAGACGCTGTCGATCGACTCCAGCCATATGAGCGCACGCATGGTGCTGACCCGCCACCTGAGTCTGGCCGGCGAGGTCGATGAGGCGCGTCAGGTCTTCGAGCCCGTCGTGGAGCGCGCCCCGGAGGCAGCGCAGGTGATCGCGCAGCAGGCCTGGTTCGACGCGCAAGCCGGCGAGCTCGAAAAAGCGATCGAAGGCTACGAGCGTGCACTCGGGCGCGAGTCCCGACGCGACTGGCTGGTGGAAAAATACCAGGCTCAGCAGCGCGCCGGCCATTCCGAGGCGGCCCTGGAGACGCTGAAGGGCTGGCTGCAGGAGCACCCCGAAGATGCGGCCTCGCGCCACCTGCTCGGCTCGGCGCAGATCAACGCCGGCCACGAGGCCGAGGCCCTGGACACCTACGAAACGGTGCTGGAGCAGCGCCCCAACGATGTCATCGCGTTGAACAACGCGGCGTGGCTGGCCCGCGAGACGGACAACCCGCGCGCCCGCGAGTATGCCCGGCGGGCCGTCGAACTGGCCCCGGATCAGCCCGCAATTCTCGACACCCTGGGCGTGGTCCTGCTGGAGGGCGGTGACACCGAGAGCGCCCTGGAGACCCTGCAGCGGGCCTACCGGATGAGCCCGCAGGCACCGGATATCGGGTTCCATCTGGCGCAGGCCTACCAGGCCAGCGGCGAAACCGAACAGGCGCGGGCCCTGCTGACGGAGCTGCTGGAGGCACACGAGGACTTCCCGGAACGCGAGCGGGCCCAGTCGCTGCGCGAGTCGCTATAGGCGAAACCAGCGGGAAGAATGCCCTGACCTGAAGCCCACGCTCGCGCGGGCTTCAGTGTTTCTCCGGGACGATTACGGTTTCTTCAACAGCAGGTTGTAGCAGTTGCCCGAGATCGAGGAGTCGACCACCTGGAATCCGACGCGGGTAAAGCGGCTCAGGATATCCCGGGCCTCGTACGGGGTATGCAGGATGCCCTTGCGCATGCCCCAGCGGTTGATGCGTTCGGCAATCGCCTTGAGTGGCTGTGGCGTGCGCGGGTACAGCAGGACGTTCGCGGCCAGGGTGCCCCCGGGCTTGAGCACCCGAAAGGCCTCGTGGATGGCGCCGTCCACATCCGGAAAGCAGTGCACCGAGTTGGCGATATTGGCCGTATCGAATTCGCTATCGGCGAACGGCAGCTCCGCGGCGTCGGCGTGTTTGACAGTCACGTACTCGTCCTTGGCGAAGCGATGGCGCGCGCCCGCCAGCATGGATTCGGCGTAATCCACGCCGACGACTTCGCTCTCCGGCAATTTGCGCCGGCGCCGCCACTTGATCGCCATCTCCAGCAACGTCCCCGTGCCGCAGCCGATCTCGAGGTGTCGGGCCCCCATGTTGCGGCCAAAAAACCGGATCTGGGCGCCCAGGGTGCTGTTGTAGGCAAAGGTCAGGATGAAAAACCCCCGCGCGTCGTACCACCACGGTGGCGACTTGTAGGCCTCGGCAATCTCGTCGCGGGTCTTGGCACGCTTGGACATGTGGCATCTCCTTCACGGAAAGAACGGCCGAGCCCCCAATCCCTGCCGTCCGTTTTTTTTACATGGCCCTTTTCCATGGCCAAGGAAAACAAACGAAAAACTATTTAAAATCCGATAGTTATCGCGCTTGGCACGCAGCCTGCTTTACTTCACTCGCAAGACAGGACGACTAGCAAATTGAAGTAGAAGTAAGCGTTAACTCAAACACATTGATTCTAACTGGTGGAGGATTACAACATGGAAAGGTTCAAGCAAACAGCGCTGGGGGCGGTACTGGCAGTGGCCAGTCTGGGGCTTGCGGGCACCGCACATGCCGGCGTCTTTACGATTGATGATTCGCAGCTCGATCTCTCGACGATCGCCGTGGGTGAACGTGAAGTCGACCGCATTACCGGTGGGTATGAGGAACTGCTGACCCTCGATACCGACGGTTCCTTCGACGCGGCGGCCTACTGGAACGTGGGTCAGTACTTCCTCGGCGGCACATCGGTCAGCAACCGACTGGGATCCACCGGGGACGATGGCGACCTGTTCTACGGTCTGTATGCCGTGTTCGAGTCCTCCGGGAACTTCGATGCGGATACGGGCGAGTTCACCGGCACCACCGGCTCGATCGCGCTCTATCTGGACCCGAATCTGGATACCACCTTTGGATTCAACTCGAACGATGCGGCCGATGGTGTGGCCCTGGGCGGCACGGGTGACGACATTCTCGTCGGCTGGTCCGACATCTTCGAGCGGGGCGCAGGTTCCTTCGACCCCGATTCGGACGACATCGGCAGCTTCGCGCTGATCTTCAACGAGTGGATGCTGTCCGACGAAGGCAAGCAGTTCTTCACCAGTCCGGATCCGTTCTACATGAATGTACGTGTGACCGGACAGTTCGACTTCATCGAAGGCTTCGAGGAAGTCGACCAGCGCACCACCTTTGAGGTGGTCGGCTCGGCCGACGCCCGCTGGTCCGGACAGGAAGTGCCGGAACCGGCCATGCTGCTTCTGCTGGGAACCGGGCTGGTATTGCTCGGCTTCGTCGCCACGCGACGCCGCCGCCGCGAGACCGGCCTGGCTGCCTAGCAGCCCTTGTGGTTGGGCCTTCTGCTCCCCCCTGGGTGGAAAGCCTCTCCCGGCCCCTCGTCTTCGGACGAGGGGTTTTTTATGCCTGAGCATTCAGCACGACTACTGCGCATTCGCCCGGAGACGCGCGAGGCGACGGCGCCCGATGGCCAGGAGCAGACGCTGCAGGGGGTTGCGGTTGCCACCGGGGCGCCAGGTGCGGGCGAGGCGCTGGCGGTAGGCATCGAAGTGAACACCATGCGGGGCCCAGACGACGCGGCCTCGCCCCAGCAGGATCTTCAGCGCCTCGGTACCCATGACGCCGGCGCACAGCTCGCAGGCCATCACGGTGGACGGGCCATGCTGGGCCTTCAGGTCGACGGCGGCAGGATCGGCCAGATAGCCCATCTGCATCATCGACGGGGCCAGCCCCATCATGAAACGCAGCGCCAACTCCTCGTCGGGCAACCCGTCGCGCAGGTCGAAGTAGTCATCGAACGACACGCCACCCGGGCGGAAGTTAAGCAATGCCGCCCCCATGCCGAGCGGGGCCACGGTGATCGCCGGGATCCCTCGCTCTGCACACACGGCGAAGACCTCGCGACGGGCCTGAAACACGAAGAAGTCGAGCCCGTCGACGTAGAGATCCACACCCTGGAGGAAAGCCTCCAGATTGTGCTGGTGCACGCCCTCCGGGAACGTCGTGATCTCGAGCTCCGGATTGATGTCCAGCGCCATCTCGCGCAGGACCTCGACCTTGGGCCGGCCCAGACGCGACATGCCCGCCCCCGCCTGGCGATTCATGTTGTGCAGCTCGAAGCAGTCGAAATCCGCGATATGAAAGCGCCCCACCCCCAGGCGGGCGAGTGTCAGCAGGTGGCTCCCGCCCACACCGCCAAGACCGGCGATTGCCACTCGCGCGCCACGCAGGCGTTCCAGCTCCGGCCAGGTCACCCAGCCATGGGTGCGCCGGAACGCCGCGTGATAGTCGAATTCAGGCATCAGGCCGCGCTGGCAATCGCGTCCCAGAGAGAGTCGGAGGGGTGGGGGTCGGAGAGATTGGCATAGGAGTGTGCATACAGCTGGCTCAGCGACGGTGACCGGTGAATCCCGGACAGGGCTGTAAGCAGACTAATATGAAATGGCGCGCGGCGGCCATGGTAGTTCTGAAGCGTACCGATCTGTTTCACCTTCAGGCCGTGGCGCCGCAGGATGCGCGCCAGCGATGGCTCCATCATGGCGAAGGCATGCGAACGGCCCTGGATCTCCATCATGGCGACCGCGCTCATGAACAGACTCAGCGCCAGCAGCGGGAAGGTGCGCGCCTGCTCCAGAGGCACGTTCAGCAGGTGAAGGTCCCCGACAGGCGTGACCGACTCCCCCAGACGTCGCCGGAACAGGCCGTTGACGGCCAGCCGCGAGACCTCGCAGATCGCGTCCCGCTCCAGCCGGTCCGGGCGGTACTCGGTCTCGTAAAAGCAGTTATCGCAGTGACGCTCCATCGGGAGTTCGTGGATCTTCTGACGCGCGTCGACATGAACGACCCGGACGCAGCCCGCGTGGGTGCCACTCACCACATGTTCCAGCAGGCAATGCGAGGCCTGGGCGTCATATTCGTCGATCTCCCGCTCGCCCGGGCAGTTCTCCGGAGACTCGTAACGGAACTCTCGGCAGTAGACCTCGTAGCGCAGCCGGTACACCGCCTCCAGCTGCTCTTTGTCCGGCTTCACCAGAGAAAAATAGCGGCAGAACGCCGTGATGAGCGGGTCATCCTGCACAGGGCACTTCCATAGCCCTTGGGGCGTGATACCCACGCGGGCGCCAGCAACGCTTGTACCCCGGCGCCGCTCGGTACGGGAACGGTGGGTGCCCGGCCAGTTGCGCGTAGTGAGGGCGCTCCGGTGTGTTGCCCAGTCCCAGCCGGCGGCGCCAGGCCGACAGCGCCAGGCCGGACTCGGCAGTCGGGGCCCGGAACGGCAGCCGCAGCCCCCGATGGTCGCAGGCCTCGCCACACAACTCGATGGGGATGTAGTGGCGCTGAAGCAGACGGGCCAGGGCCGGGCGAATCATGAACAGCAGAAAGTCATACCCGTGATCCTCGGCATAGGCCTGGGCGGCCTGGCACAAGTGGTACAGCAGGCGCGGCGATCCGCGTTCCGGGGAACCACGGGCAATCAGGCGGGAAACCTCGAGCACCCGCGGGGACTCGACCCTGGGCGTAGCAAAGGCATCCGGAAACAGATGCCCGGCGGCCATGGTCGGGAGGGGACCCGCCTCCGGCCGAATCAGGCGCATGGCGCCAACCCAGCGCCCGCCGTCGTACAGTCCGCCCATCCGCACCAGAAAATGAGCGGCGTGCTCATCGTGGACGTCGCGCTCGAACCCCTCCGGGTAACGCTCGGCCGCTTCAAAACCGGTCTCCAGGCAGTACACCGCGTAGCGCATCCGATAGTGAATGCGCCGCGCCCGGGCGCCTGTGGCGAGATACACCTGATAGGACGGGGAATGCCCATCCGGCAGGCAACGATCTGAGGTGGGGCGTCCCGGTTCGACGCCAGCATGGGTATACAAACGTTCGTCCTCCATTGGGCAATTCAGCACTGAGCCCCCCGAGCACGGCCCCATCGGTTCAGGCCGTGGTGTCGATGCGGTGACCCGGGCGGTTGCGCCTGAGAAAGCGCAGGCCCAGCCCCACCCGGCGATCGGAAACCACAACGGCATCGAAGGTCCCGGCGGTCGGGAGCACCAGCTGCAAGGTGGTCTCAGGCGGCAGGTACGGGTACTGCCCGACCAGCACAATCCGCGCGCCACCCCGCGAAAGATCCATCAGGCGGCACTTGCGCCACTCCTTTCGGATGCCGATCTCGGTCAGCAGATTGACCGCATACCTCGGCCAGCACCGCTGCTCGGGCCGGCCGGGTGTCATGCGCCCGTAGCGCCAGGCGAATGCGGCCGACCAGTGCCGTGGGTTCGGCGAGCAGGCGTAGAGATCGGCCTGATCCGGATCCGCGACCGGGGGTTCCCCGAGCCGGTCGATTACGGCCTCCACCAGCTGTCCGGCCCAGGACTCGTACTCCTCGTCACTAGCGCTGAACCGGTGGAGCTGTCGGTAGATGTCGTTCATCAGCGCGAGACGCTCGCTCCAGTTCCGCTTGAGCATGGCGGGATGCCAAAACTCCGCCAGGTTCTGCGCGAGGCTTCTCTGGCTCAGATCGTCGTCCATTTGAGAATCCCTCCCAACTGCAACGCCACCCCCGCCGCAGCCGTTTCGAGCCTAATCGAACAAACCCCAGCAAACTGCGTACCAGTTAACGTAAACCCCTGATCCGTTATAAAACCGCGAAAATTTATTAGAAAACTCAGCTTCAAAACTTTTTCAGGTGTAAACATTCTCGACATCTGTAGACAAGGGAAAACAAACGATCTTCAATAGCCCTAGACGTCTCCCGGGTGGGGTCCAGGCAAGGTGACAAAAGGGCTTTGCGGGGAACCCTTTTACTGGAGAACCGTTACTCCGTTCTAAGACCCGCAAGGCGGCATTGAGCGTCAAAGGGTTCAACAGGGGGCCGCAAGGAATGGAAAAGATTGTTCAGGATTTTGTTCAGCGGGCACGCGCCACATGGCGCCGTCGCTGGTGGATTCTGCCGATTGCCTGGATTGTGTGTCTGGGCGGATGGGCTTACATCCAGAGCCTTCCGGATACCTATCAGGCTAATGCGCAGGTATTCGTAAACACCCAGTCCGTACTGAATCCGCTGCTGCGCGGGATGACGGTGCGTCCGGATACAGAGGAGCGGCTGCGGATGGTGACGCGCACTCTGCTCAGCCGCGACAACCTGGAAACCATCGCCCAGCAAAGCGACCTGGACGTCTACATGGGCAGTGCCGACCTCGACGCACAGGTCAACCTGCTGCGCGGCAGGCTGACCCTGGACGGCGAACGGCGCGAAAACATCTTCACTGTGCGTTTTCGCCACAGCAATCCTGACGTCGCCGAGCGCGTGGTCCGCGAGACGGTGAATCTGTTCATGGAGCGCGGCCTGGGCGACTCGCGCCTGGACCTGAGCACCTCGCAGCGATTCATTGAGCGTCAGCTCGAGACCTACGAGCGCCAGCTGCAGGCCAGGGAAGCCGAGATCGAAGACTTCAAGCGGCAGAACGCGCGGTTTATCAGCGGCGACGGCAACTTCTACTCGCGCCTGGAGCGCGGCCGCGAACAGGTGGCTCAGGCAGAGCTGCAACTGCGCGAGGCGCACAGCCGCCTGGCCGCGTTACAGCGCCGTGCCGAGGAAAGCCGGTCGGGCGGAGGCACGGTCAGGGCGCAGTACCGCAACCCCGAGCTGGACCGGCGGATTAACGACCTGCAGGAAAACATCGATGCCATGCGGCATCGCTACACCGACGACCATCCCGACATCGTTGCCGCAAGGCGCATCCTCTCGGAGCTGGAAGAACGCCGCTCGCGCGAAGCCGCCGACTACGCCCGCAACCCAGCGGTGGTCCCCATTGGGGGCACCGGGGGTGGCGACTCGCTGCAGGCCGCGATCACCGAGGCCGAGAGCGAGATCGCGATGCTGGAGACCCGCATCGAGGAGTTCCAGGCGCGGGTCGCGCGGCTGGAACAGGATGTCGACCGCGCCCCGGCCGTGGAGTCGGAGCTGACCGCGCTGACGCGCAACTACGACGTGCTGCGCGACTCCTACCGCCAGCTCCAGAGCCGCCGCGAGCAGGCGATCATGTCCGGCGCGGTGGAGTCGGAGACCGACTCGGTCGATTTCCGCGTCCTTGAACCGCCGCGCCGACCGACGGCCCCCTCGGCACCCGATCGCCCACTGATGGCCACCGGCATCCTGCTGGTCGGCCTGGGCGCGGGAACGGGCTTCGCCTTCCTGCTTTCGCAGCTGCGGCGGACGATCAACAGCCGACGACAGCTTGCGGAAATCGCCGGTCGCCCGGTTCTGGGCACCCTCTCGGCCGTACGCACACCCCAGATACGGCGCCGCCGCAGGCTGGAGCTATCGGCCTTTTCGATCGCCCTGGCCACACTCCTGCTGGTGTATGCCGTGGTCATGGGTCTTTACCTCACCGGATCGGCCGGTGTTCTCGACGAACTGCTGAGCCTGTTGCGATGAACAGCCGCGGCCATCGGCCCGGCGTGTCGCATGCGAGTCATCACGGACCGGGATGCATTTGTTCCATGGAGGCGCGGGTCTTGCAGGCCGGCGCCCGGCAAGGGGAGCCAGACGCTCATGAGCATCATTGAAAAAGCCCTCGACAAGAGCCGGTCGGCTCCCATACACCCCCTTGCTACCGACGCAGCATCCGGGCAGCCGGACCGGGAGACGGGGATCCCGGAGGCCCCGGCATCCGGGCACGGCGAGCACCCGGAGGCGGCCCGCATCGACTTCGGGCAGCTGCGGCGGCAGGGGCTGATCGTGCCCGGCGACCAGCGCTCCACCCTGGCCGAAGAGATCCGCATGATGAAGCGGCCGCTTTTGAACAATGCCTTCGGGCGCCATTCCGCCATGCGGATACCGCGCGGTCGGCTGATCATGGTGACCAGCTCGCTGCCACGCGAGGGCAAGACCTTTCTGACCACCAACCTGGCGATCAGCATGGCGATGGAGGTCGACCGCACGGTCTTGCTGGTGGACGCCGATGTGGCCCAGCCCACGATCCCGAAGGTCCTCGGCTTCAAGGCCGAGCGCGGGCTGATGGATGTCCTGACGGATCCGGACCTCGGCATCCCGGATGTCCTGATGCGGACCAACATCGAGAATCTCTCGGTGCTGCCCGCCGGGCGCCCGCATGGGCGATCCACCGAGATCCTGGCCAGTGACGGGATGCGAGCCTTGCTGGACGAACTCCACGACCGCTATCAGGACCGCATCATCCTGTTCGACTCCCCGCCACTACTGGCCACCAGCGAGCCAGGCGTGCTGGCCGCCGGGATGGGGCAGGTCGTGATGGTGGTCGACGCCGAGCGTACCCCGGCCGCATCGGTGGAGAACGCGATGCAGCAGCTCGCCAGTTGCGACGTGGTCCTGACCGCACTCAACCGTGCGCCCTCCACCCCGGGGCTTGGCTACGGCACGGGCTACTACCACGACCGCCCGTACGGGGAGGTGAGCCATGAGCACTAACCAGGGACGGGTGCGGGCCACACACCGCAAGGAGGCTCCGGCACGGAACGACCGGGCGATCTGTCTGATCGCCGTGCTGGGCGGCTGCACGCTGGCGCTGCCCGCCTCGGGCCTGGCCACCGAATGGGACTTCACGCCGCGGGTCACGGTGGGGGTGGAGGCGACCGACAACGTCCGCCTGGCCCCCCGCGGGCAGGAGGATGCGGACTTGATCGGGCATGCGCGCCCCGGCTTCACCCTGCGTCGGGACGGCGCGCGCAATGACACCCGCGTGGACTACCAGCTGAACCATCGCACCCACCTGTCCGAGTCGAGCGAAGACCGCACGACCCACATGCTGCGCGCCCGCAACCAGACCGAGGTCATCGAAGACACGCTCTTTGTCGACGTGACGGCCTCGCGCCGGGAGCAGGCCACCTCGCTGCTGGATCCGGTCGGCATTGGCGGCAGCACGCCGCGCAGCAATATCGAGGAGACCTCGTACTACAGCGTGTCGCCCAACCTGCAAAACGAGTTTGGTGGCTTTGCCCGCCAGGACATCCGCTACACCTACGACGAGCGGCACTATCACCGCAGCAACCGGGCCAGCAGCACGGGCAACCGGGCGGAGTACACCCTGGACAGCGGCCCCATGTTTGATCGCGTGTTCTGGCAACTGGCGGGTTTCTACGACCGCCTGAAGTACGAAGACGGACTCGAAGGCGAATTCAGCGAGATCAGCGCGACCCTCGGGTACAACATTGGCCGCACCCTGCGTGTGTTCGGCGTCGTGGGCGAGGAGTTCAACGACTACGAAACCCTGCGCGACGAAAACGACGGCAGCTTCTGGGAGGTCGGTGTCGGCTGGACCCCGACACCGGTGACCTCCGTCGAGGCCCGTTATGGCGAACGCTTCTTCGGCAAGACGCGCGCCCTCAGCGCGACGCACCGCAGCCGCCGGGCCAGCTACGGTGTCAGCTACAGCGAGGGGATCACCTCCACGCGTGATCGGCGTGACTTCCAGTTCTTCGACGTTTCCCAACTGGCCGAACTGGAAGGCATGACGATCGAGGAAGTGTTCGACCAGTACACCTTCGAGGAGCTCCAGTTGCTGTTCGCGAGCGCACTGGTCACGCAAGAAGCGCTGATCGAGGGCTTCTACCTGACGCGTAGCGCCCGCGCGAACTGGCGCTACGACACCGGCCTCAGTGTATTTGGGGTCACCGCCTACCAGACCCGGCGCGAAGCGGAATTCCAGATCGGGGAGGGTCTGTTCGAGGACGACAATCGCCGCACCGGCGTGATCGCGTTCTGGGAGCTGACGCTGGGGCCACGCACCACCACGGAGCTGAGCTCCGGGGTCTCGCGCACGGAGTTTCTGGGCACCGACCGCGAAGATGACTTCTTCTACCTCCGCGCCAGCCTGAACCGCCAGTTTGCTCCGGACCTGCGGGGCAGCCTGTCCTATCGCTATCAGCAGCGCGATTCGAACAGCCAGCTCAACGAGTACCGGGAAAACTCGATCCTCGCGCTGATCACCAAGGAGTTCTGAGCATGTACGAGAACTTCTACGGGCTGCAGGGCAAGCCATTCGCCCTCAGCCCGGACCCGAAATTCTTCTACGCCAGCAAGGGCCATCGGCGAGCCATGGCCTACCTCGAATACGGCGTACAGCAGCAGGAGGGCTTCATCGTCATCACCGGCGAGGTCGGGGCCGGCAAGACGACCCTGGTGCGCAGCCTGTTCGAGACCCTCGGCACCAAGCGGGTACTCGCGGCACAGCTGGTCAGCACCCAGCTGGATGCCGAAAACCTGCTGCGCTCGGTGTGCCTGGCCTTTGGCCTGGAAGGGACGGGCGACGACAAGGCCAGCCAGCTGCGTCACATGGAGCGGTTCCTGCTGAACACACGTTCACGCGGGCAGCGCGCGCTACTGGTGGTGGACGAGGCGCAGAACCTCGGCATGGATGCGGTGGAAGAGCTGCGCATGCTGTCCAATTTTCAGGGCATTGACGGGCCACTGCTGCAGAGCTTCCTGCTGGGCCAGCCCGAATTTCGCGACATCCTGCGCAGCGAAAACATGCAGCAGCTGCGCCAGCGGGTGATCGCCACCTATCACCTGGGCCCGATGGACGAGAGCGACACGCGGGCCTACGTCGAACACCGCCTTTCACGCGTGGGTTGGGAGGGGACACCCCACTTTGCCACCGATATCTGGCCGGTGATCCATGAGTTCACCGGCGGCATCCCGCGCAAGGTGAACACCCTGTGCGACCGCCTGCTGCTGATGGGATACCTCGAGGAGCGCTACGACCTCGACGCCGACGAGGCCCGCCGGGTAATCGACGAGATCGAGGAGGACTTTGGCGCACAGCAGGAAACGGTCACAGCGGAACCTGGCAACGCCATCAATGGCGTGATCGACAGCGAACGCGCCGTTGCCAACGAGCTGGCCCTGATCCGTCTGGAGGACAGCTACGAGGCGATGGAAAAACGCCTGGACCGGATCGAACACGCCCTGGCAATCAACTACCGGCAGTCGCAGCGCATCCTCGACGCCCTGGACTCGCTGAACAGGTTCTCGGACCTCAATCACAAGGAGGTCGCCCGGCACTAGTGCCGGCGAAACCGCCATGCCGTCCGCTCCGCCTCCCGTGTCCAATGCCTTGACGGTCGATGTAGAAGACTACTTTCAGGTCTCGGCGCTGGCACCGCATTTCCCGAGGCATTGCTGGGACAGCCAGGAGTGTCGTGTGGAATACAACCTCGAGCGGATCCTGGCGCTATTCGATCATCACCGGGTGCGCGCGACCTTCTTTACCCTCGGCTGGATCGCCGAGCGCTACCCCCAGGCGGTGCGCCGGATCGTCGACGCCGGACACGAGCTGGCCAGCCACGGTTACGGGCACCAGCGGGTGACCGAACTGGAGCCTCAGGCATTTCGCGCGGATATCGTCCGCGCCAAGGCCATCCTGGAAGACATCGCCGGCGTCGAGGTGCGCGGCTATCGCGCCCCCAGCTTCTCGATCGGCGAGGGCAACCTGTGGGCACTCGACCTGCTGGCCGAGACGGGGCACACCTACAGCTCGAGCATCTATCCGGTACAGCACGATCACTACGGCACGCCGACTGCGCCGCGTCACCCCTATCGTCCACGGGGCCCTCAGGGCGTGCTGGAACTGCCCCCGGCCACCCTGCGCGTGGCTGGCCGCAATCTGCCGGCGGCCGGCGGCGGCTACTTTCGGCTGCTGCCCTATGCCGTCTCCCGCCAGGCACTGCGGAGGATCAACACCCGGGACGGCCTTTCCGGGGTGTTCTACTTCCACCCCTGGGAGATCGACCCCGGACAACCGCGTGTTCCCGGAGTGAGCACCAGGACGCGATTTCGTCACTACCTCAACCTGGGGCGTACGGAACGGCGGCTGCAGCGGCTGCTGCAGGACTTCCGCTGGGACCGCATGGACCAGGTGTTTGCCCACCTCCTCGCCAGCCCCGCGCCGCAATCCCCGACGACAGCGAACAGCCATGCTCAAGTCCACTGACCCGCGATCCACGACCACGCGCGCGGCCGCGCTGCGGGTCCAGGAGCTCACACCGGCCGATGTGGCCCGGTGGGATGCCTTTGTCGAGACCTGCCCGGTGGCGACGTTTTTCCATCGCGCGGGCTGGCAGACGGTCATCGAACAGGCCTTCGGGCACTCGACCCATTTCCTGTTGGCCGAGGGCCCGAACGGGATCGAGGGAGTCCTGCCCCTGGCGCGCGTGCGCAGCGTGCTGTTCGGCCATTCCCTGGTTTCGCTGCCGTTCTGTGTGTACGGCGGCATCGCCGCGCGCACCGAAGAGGCCTTCGTGGCCCTGGACAACCGGGCCCGGGAACTCGCGCGGCAACACAAGGTGGATTATCTCGAGTACCGCCATATGGCACCCTACCACCCGGACCGGCCGACCAAGCACCTCTACGTGACCTTTCGCAAGGAGATGGCGAACGAGGTCGAAGAGAACCTGGAGGCGATCCCGCGCAAACAGCGGCGCATGGTGCGCAAGGGCATCAAGGCCGGGCTGGTCAGCGAGATCGACCAGGATATCGATCGCTTCTTCCCGATCTATGCGGCCAACGTGCATCGCATGGGGACCCCCGTGTTCAGCCGGCGCTACTTCCGCATCCTGCGCACCGTGTTCGGCGACGACTGCCGGATCCTGACCGTCACCGACGCGGGGACCCCTGTGGCCAGCGTGCTCAACTTCTACTTCCGCGACCAGGTCCTGCCCTACTACGGCGGCGGCACACCGCGCGCCCGCGAGGTGGCCGGGTATGACTTCATGTACTGGGAGGTGATGCGCCGGGCCTGCGAGTCGGGCCTGCGCATCTTCGATTATGGCCGCAGCAAGCGTGATACCGGGTCGTTCAGCTTCAAGAAGAACTGGGGCTTCGAGCCGCAGCCCCTGTACTACGAATACGACCTGGTGCGTGCCCGGACCATGCCCGACGTGAACCCGCTCAACCCGAAGTACCGCTACTTCATACAGGCGTGGCAGCGACTGCCGCTATCGGTAGCCAACCGCGTGGGGCCCTGGCTGTCCCGCAGTCTCGGCTAACACGGGTTTCTGAATTTCAACTGTGGCAACGGGTGAACCTGCAATGGATGCCGTTCTTTATCTGACCCATCGAATCCCGTGGCCGCCCAACAAGGGCGACAAGATTCGCTCGCACCATATCCTGCGCGATCTGACACGGCGCTATCGGGTCTACCTGGGCACCTTTATCGACGACCCGGCCGATGCGGCCTGCGTCGAAGAGCTGGAGCGCTGCTGCGCGGGCGTCTGCGTGCGCCCTCTCTCGCCGGGACGCGCGAAATGGCGCGCCCTGCGCGGCCTGCTGACACAGGAGCCGCTGACCCTGCCCTGGTATCGCGATGCGGCGCTGCAGCACTGGGTCAACCAGGTACTGGAGCAGCAGGAGATCACCCGTGCGCTGGTGTTCTCCTCGGCAATGGCGCAATACCTGCCGCACCGGGCCGGCCTGACGCGAGTGGTGGACTTCGTGGATGTCGACTCCGACAAGTGGACCCAGTACGCCGCCAGCAAGCCCTGGCCGATGAGCGCGATCTACCGCCGCGAGGGCCGTCAGCTGTTGCGTTATGAACGGCAGGTCGCGGCGCGCAGCGAGGCCAGCCTGTTCGTATCACCGGACGAGGCCGCGACGTTTCGGGCCCTGGCGCCGGAAAGTGCCGAGCGGGTACATGCACTGAACAATGGCGTGGATGCGGCGTACTTCGACCCGCAGCAGATCCCGCAGAAAAGCCCCTACCCGGATCATGTCCAGCCGATCGTGTTCAGCGGGGCCATGGATTACTGGCCGAACGTGGAGGCGGTGGTCTGGTTCGCTGAATCCGTCCTGCCACGCATTCGCCAGGTTCATCCGGATGTGCGTTTTTACATTGTCGGCAGCCGGCCCGCGCCGGAGGTCCGCGAACTGGAGCGCCAGCCGGGCGTCGAGGTCGTGGGGCCGGTGGAGGACATGCGCCCCTGGGTCGGCGGCGCCGCGGTCTCGGTGGCGCCCCTGCGGATCGCGCGCGGGGTCCAGAACAAGGTGCTCGAGGCCATGGCGCTGGCGCGGCCGGTCGTGGCCTCCCCGCAGGCGCTCGAGGGGATCACCGCCGTACGCAACGACGAGGTGATCGAGGCCGATACTGACCCCGAGGTGTTTGCCCGCGCGGTCCTGCAGTGTCTGGAACAGCCCGATCCCGGGATGGCTGTCCGCGCGCGCCGACGCATCACCACGGACTACGACTGGGGCCGCAACCTCGCGTGCCTGCACGACTATCTCGAGAGCGGGCTGGCGCATGAGAGCGAGGCCATCGCCTCCCGGGGGGATGCATGAGCACGCCGGCCACCGTGATGTCCCAGCCGCTGGTGCAGCGGTGGTGGGCTCCCGTACTGGCGCTGGCCGCCCTGATTGCGACCACGCTGATCGTGTTCGCGCCCACCTTCGTCTCGATGGTGGATACCTGGGCGCGTTCGGATACCTTCGCGCACGGGTTCCTGGTCGTGCCGATCGTCCTGTTTCTGGTCTATCTCAAGCGCGACGAACTGGCAGCCGTATCGCCCCGCCCCTATCCCCTGGCGCTGGTACCGATCGTGCTGCTGGGGCTTGCCTGGGTCATGGGCGAACTGGTGGATGTCATCTCGGTGCGCCAGTTTGCCGCGACCCTGATGATCCCCTTCCTGGTGTGGCTGGTCATGGGCACCGCGGTCGTGCGTATCCTGCAGTTTCCCCTGGCCTACCTGCTGTTCGCGGTCCCACTGGGTGAATTTCTGGTGCCGCCGCTGATGGACTTCACCGCGGAGTTCACCGTCGCGGCCGTGCAGCTGTCCGGGATACCGATTTACCGCGACGGCCTGCACTTCGAACTGCCAACCGGACGCTGGTCGGTGGTCGAGGCCTGCAGCGGCGTGCGCTATCTGATTGCGTCGGTCGCGCTGGGGACGCTGTACGCCTACCTGATGTATCGCAGCCTCTGGCGGCGGCTGGCCTTTGTCGGTGTCGCGATCATCGTCCCGATCATCGCCAATGGCCTGCGCGCCTACATGATCGTGATGATCGGGCACCTGAGCGACATGGAATATGCCGCGGGTGCCGACCACTTGCTCTACGGTTGGGTCTTCTTCGGTGTCGTGATCTTTCTGATGTTCTGGATCGGCGCCCTCTGGCGCGAGGATGGTACGGAAGAAGCCCCCGCCCGCCGCCCCCCCGCACCAGCCCAACAGACCGGGGCCATGGGCTTTGCTCACATGGCGGTGATCGCCGCGCTGGTGGTCACGCTGGGTCCCGTTTATGCCCACTGGATGGACACCCGGGATCTCGGCCCGGTACAGGGGCTGGGCACCGGGCCGGTCGTGCCTTCCGGGTGGACCGCCGTGCCCGCTGAGGAGCGGCCCGGCTGGCAACCCGGCTACCAGTTCATGCGTGCGGAGCGCGGGGGCTGGGTCGTGAACGATTCACAGGCCGCAGTTGGGATGCACGTAGGCTTCTACCGCGAACAGGCGCGCCACGGAAACATGCTCGGCTGGCACAACACGCTGGCGGGCCGGGAGCGGGCCGAGTGGAGCCAGACCCGCCGTGGCCAGGCGGAGGTCGCGGGCTATCCCGATCCGCAGCGGGTCCTGCTGCGCGGCCGCCAGCAGCAGATGGTGGCGTGGCAGTGGTACTGGGCGAACGGACATCTCACCACCCGGCCCTTCGAGGTCAAGGCCCGCGAGGCCACGAGCCGGCTGCTGGGCGGGCGCGACGATGCCGCACTGATCGTGGTCTATGCCGAGTACCGAGACGACTTGCAGCCGGCAGAGGACGCAATGCGCGCCTATGTGGAGGCCGCGATGCCACAGATGCTGGAACAGCTGCAGGACGTGAGCCAGCGATGAATACCCGGACACCCCAGGACAGCGCCACCGACCCGCGCCCATGCGTGGCTCATGTCATCCATCGCCTGGATGTCGGCGGCATGGAGAACGGGCTGGTCAACCTGCTCAATCACATGCCCGCCGAGCGCTACCGGCACGCGATCATCTGCATGACCGACTACACGCGGTTCAGCGAGCGCCTGCAGCGGGAGGACGTCAGCCTGCATGCCCTGCACAAGCGCGAGGGCAAGGACTTCGGGGTGCATCGGCGCCTGTGGCGGCTGCTCCGCGAACTGCGGCCCGCGATCGTCCACACCCGCAATCTGGCCACGCTGGAGGGGCAGGTCACCGCCGCCCTGGCCGGCGTGCGCGCCCGGGTACATGGCGAGCATGGCTGGGATATTGCCGACCTCGATGGCTCCCGCGACAAGCATCGTTACATGCGACGGCTGGTGCGCCCCCTGGTCGGCCGGTACATCGCCCTGTCGCGCCATCAGATGGACTACCTGCAGCAACGGGTTGGTGTCGGAACCGAGCGGGTCGCGCACATCTGCAACGGGGTGGATACCGGACGCTTCCACCCGCGCGAGGGCGCCCGCACAGGCCCCTGGCCCCCGGGCTTTGCCGGCCCGGAGAACATCGTGATCGGGAGCGTGATGCGGATGCAGGCGGTGAAGGCCCCACTGGATCTGGTGGAGGCGTTCATCGCCTTGCGCGAAAACGCCCCGGTGCCCTTCGACCGTCTTCGCCTGGTGATCGTGGGTGACGGCCCGCTGAGGGAACAGGCCCGCCAGCGCCTGGAGGGCGCCCGGGTCGCGCAGCAGGCATGGCTGCCGGGCGCCCGCGAGGACATCCCGCAGTGCCTGCGGGCGATGGACCTCTTTGTCCTCCCCTCGCTGGCCGAGGGGATCTGCAACACCATTCTCGAGGCCATGGCGTCCGGGCTCCCGGTGATCGCGACCGACGTCGGCGGCAATCCTGACCTGGTGACCCCCGGAAAGACGGGGGCCCTGGTCCCCGCAGGGGCGCCCGGTGCCCTCGCCGAGGCCATCCGTAATGCGCTCGCCAATCCGGATGCCCGCAAGCGCATGGGACAGGCGGCCCGCATTCGCGCCGAGGCCGCGTTCAGCCTGGACGCCATGGTGGCCGGCTACCTCGGGGTCTACGACAGCCTGCTGGACAGGGCCAACGCCCGAACCCCCTCGGTTCGGGCGGGGGGCCGCCGGCGACAACACGAAACGACGGGACGCTGACATGTGCGGTATCGCCGGTATTTTCGATCTGAACGGGCGGCGCCCGATCGATCGCGCCTGCCTGGAGGGCATGAATGCGACCCAGTTCCACCGGGGCCCGGACGAAGGTGGAATCCACCTGGAACCGGGGGTCGGGCTGGCGCACCGACGCCTGTCCATCATCGACCTCAAGGGTGGCCAGCAGCCGCTGTTCAACGAGGACGGCAGCGTCGTCGTCACCTACAACGGCGAGATCTACAACTTCCCGGAGCTGACTCACGAACTCCAGCGGGCGGGCCATCGCTTTCGTACCCACTGCGATACGGAAGTCATCGTGCACGCCTGGGAGGAATGGGGCGAGGACTGCGTCCAGCGCTTTCGCGGGATGTTCGCCTTCGCCCTCTGGGATCGCCACACCCAGACCCTGTTTCTGGCGCGGGATCGCCTGGGCATCAAGCCGCTTTACTACAGCGAACTCCCGGATGGCCAACTGATCTTTGGCTCCGAGCTCAAGGTCCTGCTGGCCCATCCCGGGCAGACGCGCGAGCTCGACCCCTGCGCGGTCGAGGAATACTTCGCCTATGGCTATGTGCCCGAGCCGCGCAGCATTCTGTCCGGCGTCCACAAGCTGCCACCGGGGCATACGCTGAGCGTACGGCGCAACCAGCGCTCCGCCGCCAGTCCGCGCGCGTACTGGGATGTCCCCTTTGCGACAGCCGCGCCCATCGGCATGTCGGAGGCGGCGGAGGAGTTGACCGAACGTCTGCGCGAGGCCGTGCGCATCCGCATGGTGGCCGAGGTACCGCTGGGGGCCTTCCTGTCGGGGGGCGTGGATTCCAGCGCCGTGGTGGCGATGATGGCCGGGCTCTCCTCCGAGCCCGTGCGCACCTGCTCCATCGGCTTTGCCGACCCCGCCTATGACGAGTCACGCTATGCCCGGGAGGTCGCCGAGCGCTACGCAACGGACCATCACAACCGCGAGGTCGACCCCGATGACTTTGCCCTGCTGGAGCGTCTGGGCGATCTCTACGACGAGCCGTTTGCCGACAGCTCGGCCCTGCCGACCTACCGCGTCTGCGAGCAGGCCCGCCGACAGGTCGTGGTCGCGCTGTCCGGCGACGGGGGCGACGAAACCCTGGCGGGCTATCGCCGCTATCGGCACCACCTCGCCGAGGAACGCCTGCGCAACCCGCTGCCCCTGGGCCTGCGGCGCGTGCTGTTCGGCAGCCTGGCCCAGGTCTACCCCAAGGCGGACTGGGCCCCGCGCCCGCTGCGCGCTCGGGCGACCTTTCAGGCACTGGCACGGGATGCGGTCGAGGGCTACTTCCAGGGCGTGTCGGTGCTGCGCGACGAGCAGCGCAGCACGCTGTTCTCGTCCGCATTCCGCCGCGAGCTGCAGGGCTACGGGGCGGTCGAGGTGCTGCGCGCCCATGCCGGGCGGGCCCCGACCGATGACCCGCTCTCGCTGGTGCAGTACCTGGACCTCAAGACCTACCTCCCGGGCGACATCCTGACCAAGGTCGACCGCGCCAGCATGGCTCACTCGCTGGAGGTCCGCGTGCCGCTGCTGGATCACCCGCTGGTGGAGTGGGCCTCCACCCTTGCACCGGAACTGAAGCTGCGCGATGGCGAAGGCAAGGCGGTTCTGAAAAAGGCGATGGAACCCTACCTGCCCCACTCGATTCTCTATCGGCGCAAGCGGGGCTTCGCCGTACCCCTGGCCAACTGGTTCCGGGGGCCGTTGCGCGAGGTGATGCACGAGCGGGTGCTGGGGGAGCAGATGCGCGATTCCGGGCTGTTCGACGAACGCACCCTCAGGCGTCTGGTCGACGAGCACGGCCGGGGCGCGCGCGATCACAGCGCGGCGCTGTGGTCATTGATGATGTTCCAGACCTTTCTGGACAAGGTGCAACCGACCAGCCCGCGCAGCGGCTGTGTCCTGCCTGGAGCCTAGCCATGTATGGACGCCACCCGGTTGCCGATGCCTCGCGTGCCTCCCGCGCGATCCTCAGCAACCTCCTGGCCCGGGGCGCCCCCGGACTCTATGTGCGTCTGACCCAAGAGACCGGCCGTGGTCGGGGCGCGGAGACGGCGGAATCCGTGGCGCAGTACTTCACCACCTGTTTCTTCGACTACTTCGATCAGCTGGAGGTCCCGCCCGAGGCGATCGAGGACGCGCTTCGCGACAAGCACCTGCTGGAGTACGGGCCCGGCGACGTACCCGGCGTGGCCCTGCTGATGCTGGCCCATGGCGCGGCCCGGGTAACCTGCGTCGACCGCTTTGCACTGTCGCAGCGCAGTCCCTTTCAGCTGGAGGTCCTGCAGTGCCTGCTGGACGGCCTGGACCCCGCCGCGCGCGAACGGGCGGCCGCGTGCTTCGTACGTCCCGATGATCCGGCCTCGGGGTTTCGCCGCGAGCGGCTGGAATACCGCGTGACCCGGGATGGACTGTCGGGCCTGAACGCCGACGTCGACCTGATCTATTCGCGCGCGGTGCTGGAACACGTCAACGACCTGGACGCGACCTTTCGCGACATGGCGAAGGCCCTGAAACCGGGGGCGCTGGCGGTCCACCAGGTGGACCTCAAGAGTCATGGCCTGCACCGCGAGAATCCGCTCGACTTTCTCACCTGGCCGGTCGGCCTGTGGCACTGGATGTATGCCGGCAAGGGGGTCCCGAACCGCTGGCGTCTGGACCGCTACCGGCAGGCGATCGAGAACACGGGGCTGGTGATACGGCATATCGAGTCCACGGCCGAGGCACTGGACGAGGATGTGGCTGCAGTGGCCCCTTATCTGGCCGCGCCGTTTCGCGGGCTCGACAAGGCCACGCTGCGCTGCCTGGGATTCTGGCTCGTGGTGACCCGACCGGCGCCGGGCGACGAAGCGAGGGCGGCGGCATGAAGATCCTCCACGTCCTCGACCACTCCATCCCGCTGCACAGCGGGTACACCTTTCGCACCGCGGCCATCCTGCGCGAACAGCACCGCAGGGGCTGGCAGACGTGTCACCTGACCAGCCCCAAGCATACCGGCGCCCAGACCGACGAGGAGACGATCGACGGCCTGCATTTCTACCGCACGACCTACAACCCGAGCGCGATCCCGGGGGTGGAACAATGGGGGTTGATGCAGGCACTGACCCAGCGGCTGACCCGCGTCGCCTGCCAGGTCGCACCCGACATCATCCATGCGCACTCGCCCGCGCTGAATGCCCTGCCGGCCCTGCGTGCCGGTCGCCGGCTGGGCATTCCGGTGGTCTACGAGGTGCGGGCATTCTGGGAGGACGCCGCGGTCGACCATGGCACCGCCCGCGAACATGGGCTGCGCTACCGCCTGACGCGAGAGCTGGAGACCTATGCCCTGAAGCGCGTGGGCCATGTCACCACCATCTGCGAGGGGCTGCGCCGCGACATCATCGCGCGCGGGATCCCGCCCGAACGGGTCACCGTGATCCCCAATGCGGTGGACGCGGATGACTTCCACCTGGGCGGTCAGCCCGACCCCGCCCTGAAGGCCCAACTGGGTCTGGGTGACGCCCGTGTGCTCGGCTTTCTCGGGTCCTTTTATGCCTACGAGGGACTGGATACCCTGCTCGAGGCCTGTCCGCTTATCCAGGCCCGGACGCCCGACGTCCGCATCCTGCTGGTCGGGGGCGGGCCGCAGGCCGAACGCCTGAAGGCCCAGGCCGAACGCCTCGGCATCCAGGACCGCGTCATCTTCACCGGGCGCGTCCCGCATCACCAGGTACAGCGCTACTACGACCTGGTCGACCTGCTCGTGTATCCACGCCATTCGATGCGCCTGACCGAGCTGGTCACGCCGCTGAAACCACTGGAGGCGATGGCCCAGGGGCGCCTGCTGGTGGCATCGGACGTGGGCGGCCACCGGGAACTGATCCGCGATGGCGAGACCGGCTGGCTGTTCCCCGCCGACAACCCCGAAGCCCTGGCCGCCCGGGTGCTGGCGACACTGGAGCACCCGGAACACTGGCCACGGGTGCGCGAGAACGGGCGGCGCTTCGTGGAACAGGAGCGCACCTGGGCGGCGAGTGTCGCTCGCTACCAGTCCGTCTACGACGGGCTGCGGGCCCGGCCGGAGGTGCTGCGTGCCGGATGAGCGGCGGCCACGTCTGATGGTCTTCACGCGCGTGTACCCGAACGCGGCACAGCCCAATCTGGGCTTGTTCGTGCGCGAGCGCATGCGCCGGGTCGCCGAACATCTGGATCTGGTCGTCGTCGCTCCGGCGCCCTGGTTCCCGTTCCAGAACTGGCTGGGGCGCCTGCGCCCGCACGCCCGACCGCCGCTGCCGGCCTTCGAGAGACAGGGCTCGATTCGCGTCTACCACCCCCGTTTCCTGTGTATCCCGGGCCTGTTCAAGTGGACCGACGGCTTCTTTCAGGCGCTCGGCAGTCTGCGCCTGATGCGTCGGCTGCAGCGCGAACTCGGCTTCGACGTGATCGATGCCCATTTCATCTATCCCGACGGGGTCGCCGCGCGCTGGCTGTCGCGCTGGTTGCACCACCCCTACACCATCACCCTGCGCGGCAGCCTGAACCGTTTCCGCGACCGGCCACTGCACCGGGGGCAGATTCGCCGGGCGCTGGAGGATGCGGCGCGGGTGTTCTCGGTGGCCAGCGCGCTGCGCGACGAGGCGCTGGACTGGGGCATCGAGCCCGATCATCTGCAGGTCGTGGGGAACGGGGCCGATCTCGACCGCTTCAAGCCGGAGGATCGGGCTCAAGCCCGGCAACGCCTGGGGCTGCCCGCCGAGGGGCGGTTCCTGATCTCCGTCGGCGGACTGTCCGAGCGCAAGGGCTTTCACCGCGTGATCGCAACCCTGCCGGAACTGCTGCAACAGCACCGGGATCTGCACCTGGTGATTGCCGGAGGCGGGACCCCCGAGGGCAACAACGAGGCCGAGCTGCGCCAGCAGGTCCAGTCCCTGGGGCTGCAGGACCGGGTATGGTTCCTCGGGCCCGTCGCGCCCGACGCGCTACGGTTCGTATACTCCGCGGGGGACTTGTTCGTGCTGGCCACGCGCTTTGAAGGCTGGGCGAATGTCTTCCTGGAGGCCTCGGCCTGCGGGCTGCCCATCGTCACCACGGATGTGGGGGGCAACGCCGAGGTCGTCGCCTCGGAGCAGGTGGGGCTGATCGTCCCGTACGGGGATCATGACGCACTGCGCGCGGCGATCCACGAGGCCCTGGGTCGCGAGTGGGACCGCGCGGCGATCCTGGCCCATGCGCGGGCGAATGACTGGCGGGTGCGGATTCCGGAACTGGTCGCGGCCTTCGAGACGATCGCCGGGCCCGTGGACCACCGCCTGCCAAGGCGCGCCTGAAGATGGGGCTGTACACCTCGCTGGTCGCGCATGGCGCGTTTCCCGTACACGAACGGCTGAAGGGGCACCCGACGGTGCCCCTGCGCAAGGCGCTGGAGGCGACCCAGTGGTGGGCACCCGCGGCGCTGGAGAACCTGCAGCTGACCCGCCTGCAGATCCTGCTCGAGCGCGTCGCACAACAGGTACCGTTCTATCGCCAGTGGTTTGCCGACCAGGACTGGTCACCCCGCGCACTGACGAGCCTTGCGGATCTGGAGCGCCTGCCGGTCATCGACAAGGCCGTGCTGCGCCAGGCAGGCGCCGGGTGGCGGGCCGAGGGGGCACAAGGCCTGGTCGCGCAACGTACCAGCGGTTCGACCGGCGAACCGCTGGCCTTCTGGCTGGGCCACGAACGCATTGCGATGGACATCGCCGCCAAGTGGCGCGCGACCCGCTGGTGGGGCGTCGACATTGGCGATCGCGAGCTGGTCCTGTGGGGCGCACCGAACGAGACCGACGTACAGAATCGCCTGCGGTCCTGGCGCGACCGCGTACTGCGCTCGCGCCTGGTCCCGGCCCGTGACCTCGACCGGGCACGGGTCGATGCCATCATTGACCAGATTCGCGAGTTCCGCCCGCGCATGATCTTCGGCTATCCCTCCGTACTGGCACGGGTCTGCGCACGCGCGCGGGAACAGGGGCGGTGCCTGGATGATCTGGGCATTCGGGTGGCCTTTACCACGTCGGAGGTCCTGCGCCCGGAATGGCGGGCGATCATCACCGACGTACTGGGCTGCGGGGTCGCGAACGAGTATGGCGGCCGGGATGCCGGCCTGATCGCACGCGAGTGCCCGCATGGCGGGCTGCACCTGACGGCCGAGGCGCTGATCGTCGAGATTCTGGACGATGCCGGCCGCCCGCTTCCGGCCGGCGCGACCGGACAGATCGTGGTCACCAACCTGATGGGCCCGGAGTATCCCTTCATCCGCTACCGTACCGGTGATCGTGGCGCGCTGGACCCCGCGCCCTGCCCCTGCGGGCGCGGCCTGCCGCTGCTGCGGGAGATCGAGGGCCGGGCCAACGACGGCCTGGTCGCGCTCGATGGCCGCTGGGTGCACGGCAGTCATTTCAACTACTGCCTGCGCGAGATCGCGGGGCTGCGCTCGTACAAGATCATCCAGCACGCGCCGGACCGGGTCGAGCTGTTGCTGGTCCTCGACGAGCCACTGGCCGAGGCCGTGGCGCAAGGCCTGCGGCGTGCCTTCACACAGGCCCTGGGGGAATCCCTGACGATGGAGATCCGCCAGGTCGAGGCGATCGCCCCGGAAGCCGGCGGCAAGCACCGGCACGTGGTCTGCCGGGTTCAGTAACCGCCCGCCTGGGCGCGCGCTTCGGCCGGCATCTCGCTCGGCGGGGCGTGCAGCCAGAGATCCAGCATCATCAGCACCCACACCATGTCGCCGTAGTAGGCCGCGTGTCCGTCGCGGTGCAGCGCGATCAGTTCGTCGATGAACTGCGGCCGCAAAAAGCCCTGCCCCTTGAGGCGCAGCAGGCTGTCATAGGCCAGTTCGCGCAGTGGCGCGTGGTCGTGCATCCACACCCCGAAGGGCAGACCAAAGCCATGCTTCTTCTTGTCGATGATGGCGTCGGGCAGGAAGCCCTGCATCGCCTCCTTGTAGAAGTGGCGCAGCCGCTGCCCGCGCAGTTTCTGGTCGGACGGGATGCCCAGGGAGAATTCCACCACGTCGTCGTCCAGCATCGGAAAGACGACATCCACGCCGGCCAGCTCGCACATCCGAGTGACCTTGCGCAGGTCGTTGTCGGCCAGGGTCTGCTGCCAGTCCAGGTACATCATGCGGTTCAGCGACGAGGCGTGTGCCGGCTGGTCGTGGATCTCGCGCATCAAATCCCACGGGGCCCGGGTATCCACCGCCGCGAGAAAGTCCGGTTCGAACATCGCCGTGGGCGAGAGGTGGTACAGGTAGTTGTAGGTCTGCAGCCGATCGGGCAGCGGGATGCGCGCCTGCTCCACATAGCGGCGCGCCTTGCTCAGCCAGCCGGCCCCCTGGGGGATGCGGGTCGCCAGGGGTTCCAGCATGCCCTGGCGCAAGGTGCGCGGCAGGCGCTGCCAGTGCTCGAACAGGCCCTGCTTGGCATAGCGTGCGTTGCCGGCAAACAGCTCGTCGCCACCATCACCGGCCAGCAGCCGGGTCACGCCCGCCTGTGCCGCCATGCGGGCACAGAAATAGGCAGGCAGTGCCGAGGAGTTGCCAAAGGGCTCGTCATAACTGCCGGCAATCAGGGGGACGGCAGCGACGACATCGTCCGGCGTCACGTAGTACTCGTTCGCCTGGGTCGCAAAGTGCCGGGCCGCGATGCGGGCGTACTCCATCTCGTCGTAACCCGGGGCATCGAAACCGATGCTGAATGTCGGCGGCGGCTCGGGGGTGGTCTCGGCCAGGAGCCCGGCCACGGTCGAACTGTCCAGCCCTCCGCTGAGAAAGGCCCCCGGCTTCGGCGTCTCCTGCTGCTGCTTGACGGCATTGCGCAGCTGATCCCGCAGGGCCGTGCCCATCTCGGCGGCATCGCCCATGCGCGCCTCGCGAAAATGCGGGACCCAGTACGACCTCACGCGGATGGTGTCCGCCTGGCGGTCCAGGTAGTGCGCGGCGCGCAGCTTCTCGACGCCCGCGAACACACTGACCGGTGCGGGCAACATGTGGAAGAAGAGGTAGTGATAAAGCCCCGAGGGGGTCGGGTCGCGGCTCAGACCAGGATAGCGAACCACACTGCCCGCAGTGGTCCCGAAGACTACCCCGCCCGGCACCGCCGCCCAGTGCAGCGAGGCCTGCCCCATACGGTCCACGCCCGCGAGCAGGCGCGGCCGCTGCGGGTCCAGGATCGCCACCACGAAATCCCCCGCCAGCTGGCTGAACAGGGCATCGCCGAAACGCCGGTAGGCGTCCAGCAAGGCATGTCCGGGCGACTGCTGCAGCGCCAGGCGCTGCAGGCCGCGCTCCCGCCACCGGGGGTGGCCGGCGACGGCCGCGATCAGCCCATCCGGGGCCTGGGCCACCCAGCCGCCCTGGACCAGACACCCGCCCCGGGGGCCATCACAGCGCGCACTGGACTCACCCGGGACCGAAGGGAGCCCGGCCTCCTGCAGGCCGAGGATATTGCCCGCCGCCTCCCTGGGCGACCCAAACCATCCACATAGTCCCGCCATTGGCCTTCCTGTCGCCTTCGGTGGCGTTCAAACGCCCGCCTGTGATGGCGTCCGTGGGCATGCCGATATATACATTTCCGTGTTTGCCTTACAGCAAACAAAAATGCCGGCAAAAGTTAAAACTCAATGATGGAGGGACTGCCGACCACTTTAAAGTATTGATTATTTGGTACCCGCAAGGTCTCCAGTTGTCGGCCACAAACTTTCACAATAGGGCTTCCGGAAGTATGTGGAATGCGCCACCAGGGAACAGGAGATCAGCATTATGTCGACGCTCGAGCACATCAAGGCCTTGCTTGACAGCGCCCTTGGTCTGAACGGCCGCGCCCAGCACTTTGACCGCTCCACACCCCTGCTGGGCGGGGTCCCCGAACTGGACTCCATGGCGGTGGTTTCCTTGATCAACGAGATGGAAGAACAGTTCGACATCGTGATCGATGACGATGACGTCAGTGCGGAGACGTTCGAGACCGTCGGCGCCCTGGTCGATTTCGTTGAACACAAGAATGGTGCCTAGATGGAGGCCGGTTTCCTGCCGGGCTGCGCCGGACCAGTCTTTTATGTCCTGTATCCGACCGCCCGGACCCCGGCCCGCGGGCGGGTCCTGTTCGTACCACCCTTTGCCGAGGAGCTGAACAAGGCCCGGCGCATGGTGGCGCTGCAAGCCCGACTCATGGCCCGCGAGGGCTACACCGTCCTGTTGCCGGACCTGTACGGCTGCGGCGACAGCGGAGGCGATTTTGGCGATGCGCGCTGGGAGACCTGGCTCGACGACGTCACGCGCTGCCTGGATCACCTGGAGGCGACATCCGACGACCAGGGGCCCCTGATTCTCTGGGGACTGCGCGCGGGCGCCCTGCTGATCAGCGAGCTTCTGGCCACACGCGCCCCGTCGGTGGCGGCGACCGTGCTGTGGCAACCGGTCACCAACGGCGAACAGCACCTGACACAGTTCCTCCGCCTGCGCATGGCCGCCGCCATGATGGGCGGAGAGAAAGAAAGCACGGGGCAGCTGCGCGGCCGACTGGAGGCGGGAGAAGCCATCGAGGTCGCCGGCTATACCCTGGCGCCGGCCCTGGCAGAGGCACTGGCAAAAGCCCGGCTGGCACCACCGCCACACGGGCCGGTGTACTGGTTCGAGGTCAGCGACAGCGAGGGCGCTGCTCTGTCCCCGGGGAGCACCCGGACGCTGGATGCGTGGCGCGAGCAGGGGGTGGAAGCACACGCCTCCGTTGTCCTCGGCGAACCCTTCTGGAATGCGCCGGACATCCTCGAGGTCCCGGCCCTGCTGGAACACACCATGGATTGCCTGGGACACACGGTATCCCTGGGGCGGGCGGCATGAACGAGCGGGCGGTCGTCTTCCGGCTGGGCGAGGATGAGCTGCTCGGCATTCTCCACCCCGGTTCCGCCGGGGCCACGCGAGGTGTGCTGATCGCCGTGGGCGGCCCGCAGTATCGCGTCGGCAGCCATCGCCAGTTTCTGCTCCTGGCGCGCGACCTGGCGGCTCAAGGGGTCCCGGTATTTCGTTTCGACTTCCGCGGCATGGGCGACTCGTCCGGCGCCCAGCGCGATTACGAAGAAGTGCACGATGACCTGCGCGCGGCGATGGATACCTTCTCGGCCGAGGTGCCGGGCATGCGCGAGGTCGTAATCTGGGGTCTGTGCGGTGCGGCCTCCGCCGCCTTGTTCTATGCCTGGCGGGACCCCCGGGTGGCGGGCCTGGTGCTGGCCAACCCGTGGGTCCGCACCGACGAGGGCCTGGCCCGCGCCTACCTGAAGACCTACTACCTCCAGCGGCTTGTTTCGCGCGACTTCTGGTCAGGCGCCCTGAAGGGGCGTTTCAACCCGTGGGTCTCCCTGCGTTCCCTGGGACGGATGGTCGGCACGGTACTGGGCCGTCGTCGTACCGGGGCTTCCCCGGCTGCGACCGACGAGGGCCGTGCCGATGTTTCGTCGGCCCCCCTGCCGGACCGGATGGCCGAGGGCTGGCGCCGCTTTCGCGGGCCGATCCTGCTGGTCCTGAGCGGAGAGGACCTGACAGCCGCCGAGTTTCGGGATGTGGCCAGCCATGCACCGGCCTGGGACGGCTTGCTGCGACAGCCACGCGTGACCCTGCGCGAACTGCCGGACGCGAACCACACCTTTTCCCGCCGTGAATGGCGCGACCAGGTTGCAACATGGACGCATGACTGGCTGCGCCAGGTGCCAGGGCAAAGCCCGGGATGATGTCCCCCATGGAAACTTCCCTGGCGCACAGCACACCCTCGGCCGAGCCGGAGGGGCTCCCCCGCAAGCCACTGGTGTCGGTGATCATGCCCGCCTACAACACGGCGGCCTACATTGCCGAATCGGTCGACAGCGTCCTGGATCAGGACTATCCCGGCATCGAGCTGATCGTGGTGGATGACGGCTCGACCGACGGGACGGTCGAGGTCCTGCGCGGGTATGGCGACCGTCTGACGCTACTGACCCAGCAGAACCAGGGGGCGGCCGTGGCCCGCAATGCGGGCATCGCGGCCGCACAGGGCGACTTCATCGCCTTCATCGATTCCGACGATGTCTGGCTGCCCGGCAAGCTGACCGCGCAGGTGCTGTACATGCAGCAGCACCCGGAGATCGGCCTGGTACACACGGATTTTCTGGCGTGGAAACCGGATGCCAAGGGACAGTTCGCCCCGCCCCATACCCTGGCCGATCCCCCGGTCCCGGTGACCGAGACACCGGGGATTGTCCCGGAGGGTTCGGGCTGGGTGTACAACCAGCTGCTGATGGAATCCCTGCCGCATACGATCACGGTGATGATGCGGCGCGAGCTGGTGGAACAAGTGGGCCCGTTCGACCCGCAACTCAAGCGCGGCCAGGACTATGACTACTGGATTCGCGCCTCGCGACTGACCGAATACCGCCAGCTGGACCGGGTCACCGCCCTTTATCGACTGCACGGGCGTGGCTGCATGACCAAGTACCCGGATGTGAACTACGAGGTCGAGGTCGTCCAGCGGGCGCTGGGCCGCTGGGGTCTGGTGGGACCCAACGGCGAGAAGACCCCCTGGCCCCGGGTTCGCGAGCGCCTGGGTAATGCCTGTTTCACCTTTGGCTACCACCACTACTGGGAGGGGGACCCACGGATCGCCCGGCGCGCGTTCTTTCAGGCCCTGGTCCGACGACCGGGACGCATGAAGACCTGGGGGTATCTGGGGGCCAGTACGGTGAAGGCCCTGCTCGCGCGGGGCTAGGCGCGCGCAGGGCCTCAGTGGTTTCGGTACACCGCGACACGACCGATCGGCATCTTTCGCAGCCGCCTGGTGCGGTACTCCCGGTAGGCCACCCGCTCCAGAAACGGGGCCTCGTCCAGCAGCCTTCGCTGGGTCGGGTTCTGGTACACGACCAGCACGTCCCGCTCTCCGTCGGCCTGCAGGGCGCTCTCGAGGTTCGCGAGCACGCGCTCCATGATCGCGGCCTTGAAGGGGTTGAACAGGTAGATCAGCAGGTCGCCCGGCGGCAACTCGAACGCACCGGCGTCGCCACAGACGGTTTCGATCCGGTGCATGCAGCGCTCGGGGTGCCGGTAGATCCGCGCATTCGCGGCGGCGATCGCATCCAGGCGGGGGTTGTACTCGACCCCGATGATCCGCCGAAACGGGTGATGCGACGCGAGTAGCAGCGCCTTGCCCTTGCCCGACCCCAGATCGATGAACGCATAGCGCGCGGGGGCGATTGCACCAGCGCATCCATCATCTCGCCGCCCTCGCAGTGGCCGGGTTTGCAAGCGCAGAGTGATTCACGCTTCGGCCGCCTGCAGCGTCTCGACGAGCATCTTGCGATCGACCTTGCCATTCGCGTTCAGCGGCAGCTCGTCCAGAAGATGGATCTCCCGCGGCACCATCACGGTGGGGAGCCGCTGCCTCAGTTGTTCCCGAATCCTCTCCGCGTCGGCGTGTTCGGCGACCACGAACGCGATGATGCCGGAGGCCCCGCTCGCGGTGCGCGGCCAGCCGATCGCAACCGCCTGGTCGGTCACCGCGGCCTCGCGCAGGGCCTGTTCGATCTCGCCCAGTTCGATGCGCACGCCGCCAATCTTGATCTGGTGATCGAAGCGCCCGAGGAATTGCAGGGGCTCTCCGGGATACGGGCGCCGCACGAGATCGCCCGTGCGGTAATACAGGGCGCTGTCGTCCCCGAGCCGGATGAATGCAGCCGCGGTGCGCTCCGGGTCCTTCCAGTACCCGGCGCTGACCTGCGGCCCGCTGATCAGGAGTTCGCCCTCGTCCCCTTCCGGCACGTCGTGAAAGGCCTCGTCGACCACGCGAATGCCGACCTGGTTGCCCGGATAGCCGATGGGGGCCATCCCGTGTATGCATTCCGCGGGCGACCGCTCGGGATCCCAGCGGTAGAAACAGGCATCGACGGTGCACTCGGTGGGCCCGTAGGCATTGTCGATCGTGGCGTTGGGCGCGGCGGCCGCCATGATCCTGGCCAGTTCCGCCGACAGGGCCTCGCCGCCAAAGCGGCACAGCCGCAGGTGGGGGAAACGGCCGGGGGCCCAGCCGTTGCGGCGACTCATGCCATGGCCGGCCGACGGCGTGATGTCGATGACGGTCAGGGCCTTGTCGGCAATGTAGCGGTTGGGGTTGAACCACTCGCGGGCGGAGGGGCAGCAAAGACACGCCCCGTAGGCCCAGCCCACGTACAGGTCGAACATCGAGGAGTCGAAGGTAATGTCGTAGAACTGCGAGAACCGATCATTCTCGCTCAGCCCCAGAGGGTCATAGCGCTCCCGCGACATCGCGACGAACCGGGCCGCATTGCGATGACGCACGGCCACGCCCTTGGGTACGCCGGTACTGCCCGAGGTGAAGAACAGACAGGCAAGATCGTCGGGATTGACCGGGGCCGGCGACCATCCCTTGGGGAGAGACGCCTCGTCCATGGCATGGAAGGCATGTCCGGGCCAGCGGGACTGAAAGGCATCGCAGTCCTCCCGGGTCGGCAGCCAGATCGCACAGTCGGAATGCTCCGGCCCCAGCCAGCCATCCAGCGACTGCATCCCGGTGGCATCCACAACCAGGGCCCCCAGGCCGGCCAGGTCGACCATCCGCCGTGTTCGCTCGGGGGGGAAGGACGGATTCAGGGGTACCAGCGTGTGCCCGGCCATCAGCACCCCGAGAAGGCCCTGATACAGGATGCGCGAGCGCTGGGCCAGGACGCCGATCGTGCGCGGCCCGTCGGCGGGCAGGACGGCCTGAAGGGCTGAAGCCAGGCTGGCACTGGCGGCGTAGAGATCCCGATAACGGATCTCGCCCCCCTCCACATCCAGCGCCGGGCGATCCGCGAACTGCCTTGCCGCGTGCAGGAAACCGGCGTGCAAACCGAACTCGTCCATGGCCATTCGACCACTCCTTGAAGTCACAAATGTACGGGATGGAGGCCGCTCCTGCTGGCGGCGGTTTTACTTGAATACTCGCCGATAGCGGGCTGTCCACCCTCTTCTGGGAGAATCCGGAAACCTGTTAAATCACGCAATCCCGACCGCGGGGGATTTACCTGATGTTTCGAATTGGACGACCGCATGAGTTTTGTAATTAACGCGCCATTCCGCCCCGTCAGGACTCACTTTCCCGTTTCCTCGAGGGTAAAAAAACGCTATACGTCATAGGGATCTCGATACTGAAAACCGGTTGATTCATGTTTGGAACCTTGCGCAAGTTAAACGCCCTTTTGCACCCCCGGGATCGGCGCAAGGTCGGCCTGCTGGTGATCCTCATGATCATCGCGGCGTTCATGCAGACCGTAGGGGTCGCCTCGGTGATGCCGTTTCTCGCAGTGCTGTCCGACCCGGACATGGTTCACGGCCACGCGCTGTTAAACGAGGCGTACAACACCCTCGGGTTCGAGTCGACCGGAGAGTTTCTCTACTTTCTGGGGGTAGCCGCGTTTGTGATGTTCATGCTCGGGACGCTCTTGCAGGCGCTGACGCAGTGGTCGATCACCCGTTTCTCCCACATGCAGCAATACGAACTGTCCCGCCGCCTGATGGCCGACTATCTGCGGCGGCCCTATACCTTCTTTCTGCACCGCAATTCCGGTGACCTGGCCAAGACGATCCTGCAGGAGACTACGCACGCGATCAGTGGCGCGGTAATGCCGGCCATGCGGCTGGTCAGCCAGGGCCTGCTGGCAGTCTCGATTATCGCCCTGCTCATCCTGGTCGAGCCGTGGCTCGCGCTCACCGTGGCCCTGGGTCTGGGCAGCGTTTATGCGGCCATCTACATCGTGGCCCGAATCTGGCTGAACCGGATCGGACAGGACCGGGTGGAGGCCAACCGCGAGCGCTTCACCGCGGCGGCCGAGGCCTTCGCGGGCGCCAAGGAGATCCGCCTGCTGGGGCGCGAGCGCGACTACCTGGAGCGCTACCGGCACCCGTCCAGGCGCTATGCCCGGCACCAGGCGAATGCGGTACTCCTGCAGGACACCCCGCAATACGCGATCGAGGCGATCGCCTTTGGTGGCGTACTGCTGCTCGTGCTGTACCTGATGGCCGGCGACGGGGGCCTCGCCCAGGCCCTCCCCCTGCTTGGCCTGTATGCGCTGGCGGGCAAGCAGCTGATTCCCGCCTTCCAGAAAATCTTCCAGAACGTGGCGGCCCTGCGCTTCAATTTTGCGGCGGTCGACAACATCCTGAAGGACCTGGGTGACCGCGGCGGCGACATCCAGCCCCCGCGCGGCGAGGGCTTTGCCCCACTGGCGCCGCAGCAGGCCATTCGGGTCGAGGGCGTGACCTATCGCTATCCACAGCATGATCGACCCGCGCTGGACAAACTCTCGCTGGAAATACCCGCCCGCACGACCATTGGCCTGGTGGGATCATCCGGGGCCGGCAAGAGCACACTGGTGGACTTGCTGCTGGGGCTGCTGGAACCCGAAGAGGGCGCGATTCTCGTCGACGGTCAGCCGCTAGCGCCAGCAAACGTGCGCCAATGGCAGGCGGCGCTCGGGTATGTCCCGCAGCACATCTTTCTGGCCGACCAGAGCGTCGCCGCCAATATCGCCCTGGGCGTACCGGAGGCCGAGATCGATCATGCCGCGGTGGAGCGGGCCGCGCGCCTGGCCAACCTGCACGACTTCGTGATGAACGACCTCCCGCACGGCTACGACACCCTGATCGGTGAACGCGGAACCCGCCTGTCCGGCGGACAGCGTCAGCGCATCGGCATCGCCCGGGCCCTCTACCGCGACCCGGCGGTGCTGTTCTTCGACGAGGCCACCAGCGCCCTGGACAACGCCACGGAGCGCGCCGTGATGGATGCCATTCACAACCTGAGCGGCGACAAGACAATCATCCTGGTCGCGCACCGGCTGAGCACCGTCAAACCCTGCGACCAGATCTACGTGCTCGATGGCGGGCGCCTGGTCGACCAGGGCCGCTGGGAGATGCTGGTCGACGGCAGCACGCACTTCCAGCAGCTGGCCGCCGGGCACGCCTGACACCGGACGCCTCGCGTCAGACGAGGATTTCCGCGGGCTCCGGGTGGCTGAGGAAGCCCCTGGGGCTGGCCGTGTAGCCATAGGCCCCGGACTGGAAGACCACGACCAGATCGCCAATCTCCGCGCGGGGCAGCTCCACCTGCTGACCCAGAACGTCCAGCGGGGTGCACAGCGGCCCGACGATGTCGACGACTTCACTGGCGGCCTCCCCCATGCGGTTGCCGATGGCGACCGGGTAGTTCTTGCGGATCACCTGGCCAAAGTTGCCCGAGGCCGCCAGATGGTGATGAAGGCCCCCGTTGGTGACGAGGAATACCCGGCCGCGCGAGACCTTGCGGTCCAGCACCTCGGCGACGTATACGCCCGCCTCCCCCACCAGGTAGCGACCCAGCTCGAGGATGACCTCGGCCTGCGGCATCCGCGCGCGAACCTCTGGCAGACGCCGCTCGAGCTGCTCCGCGATGGGGCCCAGGGTCAGCGGTTGATCGCCCGGGAAATAGGGGATGCCGAAACCGCCCCCGATGTTCAGTGTCTCCACCGACCCCGGAGCATGGTCGGCCAGGCGTAATGCCAGGTCCAGGGTCAGGCCCTGGGCCTCCACCAGCGACTCGGCGCGCAGGTTCTGCGAGCCGGCAAAGATGTGAAAGCCGCGAAAGTGCAGCCCCAGCTCGCCAATACGCCCCAGCATCTCGGGCACGCGCTCGGCATCCACGCCAAACACCTTGGGCCCGCCACTCATCTTCATGCCCGAGGTCTTCAGCTCGAAGTCGGGGTTCACGCGCACCGCGACGCAAGGCGTCCTGCCGGTGCGTTCGGCGATCGCCGCGACCCGCGTCAGTTCGGTATCGGATTCGAGGTGGATCGTGATCCCCGCCGCTACCGCCATCTCCAGCTCGGCCGGGGACTTGCCCGGCCCGGCGAAGCTGATATCGGCCGCGGACACCCCGGCGTCCAGGGCAATCTGCAGTTCGCGCCCGGAGGCGACATCCAGGCCATCGACCAGCGAGGCCATATGGCCCACAACCGCCGGCATCGGGTTCGCCTTGATCGCGTAGTGGATCGACAGATCCCGGGGCAGGGCCTGACGCAGGGCCTGGACGCGGCGCGTCATGACCTGTCGGTCATAGGCATAGAACGGGGTCCGGCCCGCGCGGCGAGCGATCTCGGCCAGCGGGATACCGCCGATCAACAGCGAGTGGTCGCGCACCTCGAAGGCTGCCATCGCCGCATGACGGGGGGCAGAGGTCATGGACACCTCCCGGTTCATGACAGGGCGACCTCCTGGAACAGGCCCTCGAACTCGGCCGCCAGCGCCTTGCGGTCAATCTTGCCATTGCCATTGCGAGGCAGGGACTGCGACCGCAGCTCCAGGTGGCCGGGCACCATGAAGGCCGGCAAGCGTTCGCGCAGCAGTGCCATCAACTGGTCATGGGTCACCGAAGGTTCGGCGGGCAGCGCAACGAGGACGACGGCCTGGCCCAGCTGCGGATGCGCGATACCGAGCGCCGCCCCCTCGGTCACCAGCCCCGTTGCATAGGCAACCTCCTCGATTTCCACCGGGCTCACCCGGTACCCCGAGGTCTTGATCATCTCGTCGCGCCGGCCGACGAAGTACAGATATCCGTCCTCGTCCATCCGCACCGTGTCCCCGGACCACACAGCCATTTCCTGGCCCGGAAGGCCTTCGGGTTGCCCCGGCGCGGGGCGAAAGCGCTGGGCCGTACGCGCGGCATCGTTCCAGTAGCCCATCGCGACCAGGGCCCCGCGATGGACCAGCTCCCCGGGCTCTCCGGGCGCGCAACGGCTGCCGTCCTCGCGCACGACCATGACCTCGGCATTGGGTATCGCCCGCCCCATCGAGTCGGGGCGACGATCGACCTCCTCGGGCGGCAGATAGGTGGAACGGAAGGCCTCCGTGAGGCCGTACATCAGATAGACCTGGGTGCGCGGCAGATGCGCCCGCAGACGCTTCAGGGTCTTCAGGGGCATCGCGCCGCCCGAGTTCGAGATGTAGCGCAGGGATCGCCGCGCGGCCTCCGGCCATTCCATCTCGGCCAGCTGGATCCACAGCGGTGGCACTGCCGCCAGCCCGGTGATCCCGCCCTGACTCACCGCCTTCAGCACGTCGCGGGGCAGGAGGTAATTGAGCAGGGTGGCATGGGCGCCGGTCAGGAACGCGGTGGTCAACTGACTGAAGCCGTAATCGAAGCTGAACGGCAGCACGCAGAGGATGCAGTCCTCCGCGCGATTGTGCAGATAGTGCGCGACGCTTTGCGCGCCGGCCACCAGGTTGCGGTGCGACAGCACCACGCCCTTGGGCCGTCCGGTGCTGCCAGAGGTATAGAGGATCGCCGCCATGTCCGTGTCGATGACCCGATGGGCCGGCCGGCCCAGCCCGAAATCCGCCGCCGATTGCCAGGCCTCGAGCCGCGGCCCGCCCGATGTTTCGGCGTCGGGCGGTGTGTCCACGAACAGGATGGTGTCCAGCTCCGGACATTGCGCCAGGACATCGCGCAGCGCGGCATGGCGCACGGCGGACGTGACCAGGACACGCACCCCGCAGTCCCGAAGGATGTGCGCGACCTGCGAGGCCTTCAGCAGCGGGTTGACAGGGACCATCACCCCTCCCGCCCGCGAGGCCCCGAACATCGCATGGACCGCCTCCGGACATTTGTCCAGATACACCGCAACCCGGTCCTGTCGCTGGAGCCCGGTGGCGAGTAGCCGTCGCGCCGCGTTCTCGATGTCGCTGGCGGCCGCCTCGTAGGACTGCGTGACACCCCGATGGGTGATGGCCGAGGCCATTGGGTTTCGTTCGGCGCTGTGCAGAATGCCTTCGTGCAGGAGGGTGGTGTAACGCATGATCAGAACGGACTCCTTCAATGTGGATTCGGCACGCAGCCGAGTACGAATCTTTTACAACCCCATACCCACTCGTTCGGTAAATAGGCTACTCTTCGAATGGGCTGAATACTATCGCCGTTTTCATGTGTCGGTATGCTGATCGACACGCACGTACTGCTGTATAGCGGAACTCTCTGCGATGCGCGACTACCTGCTGTTTTTTATAATCATGGTGTTGATCCCGGTGATCCTGGCAAGGCCCTGGGTCGGCATCCCGGCCTGGTTCTGGGTCGGCCTGATGGCCCCGCACGGCCTCACCTGGTCTTTCATGCGCACGTTCCCCGTGGCCGCCGTCATCGGCATGACAACGCTGGCCGCGCTGTTTCTGGCCAAGGATCGGCGACCGATGCCGATGACACGCGAGATGGTGATGTTATGGGTCTTTCTCGGCTACATCACCATGACTTCGTATTTTGCGGTAAATTCCAGCGGTGCATGGGACTTCTGGCAGCACGTTTTTAAGATCCTCCTGATTACATTTATCACACCCATGCTGATATTCGGTCAGCTTCGTATCGTCTGGCTGTTATTAGTTATTACATTCTCCATCGCCTTTTACGGGTTCAAGGGCGGCCTGTTCACACTGTCCACGGGCGGGCAGTACATGGTGCTGGGCCCGCCGGGCTCCTATCTGGCCGGAAACACGTACATCGGGCTGGCAATGGTGATGGTGCTGCCGTTGATCCTGATCAGCGCGCGGCTGTTCCGCGAGCGCTGGGTGGATCTCGAGATCCCGGGCCTGGAGCGCTTCTACCGGCCGATCAGCTGGGCCGTCTACGGCGTGTTCTGGCTGACCGCCATCGCGATCCTCGCGACCTATTCCCGCGGGGCCCTGCTGGGATTCCTGGTGGTGGCGCCGTTCCTCTTCTGGCACATGCACCAGAAACTGGCGATGGTGATGGTTGGCGTGCTGGCCTTCGGGGTCATCGGGGTCACCGCGCCGGATCGCCTGCTGGATCGCTGGAGCACGATCGAGACCTACGAGGAAGACCGTTCCGCCATGCAGCGCATCCAGGCGTGGGGCGTGAACTGGAACATGGCCACCGAGCGGCCGCTAACCGGGATGGGCTTTCGGAACCACCACCTCGGCTATGACTGGTGGGTCGGCTACGCGAATTTCGAGGGGGACTGGCGCCACGTGCTGTCGCCGCACAGCATCTATTTCGGCCTGATGGGCGAGCATGGCTTTGGCGGGCTCGCCACGTTCCTGCTGCTGGTCGGCTTCACGTTCTTTTCGCTGAACCGGATCCGCAAGCGAGCGCGGCTGGAGACCGGACAAATCTGGCTGGCGGAATACGCCTGGGCCATCCAGGTGGGGTTGCTCGGCTACCTGGCCGCCGGGGCATTCCTCGACGTGATCTACTTCAACCTGCTGTTCGCGTTCATCGCCTTGGCCGTCATCATGCGCCGCGAACTGGAAGAAGCACCCCGCGTGGCCGAGGCACCCGTGCCCGCACCGGTCCAGGCGAATGCGTTCCCGGCGCGCGCCGAGCCCGACAGCGCCACCGGGGCGCCCGGCGTCTCGCGCTAGGCAGCGCTGGTCAATGCGACCGCACGCTCATGGGTAAGGTCGTCACCTTGGGAACCTCCACGCTCCAGCCGTGGGCCGAGCGCCTCGCACAGGCGGTCGCGGCCCATGTGCGACCGGACACCGGACTCTGGGATCCCGTCGAGCAGGCGCCGAGCCCCGCGGACCATTACGGGCAGACCAGCGCGACGCTGGCGCTGTACCTGCAGGGTGGCCCCGAAATCGAACAGTGGGACTGGCCGTTGCGGGCCTGGCTCGCGCGCTGTGGCCGCCGTGCCGGGCACGCACCGTTTAACCGCCTGTTGCTGCTACTGTTGCGGGAACGGGTGATCGCGGGGATACAACCAGTCACGCCCGCACTGGAAACGATGCTCGACGAGGCGCTGCAACGGTGCCATCCGAGTCGACGCTATCCGTCGAACAACTGGACCCTGCTGGCCCAGCTTTGCCGTCTGATCGAGGCCCGGCCCGGCCGCCCACGCAACCATGCGGCGGCCCGGCTGGCCGCATTGCTGGAGCGCTGGACGACCGCCAGCGGCGGTTTTATCGACTATCCGGCCCGCCCGGGGCCACGCGGCGTGGCCACCCCGATGGCGTACCACCACAAGGCCTTGCTGATCGCCTCGATTGCGCTGTGTTACACGCCGACACCCGCGCTGGCAACGCTCACGCAGCGCCTCTACGGCTGGGTCGCGCTGACCTGGGACGGCGGGGAGTACGCGGGGGGCCTTGGCCGCAGCACCCATTCGCTGTTCGGCGACGCCTGCCTGGTGGGCAGCCTGGATCTACTCGGGCTGGCCGGGACTCAGCAGACGGACGCCCCGGCCGGGCAGATGCTGGGTGGTGTGCTGAGGCGATGGGAACGGCAACGCAGAACCGACGGCCTGCTGGATCTGACACCCGCGGATCGTGCCTCCGTGCCCACCCCCGGGAACCGTCCCGCGGGATGGGACGACTACATGCACCTGTCGGTCTACAACGCCTGGGCCGCCGCGATCCTGGCATGGGCCAGTGACCGAAGGCGTCGCGAGGGCACGCCCGACATCGTCGAGGGCCTTCAGTGGGCAGGGGGACGAACCGAAGCCTGCCAGCAGGACCTTCAGGCGGGCGTGCTGTGCGCCCGGGCCGGGCCGGACCTGTGTGCGCTGATCAGCACCCGCGGGCAGGCACCACAGGCGTTCAGCCGCGACGTGGCCGAGCTGCGTTATGCCGGTGGGCAGCCCTTTCACATTCGCCACCGCGACCGGATCCTGTGCCCGCCGGCGGTACGGGTCGAGGCCGAAGCGCTGCTGCGCCACCCGGCCCTGGCCGGCTGGGTCCCTTTGTTTCGGATCGGCGACCAGCTCTGGGCCCTGGCCGATTTTCGCTCGGTGACGGTGGATACGCTGGGGGCCGCCGTACGGGTACGCCTGGAAGATGGCCACGCGGTGCCCCTGCTGCGGGCAGCGACCCGCACCCTCTGGAGGCGTGGCCTGGCGGCACTGGACTGGCGCTGGTTCGGCGGGACCATCGGGCGCGGGGATGCCTTGCGGCGCCCACGCTCGTCCGCCCTGTTCGGCCGCATTACGTTCTGGCTGGACCCTGCCGGACCCACACTGCGCCAGGAGGTCGCGCTGGAATGTCGGGGCGCGGCACCGGTCGACTACCTGAACCCGGGCGGCCATGCACTGGTGGTCGACAACAGCCCGACTGTGCGACGGTTCCAGCAGCAGGATCCGGTGACCGGCCAGTGGACCGAAGTGCTCTTTCCGGTCTCCGGACGCTCGATCGTTCAGGTCCCCCTGCCCTCGACCATCCCCGGGCGGGGCTGCGCACTGCCGCCGAAGCCCCTGCCCCCAGGCCCCTATGCCCACCGGCTGACGCTTGGCTGGGGCGACTGAATCCTAGTCGCCCGCGGGCAGGCGCTGCAGGATGATCCCGCGCCGCAGGTCGGACCAGATCAGCACATCCGTCCCGGGCAGCGGGGTGACGCGATGCCAGTTCTCGTAGCGGTCAAACGGACGCTCGGCAAAGTCCACCTGCTGCCAGTTGTACATGAGCCGCCAGGGTTTCCCGCGCGGCGGGTCGCCGATGTACATCTGCCGTGCATTGTTCTGCAGCAGGATGTAATCCCCGGTTTTCGGGTGATAGGTCAGCCGGCTGCCGCCGGCAACATAGGCCTGTCCGGAGGGCCCGTGCCGCTGGAACCGGCCCTCGCGATCGATGGTGGCCGTGGCCTCGGCGCCGCGGCGGTGGTTGCCACCGTACTGGGTCATGCCCCCGTAGATCAGCACCTCGCGGCGGATCGGGTTGTAGAGCGTCGTCCCGCCATAGCCGGAGGACTGGGTACGGCCCTCGGGGCCCCGGTAGTCCGGGTGGTTGCGGGGATAGGTCCATGCCCGGTCGCCATGCCCCCAGACACGGACCTGCCCCATCGTGTGGGCCTCGATGCCGTCACCCGGTATAAGGTCGTAGCTGGCGGAGCCCAGCGTGTAGAGGACGAATTTCTCGATGTCGGGGTGCCACACGGTGGAGTGGTCGCCCACCGCATGCGCATTGCTCTGGCCGGCCCCCAGGCCGACCTCCTCCCAGGCGGTCGGGTCGGTGTACGGGGCGCGCACCAGGCGGCCGATATCGGAGCGCCGCGGCTCGCTCGGCGAGAAGTACAGGTAGCCATCACCGCCATCCATCAGGCGGTTGTACGGGCGCCGTTCGCCGCCGTCATAGTCGAGCCCCGGCGGGGCCACGACGCCGGCCCAGGTCAGATCCGGCTCCAGCCAGGTCACCGAGCGGACGGAATTGTCGCGCATCAGGATATTGAACAGCCGTCCGGTCTCCGGATCGAAGATGTGGCGGTCGGTCCAGCCGACCCCGAACGTGCCCCGCTTTTCCGGGTCGTGCCACTGGGTGTTGTTCATGCGCGCCATGTCCGGAACGCCGTCCGGCAGCCGGGTCTCCACGCGGCGGAACTCGCCCGGCTCCAGGGTCTCGGCGATGTCGTACAGCTTTGAACGCCGCTCCGGCGCGGGCGCGGATTGCGATGCCGAAACCTGCAGGAACGCCGCGCGGGGCTCGGCCGATGCTGGCGGGGAGGCCGCCGACCGCTCCTGACCGAACACGGACTGATGCCGGTGCAGCAGCGGGCCGGCCTGGTTGAGCCACAGGACCACCCCGTGGTCGTCAATCGGCACCGGCACGATCCCGCCATAGCGATCAAACGGCCAGCGCTGGCCGCTCCAGTCGGCGGCCTTGCGCCATTCGTCCCTGTCCGGATCGAGCTCCCACAACTCGCGTACACGGCCGGCCCGCAGCACGAGGTAGTTCCCCGTTTGCGGGTCATAGGTCAGGCTCTCGTTCATGATCCCGAACACGAACGGGGCGTCGCCGAGGTCACGCACGTGGCCGTTGGCGTCTAGCAGGGAGACCTTGTTGCGTGACTTGTTGCCACCAATAAACAGCATCTCGTCGCGCACGCGGTTGTACTGGGCCGAGGAGTGATAGCCGTCCACCGCGGCCTGGCCGTGTTCGACCCAGCGGCCTTCGCGGAGGCCGTAGACCTGGCCCTCGCGGAGGTAGATCAGCTGATCCAGCGCGTCGTGCCACTCGATCGGGTCGGTATGCTCCCAGCCGCCACCGGGGCCGGGGAAACTGCGCGTGGCGAGTTCCCAGCGATCCTCCGCAATGGAATAGCGATGCAGGGTGCGCTGCGAACGGCCGGCACTGATCTTGTAGTAATGGCCCCGCTCGGGGTCGAGCGCCACGCCGCCATAGACATGCGCGAAGGGGGGCGGGCCCTCGGCGGACAGGTGCTGCCACGCATGCCGGTCCTCGCTGTAGGCAATGAATACCGGCCGCGATCCACGGTCGCCATACATGAAGACCTGGCGCCGGTTGGCATCCCAGTGCGCACTGTCATTCCAGGTATCCGGATCGATCGAGCAGGCACGCAGAAAGTCGTGATAGCGCTGAAACCCCTCGGGCAGGCCGGCGTCGAGCGGTGCCAGCTCCCCGGGTTGCAGGCCGGCCGCCAGCCGGGCCAGTGCGCTGTCATTCGCCGCCGCCTGGCTGGCCACGAATCCCAGCGCCAGGGCGACCAGCAGCCAGACGGTGCTGCGGAATGCGAGCCGGCGCATCAGGCGACCTTGACGGCCGGATGCATGGCCGCCTGGTTACGGTGAGGGTCGACGCCCAGCTCCTGCACCGCCTGGAGTAGCGGCATCACCTTGACGAAGGTCGGCGAGAGCGGACGGGTCCGCCCTGTGCGGAGGGCCTCGAGGGTGTAGCCGACCACACGCTCGGGGCGAGTGAACACATTGAACAATGGCCGCGCCAGGTGGGCCGCCCTGCGGCTGATACCCGTCCACTCCGCGCGCGGGTGCGGCTCCGTGGGCTTCTGGCTGTACGGGATGTGCGCGGCGTGGGGATAGTGACTCTTGATCACCTCGTCATGGAACGCGCGCATCGCAAACGACTGCCACGGCAGGCTCAGCAGAAACGCCAGCACGTCGGGATCCTGATAGGGCAGGCATACCGCCTGCTGCTGGCCGGCCATGGCGATCGGCAGCAGGGCGATCTCGCGGCGGATCCGGTTCCAGAACAGGAACGACTTGACCGGGTCGGGGGCACCGGCGTGCGCGGACAGCTCGCGGTTGATCGCCTCACGGGCGATCTGTATGCCCCAGCGCTCCTGAAACGGGCGCTTCAGGAACGCGGTATAGCTGCCCGCCGCCAGCAAGCGACTGACCGCACCTGCGAGGTCGTCGGCATCCAGACACTCGGCCAGACGCGCGTCGAAATAGGAACCGTTGCACAACACATCGCCGGCCAGGCCATCGAATACCGGGCCCTGCAGATGCGGCATCAGCGCGAGGTACCAGCTGTTTTCGTCGGTGGAGTAGTGGTTCAGGCGGTTTTTCTGTCGCTCCGCGGCGATACGATCCTGGGGATTGTCGATCACCTGGCACTCGATGCCCAGGTGCCGGGCCACTGTGCACGCCACCCCACTCTCGTCCCCCCTCTTCGCCCGCAGGACCAGGGTTCGGGGTGGCGGGGTGCCCTGTTGCGCCAGCTCCAGACAGATATGGCGCGAGTCGCGGCCGCCGGACAAAGGCAGGCGCCCCACTCCTCCAGCGGCGCGCCGTTCGATGGCCCGCGCAAAGAGTTCCGCGAACCGTATCCGTGCCTCGTGCGGGTCTCCGGAAAAAGGGGCCATCAGGGGGGTGGCGGGGCGCTCGCCGGAGAGCACACCCTCGCGCCACAGCAGGGTCTCTCCTGGCATCAGAACCTTCACGCCCGCCAGCGGAGTCTGGTCACCCACCAGATAGCCCAGGGCCATGAAGACCGCGATGGCCTCGTCGTCAAAAGTGGGCGCCGACAAGCGCGCCGCGGCCTCCTGCAGGGAGTCGGCCACGATCAGGCGACGGCCCTCGCGGGCATAGAACAGCGGGATGAACCCGAGCCGATCCGCCGAGACGGAGAGACTCGCCCCGTCGAATGACCAGCCCGCGACGAGCGTCGGGCCTCCGGCGACCCAGTCGAACCCCAGATGATGGGAAGCCTGCCCCAGGCACTGGCGACCGATAACCTCTACGAACGCCATCGTATGCTCCGCGAGGGGCCCCGGTGGACCTGGAGGCCTTTTCGCCGATCCGCGTAATGAGCTGACAGCGAGGGCATGGCGGCTAATGCAGCTGCGAAGACGAAGGGGGGCACGAGAGGCCGGCGGTTTCCAGATAGCGTTTGTCCGCCAGCAGGGCCTGCCGGATACGCTGAATGCCATCACCGAACCCGACGTGCTGAAAACGCTCGTTCACCTCGATCAGGACCGGACCGTTCGGGGTCAGGGCCACGTCCCAGCCGGCCGTCCGGATTGGCAGAAGGTCCCTTGCCGCCGTCTTGACCAGCTGCAGGGCCTCCGCCCAGAACGGCACCTCGAATCCTTCGATCAAGGCGCCCGTGGTCGGGTGGTGGGTGACCCAGTTATAGCCCAGGCCATTGGCGTTGAACGCCCAGGCCTTGCCCAGCCGTCCATCGTCGAGCTGCGGCAGGGCCACCACGTTGGCCGTGTAACGGCCGGTGCGCGGGTCACTGATGTTATCGGTAACCGAATCGCCGACAATCAGGCGGAAGTGACAGTCCAGCACCTCCGGGTCCCCTTCCGGGCTGACCCGGGTGAACAGTCTCAGCGCCGATATGGAGCGGGTCCCGGTCAGTTCGGCGACGCGGTCATGGCTGCGCAGACGCTGCTCGAGGATGCGATCCTCGCCATCATCGGCCAGACCAGCGACCTCCTTCGCGAACTCGGGCAGGGCGATGCCCTCCCGTGCATCCAGCCCCAGCGCGACAATCCCGCGCCCCTGGCGGCCGTGCCTGGGCTTGGCCAGAAACGATGCGGGTAGCCGCCGCACGAAGGCCTCCCATTGCGCGGGCGTGGAGAGCGGCTCTCCCTGGGCGTCGCGCGATCCATGACGCGAAACCACCCCGAGCAGGGCGGCCACAGGGAGGTCATGACTGCGACAGAAGTCGTGAAACATGAGCTTGTCGCGACACATCGCCGCATGCGGCGAGTTCACCGCATGCTGAAGCCCGTGCAGGCGTTCTTCGCTGACGTGGGCCAGGTGTTCGTTCACCGGAAGCCGCGGGTCCAGCAAACCCCGACACAACGACTCACCCGGCAGAAATCGACCGGCCCCGTACAGCCGCAGCGCCTTCCAGGCAATGGCCGGTGTCGAGGAACCATAGTGGTTGGCGGCCGCCTGAAACTGGCCCCACACATCGGAGCGGCAGAAGTGCCGCACAATGTGATTAGAGCGATAAAGCGCGGATACCAACAACCCCGAGACTTTACCCACGATGGACTCCACGATTAAAAGTAAACGCGTGAACGCACCCGCACCTGTTGCTGCAAGAACGTCCCGTCTTCCAGGTCTGATCGAGCAACCCCGTCGCTCCTGCAAAGACCCGAATCCGGACGTTTCAGATTAGCAGTTCAAAACGGCGCGAAAAGGCCTGTCGCGTACCAAAAAAACCGTACCGACAGTTGCAACAACGCGATATATGCTAGGGATACGATGATTCAGGATCGCTTTCTGGCGACACATGGACGCGCAGCCGACACCGTCCATCATAGACAGTTGATTTGAAATCAAGCTGGCTACCACGCTCGCGGCACCGCGTGCGCCGGAAATCAGGAAGGTCTTGCTCGGCATTCGCGGCGTCAGCGAAGTCTGCAATGGGGGAAGCGTGTGGCCACCGTCAATGTTTACAGTCCGCGCAGCCTTTTAAAGGAGGCCCTGCACCTGGGGCTGGGCGATTACCAGTATTGGAAGGTCTTTTATATCGACCTCCCGCAGCCCGCGGTCGAACTGCCTGAAGGCATCCGGGTCGGGCCGATCGCCCCCGAGGACCTGGACGGCGTGGTGGATGAAGGGATGCTGCAGCGTCGGGAGTTCGGAGGCGAGGGGGCGCAGGGTTTCGGTCTTTTTCGCGACGACGAGCTCGTGGCAGTGCAATGGTACTGGTGGGGCGCGCGGTACGAGGCCGAGCGCCAGGGGCGCAGCTGGAGACTGCCCGAGGGGGCGGCGAAATCCACCGGGCTGTACACCCTGCCCCAGCATCGCGGGCAGGGGTATGCGGCCCTGCTAAAACGACAAACCGCCTACCTGATGTCGCAACGGGGCTTCACCCGCCTGTACAGCCGCATCTGGCACAGCCACAAGAGCTCGATCCGGGTCAGCGAAAAAACCGGCTGGCGGGTCGCCGGCTCCTATATCGAGATCTGCCCGTTCTCCCGGCGCATTCAACTTCGCCTGCCGGTATGACCGAAATCCCCATGCCGCAACGCGTAGCGGTGCTCTCCGACGGTTCGCCGCTTGCCCTGAAGGTACTGTACTGCCTGCAGTGCCTCGGCACCGAGATCCACCTGCTGGAGCTCAAGTCCCCGGGGGCCGCCCGTCACTCCCGGTACCGCGATCACTACCAGCGCATGCCCCTGCCGGACATCCAGCCGGAATCCCTGGAAGCCTTTGGCGACCGCCTGCGCAACTACTGCACACAACACCGTATCGACGGGATGGTCGGGGCCGACATCCTGGGGGCCGGCGTAGTACACGCGCTCGCACCGCGCCTGCCGGGCGTGACGGCCTTTCCCTCCAGCAGCCTGGAGGTGCTGGGCATGCTGGACGACAAGTGGGCCTTTCAGCGTTTCATGGAGACCCACGGGATTCCGTGCCCAAAGGCGTTGCGTCTGGAAGGACCCGATGATCTGAAGCATCTGCAGGATGGCGGGATGACATTCCCGCTCGTGGTCAAACCGCTGTACGGCGAATCCAGTCATGGAATCATCCAGGCGAAGCGGCTCGAGGATATCGAGGCCCACCTGGCGAGAGGTGGCCGGCATGCCCAATTCCCGCTGGTGGTGCAGGAATACGCACCCGGATTCGACGCGGACCTGAGCCTGCTGGCCCGGGATGGGGAGGTGGTCTGCCACCTCCTGCAATCGCGCCGGAATCCCTGTTCGCTGGAATTCTTCACTGACGAGCACTTGCTGGAGATCGGTCGCCGGATCGTCCGGGCGGCGAACTATACCGGCGTGGCGAATATCGACCTGCGCGTGGACGAATCGACCGGGGACGTGCGCGTACTCGAGTGCAATCCGCGCTTCTGGTACACCCTGCAGGCCTCGCTGTGGGCCGGGATCAATTTCGTCGAGGCGGGTTTTGCACTCGCTGCGGGGGGCTCATTTGTACGCGCCTCCCCCGCGGCCGGCGCCTACCACCTGCACAGCCACCTGCTGAAACACCTGCTCTGGCAGCCCCGCCAGTGGCGCGGGATCGCCCCGTACAACCTGCGCGGCCTGTGGCAGGCGATGCGCGATCCGCTCCCTTTTCTGCTCTAGCCCGAGCGCAGACCTTACCCGCCTACCCTTGAAAGATCTGCTCCATCTCCCGCCGGAACCCGCGCTGGTGCGCGATCTGGAGACTGGCCAGCCCATAGGTCGTATTGCCCTCGAGAATCAGAGGGCCCTCGGGGGTAATCGCGATGTCCCAGCCAATCGTCTTGACCTCGGGCAGGCTGCGCTGGGCCTGAAGTGCAAGCGACTTGACCTCCTCCCACAGCGGCAACCGGGTACCCTCGATGCGCCTGCCGGTGTCCGGATGCTCGGATACCGGCTGAATGACCGGCCAGACGGGACTGCGCGAGGCATAGCCGACCGATAAACGACCGCTGTCCATATCCACAGCGGAGACCATATTGCCGTTGGCCGCCAACCCGAAATTATCGGTGTCCCCGTCCCCCGCAGTCAGCTTGATCTCCGCACAGAACAAGTGGGCCAGCCCGTCTCGCATGTACGTCACGATCCGCACACAACCCACGGCGGTGGGCGACATCAAACCCCTGAGCTCGTGATGGGCCTGGATGCGCGACTGAACGATAAAACGCATCTGACCCTCGTTGGCACGAAATAGAACAGGTCGCTGGCAGTCGTAGTGCGGCCTTGATAGTGCCAGCGGTTCCCTCGCCGGCTGGCGGAAAACGCCCCATCTCCATAGGCCCCGTCATCAGGCTTGATGAACAGATCATCCGCACGATCTCCCATCAACTCCAGCCAGCGCCGCACGCTGGGGGCAACCAGGCGCCGAGTGCTTGAACGATCGCCGTCCAGCGATGCCGTACTGGGCGAGACGATCACCCGCAGCTCTGGCGTGGGCAGCCCATGGCGCTGGCAGTGATCAGAAAACAGGCTCTTGCGGTTAATGATGGTTCGGTACCGTTCCGCGCTGATCGCTCGGAAGTTATCCCCGTAGTCCTTGTTGTCGATCACATAGTCATTCCAGCGCGAGGGCTCGATCGCGGCCAGACGGTAGAGCGAGTAATAGCGCGGCCCGATACGATGCCGAAACCGGGCCTTGAGTACGCCGTGCAGCCGGGTGGTGACGCGCGGGGCGTCCGGGGTCGATTGCGATACCGCCAGGTAGTAGCCCCTGGCGCAGGTGTAGGCCTTGCGAAGGTGGCGTTTCAGGATCATTTCTTGATCACCTCCCGATCATGGCCGACAGGGTTGCTGGCCCCGCCGCGGCGCAGGAAACGCTTCAGCGATTGCTTGAGACCGATCCGGGACAGGGCCGCGGAGACGGCGTCCGAACCCAGCGTGGTAGCGGTATGGGCAAGACCCAGGGCGAGCGGGCGCGGGCGACGCCGCAGGTAATAGACATCCGCACAGAGCTGGTGGTCCGAACCAAAAAGGGCCTTGTGCGGGCTGTCGCCCGGGGCAAAATCGAAATAGCGAAACCGGCCCTCCTGGAACAGGGATTCCAGCACCAGCCATTGCAGTACCGTGCCCGGCGACAGGGCGGCCACCTTCGGGTGGTAGCCCAGGTGGGCGTAGATCAGGGCCGAGTCGCGGGCCGGGCAATAGAGATAGGCCACCGGCTCGCCGTCCAGGAACAGGAGGTAGGCCCGCACCTGGTCGGTGGCGGCCAGCCGCGCGCTGCGCTCGGCGAACGCGTCATCATCCGGGAGGCCGGCGTTCAGCAGGCGCTCCTGATAGGTCAGTCGCGAGACCTCGCGCGCCAGGCTGCGAAAGGTCTCGAGCTCCTCCGGCGTACGATAGGTACGCCAGTCGATCGTGCCCCCGGAGGCTTCGGCGAACTTGCGTACCTTGCGCCGCATCGTCTGGCGCGACTTGGAGGAGAACTTCGCCTGATACTCCTCCCAGCCCATGTCGAGATCGATGTAGTGGCGCATGTACTGGCTGGGGACGTAGCGCAGATAGCCCTCCACCCACGACAGCCGTGGCAAGGGCGCCTCGACGGGCTGCGAGCGGGCCAGGTGGCCATCGGCGAGTGCATCCCCGGCGTACGGGGCCTGGGCCGCCGGGCGCTGCAGGAAATGGCGGCTGTCGACCGACATTCGCAGCGAGACGTCGCCCAGCGTGATCTCGCCGATGCGCAGGGCGAGACGGACCTGCTCGACCGGATAGCGGGCCACCGAATGTCCGGCCATTGGGTGGTCGGCTTTCATCCCCAGAACACCCGCTGACTGGTCCAGTTCTCCAGGGCACGCAGTGCCGCCTGGGCCGCGGGGACGGTGAGCATGGGGGTCGCCTCCCGAGGCGCGGGCGTGGCCAGCACGTCGGCCATGCAGGCCGGGCTGAATCCTGGTTCCGACCGCAGGAACCGGCACAGTCGCTCCAGGCGGCGGCGGGTCAGCGGATTGATGCCGGGTGTCGGCTGATCGTCCCGATAGCGCACGAACTCGAACGGGTGGGTGAGCACGACCACATCGCTAAGCCCCTGGCGCCGGGCCTGGAACAGCAGCCTGCGCATCTCCGGCCAGGAGGTGCCGGTAATGGTGAGCGACTTCAGATGGGCCCGCGGCCCCCACCGGAAATCGGTGTAGGTGGTCACCGGGAACTCGAGTACCCCGTCGATCACATGGCAGCCACCCCGCAGCTGCAGCTCCGGCTCGGCCGGCGGATAGATCGCGAGCCCGATATTGGAGGCCCGGGGGAGCCCGGCCTGGCGCATGGCGGCGTAGACCTTCAGATCGACCTTGAGCCCGCCGGTACGCAGCACGCTGGGGGCATCCAGCCCCCAGCGGCGGAACGTCGCCCTTCCCTGTTCGATCAGGTCGGCCAGTTCGTCAACGCTGCGCCGAGTGACATTGTCGTTCGGCGGGTCGCTTTGCAGCCGCTGAACCCAGTCCGGGTGTCCGAAGTACGTCCAGCAGGGGTGCAGATGGAGCTGGATATCGTGCCCGCGGCCGGCGATCTCGTGGGCGATCTCGCCCATCGGCTCGTCGCCGAAGTAAGTCGTGTTCAGCGTCTCGACAAAGAAGGTGGAGCGAATCGCATTCCGGTCGAGGGTGTCCAGCAGATAGCCAAGACCTTCGGAACGCCCGTTGCGATGGCAGTAGACCGACGGCGGCCCGACCGGTTGGTGGGTTTGTGGCTCGCGAAAGGCCCCGGCGATGCTGAACTCGGTATCAACGGTCAAATGGACGCGGGTCGTCATCGTGTTCGCACCTTCAGTGGGCTGAAGCCAGATTGCGCGCCAGCCGCAGGCCAAAGCGCAGAGGCGTTCGGTCCCAGGGGGTAAAGCGCGGCAGCTGCAGCGGATCCGTATCGCGGCCAGCGGCACCCGCCATCGTGGATACCGCAGCCTCGAACCCACTGGCACGCACCATCTCGACATGCTCCGGCGCATAGTCCTTGCCGGGGCGCCCGTTGGGGTAGGCAAACAGCCGTACGGGACGTCCCACCAGGGCCTCGAGTTCGGCCTTGCCCTCCGCGATCTCCTGCTGTGCGGTCGCGGCATCGGTCTCGGCCAGGATCGGGTGCAGGACGGTGTGCCCGCCGATTCCCATGCCGGCATCGGCCAGCTCACGAACCTGGGCATCGGTCATCATCAGATCGCCGGGGGGCATGACGCCGAAACGCGCACCCAGCGCCTCGGCGCGACGGCTGCGTTCGGTCAGCGGCCGATACTTGAGGGCCCCGATCAGGGCGTGGATCGTGGAGCGGCGCTGCGCCACGGAGTCCAATGAACGCGTGCCCAGTCCCTCCGGGGTCAGGTCCACTGCCATGGAGGGAATCTGGCGAACCGTTTCGATCAGCATGTCGTTGAACATGCAGCCGCCATTCAGATAGCCGGTGGCGACAAAGAACGTTGCCGGCACCCCTTCCTCGCGCAGGATCGGCAACGCGACCTCCGCGTTGTCGGCATAACCGTCGTCGAAGGTGACCGCAACGGCCCGGGCGGGGAGCCGGCCTTCCTGCAGGCGCTCGATGGCCTCGTCCAGCGGCAGCGGGTTCATCTCCCGCGCCAGCAGGCGCATCTGCCAGCGAAAGGTCTCGGCCACCGGGTCTTCCGGTCGCAGCGGGTCGGGGTCCGTCAGCACGCGGTGATAGGCGAGGATCGTCAGGCGCGCGCGCCGGCCTTGCGGCGACAGCATGGACAACGGTACTCGCAGCATGCGCTCCACCCACGATCTCCTGAACCCGCTCGGGGCGTCATCGGGGGGCGCGAGAACAAACCGGTCAGGATTTTCTTGCGTGATTCAGCCAGTCAGCCACGACGGCCACGATGCGTTCTGCGGCATTGCCGTCCCAGTATTCCGGGATGCGCCCCTGTTTGCCCCCATGGTCCATGACCTCGCGGAAAGACTCCATCAGTCGTTGCGGGTCATTGCCTACTAAAATATTGGTACCTTCATCGATCGTGATCGGGCGTTCCGTGTTCTCGCGCAGGGTGATGCAGGGCACCCCGAGGGCCGTGGTTTCCTCCTGCATGCCGCCGGAGTCGGTCAGCACGACGCGGGCGTCTTTCATCAGTCCCAGCATCTCCAGGTAGCCGGCCGGTGGCAGCACGGCGATCGGCGCCTCGCGCAGGGCAGACTCCAGCCCGAACCCCTGCAGACGGGCCCGGGTGCGGGGGTGCAGCGGGAATACCAGGGGAAGTTCCCGGGCGATGGCCACCAGGCTGTCGACCAGGCGCTTCATCACCGGCGCATGGTCGACATTGGAGGGGCGATGCAAGGTCAGCACCCCATAGTCCCGGTTGTCGGAGAACGCATCGGTATCCACCTCGGCCGACCGCAACGTCTCCTGCCACGGCACGGCACGCTCCAGGTTGTAGAGCTGGGTATCGATCATCACGTTGCCGACAAAGTGCACCCGATCGGGGGCGATACCCTCGCGCACAAGGTTGTCGCGGGCATGGCGCTCGGTGATGAACAGCAGGTCGGAGATCTGGTCGGTCAGCACCCGGTTCACCTCCTCCGGCATGCTGCGATCGAAGCTGCGCAACCCCGCTTCCACATGGATCACCCCGACCCCCTTCTTGGCCGCCACCAGGGCACAGGCGATCGTGGAGTTCACATCACCCACCACGAGAATGGCTCGAGGCTGCACGCGGTCCAGCACGCCCTCGAAACGCATCATCACTTCGGCCGTTTGCACGGCATGCGAGCTGGAGCCCACCTCGAGATTGATATCCGGTCGGGGGATCTGCAGATCGGCAAAGAAGCGCTCGTTCATCGCCGGGTCGTAGTGCTGCCCCGTGTGCACAAGCTGCGCCGGTATCCGGGCTTGCTGCAGGGCCCGCATCACCGGGCCGATCTTCATGAAGTTGGGGCGCGCGCCGACGACGCACAGGATGTCGCACTGCGAATCTGTAGACATATAGTGATCCCGTCGAAACCCCGACACGCCGGTTTGGCTGGGGCATTAGCGCCCAATGTAGTTCGAATTCAGGGAAATGGGCATAGGACGAAAGGACGAAATTTGTCCAGATTTTTCATCATTGTCCCGCCATCCATGTTGTGCCTAAGCTCGCACTACGCTGCCTGCCCGGGTGTAAAGGAAACCGACCCGGAAAGACGCCCGTCACTCAACCCGCTGCACGGAAGAGCCCTCACTCATGCATGCACTCCCCTCATTGGAAGAGATTCGCCTCGGGGTTATCGGACTGGGCTATGTCGGCCTGCCCCTGGCGGTCGAGTTCGGCCGGGTCTGGCCGACCCTGGGATTCGATATCCAGCCCGGACGCATCCAGGACCTGAAGAACGGGATTGATCGTACCCGCGAGGTCGAGCCGGAGGATCTCGCTGCGGCGACGCACCTGGACTACACCACGGAGCTCGAGGCACTCCGCCCGTGCAATGTGTTCGTGGTGACCGTGCCGACGCCGATCGATGCCCACCGCCGCCCGGACCTGCGCCCCCTGCTCGGGGCCACCCATACCGTGGGGCAGGTGCTCAAGCGCGGCGACGTGGTGATCTACGAGTCGACGGTCTATCCGGGGGCGACGGAGGAAGACTGCGTCCCGATCCTGGAACGGGAATCCGGGCTGATCCACAACGAGGACTTCTTCACCGGCTACAGTCCCGAGCGGATCAATCCCGGGGACAAGGCGCACCGAGTCACCTCCATCAAGAAGGTCACCTCGGGCTCGCTGCCGGAGGTGGCGGACTTCGTCGACGCCCTGTATGCGCGCGTCATCACCGCCGGCACGCACAAGGCCGAGAGTATCCGCGTGGCCGAGGCGGCCAAGGTGATCGAGAACACCCAGCGTGACGTCAACATCGCCCTGATCAACGAGCTGGCACTGCTGTTCGAGCGCCTGGGCCTCGATACCGAGGCGGTCCTGCAGGCCGCCGGGACCAAGTGGAATTTCCTGCCGTTCCGGCCCGGGCTGGTCGGCGGGCACTGCATCGGGGTGGACCCGTACTACCTGACGCACAAGGCCCAGGCCGTCGGACACCACCCGGAGATGATCCTGGCAGGGCGCCGCGTGAACGACGCGATGGGGGCCCACATCGCGGACGCGACCATCCGTGCGCTGGTGCGCAAGGGAATCAATCCGGTGGGGACACGCATCCTGCTGATGGGCCTGACCTTCAAGGAGAACTGCCCAGACCTGCGCAATACGCGCGTGATGGACATCTACCATACGCTGCGCGGATACAACACGGAGGTCGTGGTGTTCGACCCCTGGGTCGATCCGGAGGAGGCCGAACACGAATACGGCATCACCCCGATCACCTCGGCCCCCGAGGCGGATTCGTTCGACGCCATCATCGTGGCGGTGCCCCACCAGGCGTTCCTGGACATGGGAGTGGAAGCGATCCGTGCGCTCGCGCACCCGCAGGCGGTCCTGTTCGATGTGAAATCGGTCTTCCCGCGCGAGGCCAGCGACCTGCGCCTGTGACCGCGCGCGGGCCGCTACCGGCCTGCAGGTCCGACGCCTGCGCGCCGCCCCGGATTGGCCTGGTGGCCGCCCGCGTAGGCCCCGAATCGGGGCTGACTGCGCCCGCGTTCGTTGTAGTCGCGTTCCAGACCGGGAGGTGGAGGACTTTGGAACTCGGGCAGACCCTCATACTCCAGCATCCCTTCCCGCGGGAACAGATCGAGTTCCGCCAGCGGCCCGCGCGGGCGCACCAGGTAGGCTGGAGCCCGGCCAAACGCCGCCTCGTGGTTGGGTTCGGCATGGACCGTGCGCGCGGCATCGATCGCGGGGTCGGCGAAGACCGCATTCCCGGCGATGACCTGTTCATAGCGCCGATCGCCGGGAACCAGTCGTATCCCGAACCCTCGTGCGACCACGGTGTTATGGACGATCAGGACATCCTTCGGGATGTGGTTGTGCGGCTGCACGATCAGGGCACTGCCGGCATCGTTGAAGAACAGGTTGTTGTACAGAGCCAGGCGGCCCTCGCCCTGAAAGAGGCGCTGGTGGGGGTTCTGGTAGAAGAGGTTGCCGTAGATCCAGTACCAGTCGTGCTGTCCGGGCCCCTCGGGCGGGAAGTGCCCCACCAGCAGATTGGGCCGTGCGCGATGCCCGCTGCTCGCGCGCTCCGCCTTGCTGAACACGTTGTGGCGGATGATGGTGGCATGGGGTTCGGTCGGCATCCCCGCGCGCGGGGTTCGCGGACGCTGGTGCTTGATCTGCATGCTGTAGCCCAGGGTACGACCAATGAAGTTGTGCTCGATCAGGCCCGCGACAAACGGTCCCGTCCCGTCCGGACGGCCGAGGTACATGCCGGTGCCGACATCGCGAATGTCGTTGTGGCGGATGGTCCAGTTCCAGGCGGCGGCTCGGGTGGTGATACCGCTGTTGCCCTGCGAACGGTCATAGCCGCGGATGGTCAGGTGCTCCAGCGTGATGTCGTGGGCGTATTCACTGTCGTGCTCGACTACGACCCCGGCGATATTGTGCCCACCCCCCTCCAGGGTCAGGTGCCGGATCACCAGGTGCGCGGCATTGATCAGGCGAATGGTATTACTGCCCGAACGTCCGCGGAGGATGGCCGGGTCTCCCGAATCCGGGCCGGTGATCACGATCGGCTGCTCGGCGGTCCCGCTAATGCCCCGCAACACCAGCGGGTCGGGGTATTCGCCCGGGGCGAGCTGAAGATGATCGCCCGGGCGCAGCTGGCGCACGGCGCGGCGCAATCCCTCCGGGTCGGTTTGCAGCACGCGGGTCGCGGCTGCGGGGGCCTCGGACGCCCCGCCCGGTCGTGGCGTGTCGGCACTCGCCGTCATCACGGCCAGCAGCAGCACGCCCGCCAGCACCCATGCCCGGGACACAAGCGAGTGGAACATTGACCGCCCTGCCGTCATCACCGCACTCCCCGCCCGAGGCCTGCGAAGCCAGCCCGCGCTGTGGCGATTGGAGGGGTCATACTCCGGTGTATGCCCCCTTGTCAGGTTAGACCATGTGCGAGCGCGGCCACCCATGACACGCAGACGCGAACCACTGGCCCTGTGGACCTGTGTCATCGGGGCGTGGCTGTCCCTGGGGTTTGCCCTCTACCTGACGCTGCTGCCGTTCGAGTTCGGCGAGATGGGTCTGGAGGAGGCGTGGTCACTCTACCGCGACATGAGTCTGCAGGGACCCGGCACCAGCGGGCGCGCCCAGTTCATGGCCAATGTCATGATGTTCATGCCACTGGGCTTTTTCTGGATGGCCTGGCTCACCCATGGCCGCGATCGCCTTGTATGGCACCTGGGTGCCCTCGCCCTGGTCGCCCTTCTGGGGCTGGCGACCACGGCAACGGTGGAGTTCCTGCAGATCTGGCTGCCCTATCGCTATCCGGCCGGGGCGGACATCGCGGGCAATTTTCTCGGTGCGGTGGCCGGGGCCCTGATGTGGTGGGGACTGCGCCGACCGCTGCTGCACTGGCGAGGCCAGCTCGCAGGCCCAAACCGTGTCATCGTGCCTGCCGTCCTGATCGCCTATGCGCTCCTGTACGTCGCGATCGGTCTGGCGCCGTTCGACCTGGTCCTGTCCAGCGCCGAGTGGAGCCAGCGTCTCGGCCCCAGTGCCTGGGGCCTGTGGGTCGCCACCGGGGCCTGTACGTCCGGTCTTCGCTGTATCTCCGAGCTGGGACTGACGCTGGTGGCCAGCGTGCCCGTCGGGATCCTGCTCGCGTACGGAGGACTCCGGCGGCGCCCGCCCGCGAACGGGGCCGTGCTGGTGATCCTGGCCGCGCTCCTGGCCATCCTGCTGGAGGCGCTGAATCTTGCCACGCTCTCAGGGATCGCAGAGGGCCGTTCGGCCGTGCTGCGGGGCGCCGGGTTTGTCACAGGGATACTTCTGTACGCATACCTCTCGCCGCTGCAGGTGATGCAGGCCCTGCAGCGGGCCGCGATCCCGCTCCTGGTCGTTGCCGCGCCACTGTACGGGGCGGCACTGCTGGTCCTGAACCATGACCTGGGCCCCTACCACTGGAACCCGGCGGCCATCTCGGCGCAATGGGCCCAGCTCAATCTCTGGCCGTTCTATTACCACTACTTCGTCGGCGAAACCGTGGCCCTGCGCAGTGCGGCGCTGCATGTGGCCATGTATCTGCCGCTGGGCGCACTGATATGGCTGGCGCAGATCCGGCGCCCGCTGCATCCGCGCCAGTTGCAGTGGCTGGCCGCCCTCGGCGGGCTGCTCGTGGCGCTACTGATGGAAGGCGGCAAGCTGCTGGTCGTGGGGCTGCGGCCCGACCCGGCCAGCCTGATCCTGGCCACCGCGGCCGCCTGGGGCATGGCGACCGCGCTGCACTTCCTGACGCGCCTGGCCACCGAAGCCAGTACCACGAGCTGCACCCGGACCCGGCCGCCCGGTTCGGCGCCAGTCACGGCCGGGCGGTCTACAGTCATCAACGAGCCAGCCAGGCGGGAACACGAACGTGACGAACTCCAGTTTTGAGCAGCGCTGGCGCCAGCGCTTTACCCAGCGCGGCAGCCAGTGCGACGACGACGCGGCCATCGCGGGCTGGACGCCCACCGGGTTGGCCAGCCGGGTACGCCAGTTCCAGTCACTCTGGCAACAAGCCCGTCCCGAAGGGGCGCGATGGCTCGATATCGGCTGCGGGGCCGGCACCTATACCCGTCTGCTTCAGGCCGAAGGGCGCAGCCCGATCGGGCTGGACTACTCCGCCCCGTCGCTGCACAAGGCGCGACAGCGCAGCCCCGCGTCGATCGACTGGCTGGCGGCGGATGTCCACCGCCTGCCGTTCGCCGATGGCGAGTTCGATGGCGTGCTCTGTTTCGGGGTGATGCAGGCGCTGGCCGACTCGCGCCCGGCCCTCGCGGAGATGCAGCGCGTGCTGCGCCCCGGCGGCGAGATCTGGGTGGATGCGCTGAACGCCAGGACCTGGCCCACCGTGTTGCAGGAACGCCGACGGGTCCGGGCCGGAAAGGCACCCCATCTGCGCTACGAGGCGCCCGACTCGCTGCAGGCGGCCGCGAGGGCGGCCGGCCTGCGGTCGCTGGCGTGTTACTGGCTGCCCCTGGTCCCGGGCCGACTGCACGGGCTCCAGGGCCCGGCCGAAAGCCGCTGGGCGAGGGCCCTTTGGCAGGCATCGCCGTGGATCGCGGAGCGGTTGTGTCACTCGTTCATCCTGCGTGCACGCAAAGACTGAATGTAAAAGGGGGTGACACTTCTGCGTGTCCGCGGGTGCGCCGGTATTGGCGAACGACGACAACTGTCAGCGCCTTTTACAAATCACTTCTCAGAAAAGCCCACGGCAGGCCCTTGGTATGAGAAAAAGCCTTCCAAACAGCCGATTACATCGTTGTTGATTTGGGGTATAGATATTGCTCTGTGTTTTGGTTGTCGCAGCGAATGCGGGTGGCAACACAAATATCGCGACGGAATGCGAAGACCCGGGTAACCCGGACTAGTATCAAACCAGGAATCTGGATTGTCCGCGTCTCCCTGGACGCGATACCGCTCCAACCAAGGCCCGGTCCCGAAAATTCTGGAGGGACACGATGGAACAAAACGACAACCAGGACTCAAGCCGGCGCCAGGAGGGGCTGGATGCACACGGCCACAATCGGCGGCGTCTGAGCCGGGCGATGCTCGGGGCCACCCCTCTGCTGATGACCCTGCATGCCTCGCCATTGAAGGCGGCCGGTGCGAACTGCATGCCCTCGGGCTGGGCGTCCGGCAATGTGTCGCGCCACGACGGGCCCCAGGACTGCGGCGGCCACTCCCCCGACTACTGGAGTGGCGGCTATGACCCGTCGCACGCCAGTCTTTCGCGCAATGTCAGTGCCCAGGGCCGTGGTGGTGGCCAGCTGTTCAACAGCGCCTCCTTCCACAGCCATCCGGAATGGCGGCTGGCGGTGGAGTCCGGCGTGCTGTTCGACTCGAACTACGGCTTCCCGGGCGTGAGCCGGGGCTTCCAGGAAGAGGAAGGGGATCTCACCATGATCGGGGCCGTCTCTGCCTCGGTGTTCGTGCTGGATGCGCAGGGGGCAGCCGAACGCGAAGTGATCCGCTACGGCACCGCCGCACTGTTGAATGCCAGGTACACCAACGGGTATCCGCTCTCCGAACGCCTGGTGCGGGACATCGTTACCGACACCCTGGAGCATGGCCACTACGAGACCGATGGCGGCGACCGCCTGTACCCCGAACAGGTGTATCGGTTCCTCGAGAACACGATGGGCCTCCCGAGCTGGGGGTCCGCCTGAGCCATTCATTCCGTAATGGCCGGAACCCAGGGGGAACGATATGTCGCGCCGCAGGTGGCAACGGACTGACGGGCTGCAACAGCGCACCCTGGGTCAGGAGTGCGTGGTGTTTCACCCCGGGGCCGGCACCACCCATCTGCTGACACCCGCGGCCGCCGCGCTGATGGACGGCCTGGCCAAGGGCGTGGCAATGGACGAGGCCGCACTGGCCCGACACCTGGGCCTGTCGGAGAAGGACGCGGAGGCCGAACTGGGGCGCTGGCTGTCCAGCCTGCAAACGGCCGATCTGATCCGGGAACACCCCTGATGCGGATCGCGGATCTGGGACAGGCCCGGCTCCAGCGCAGCCTGACGGGCCGCGGCCTGTATCTGCGCACTGGCCCCTTCACCAGCCGCATCCAGAGCCCCATCGCCAGCGTGGCCCGGGGCATCGAGTCGCTGTACCGGGACTTCGAGGTGGCCGACGACTCGAGTTTCTACGACTTCCACTGCGAGCTGCGCGCACCGCGTTCCCACCGCCGCTTCTATCGGCCCCAGGTCCTGTTTCTCGCCGACCGTCGCAGCGTCTTCAAGCCCCTGGCCTACGACCAGGCCTATCCGATGCTCGAATGGGGACTGAACTGGTGCATCGCCAACCAGGTGCCGCATCGACTGGTACTGCACGCCGCCGCCCTGGAACGCGACGGGAAGGCCCTGATCCTGCCGGCCCCGCCAGGCTCCGGGAAAAGCACCCTTTGCGCAGCCCTGGCCCATCACGGATGGCGCCTGCTAACGGACGAGTCCGTACTGGTAGACCTGGCCTCCAGCGAGGTTTCCGGACCCGCGCGGCCGGTCAGCCTGAAAAACGACTCAATCCGCGTGATCCGCGACACCTGCCCGTCGGCAGTCCTCAGCACGCCCATCGCGGACACGCTGAAGGGCGCCGTAGCGCACATGCGCCCGCCGACGGATGCCGTGCGCCGCAGTCACGAGACCGCCCGGCCCGGGTGGATCGTGTTCCCGCGCTACCAGCCAGGAGCCCCCACCCGGCTGAAACCGCGCACGGCGGGTTCCGGGTTCATGCAGCTGATCGCCAATGCCTTCAATTACGCCGCCCTCGGTGCACGGGGTTTTCACAGCGCCGGACGACTGGTCGAACAGTCCGCATGCTTCGACTTTTCCTACAGCCGTCTGGACGAGGCCATAGAGCAGTTCAACGGGCTGGCCGATGGACGCTGACACCGCACTGCGCCTGGCCCTGGCACGGCCGGAGAGCATGGCCGAGCGCACGGCGGCCGAATGGGCCCCGCTGCTGGCGGCCGCGCGCGAGAGCGCACTGCCGGGTACGCTCTGGCACCTCGCGGACGACGCGGGCCTGGCGGACGGCCTGCCGGAACCGGTGGCCAGCCAACTCTGGGGCGCCGCCCTGATCGCCGAGCATCGCTCGCAGGCCCTGGTCTGGGAACTGCACCGCCTGGAAAACGGGCTGCTCTCGCGGATGAGTCCGGGTGTCGCGCTGAAAGGGGCGGCCTACCTGGCCGCCGGGCTGCCGAATGCGCGTGGACGGCTGGCCAACGACATCGACCTGCTCTTTCCCCACAACGAGGTGGAACGCGCCGAGAAGCTCCTGTTCTTCGAAGGCTGGTCGGGCACGCACCACAATATCTACGACCAGCGCTACTACCGCGAGTGGATGCACGAACTGCCGCCACTGGTGCACCAGAACCGCGGCACCACGCTGGACCTGCACCACAACATCCTGCCGGAGACCTTTCGCGGCCATCTCGATGCCGCGCGCCTGCGGCAGCAAAGCCAGGCGCTCCCGGAACCCTTCCGCTTCCGGATCCTGTGCCCGGCGCACCTGGTACTCCACGCAATCGTGCACCTGTTTTCGGAGACGGAATGGGACCGCGGCCTGCGCGACCTCTACGACATCCATGTGCTGCTCGGCCACTTCGGTGCCCGTGACGGCGATGCCTTCTGGGAGCATTTCGTCGTGGAGGCCGAGGCCCTGAACATCGCCTGGATGGCGGAGCGCGCGTTGTGGACCGCGAACCGGCTACTGCTGACCGAGGTCCCGCCCGAATCCGTCAAACGGCTGGCCCGGGCACGCGCGGGCATTGCCCTGCGGGGCCCCGGCCGCTGGGCATTCGTGCACGGGCTGCATACGCGTGCCGGCTCGATCACCCCCCGCCGCGATGCGCTCGCACGGGGCATGCTGTTTCTGCGCGGGCACTGGCTCAAGATGCCGGCCGGCCTGCTGGCGCGACACCTGTTCCACAAGGCCTTCCTCGCCGAGAAACCGGAGACGGCCACGGCCCAGCCGCAGCCGGAACAGCACGGTTAGGGAGACGCTGATTTAATCGCGCGTCCGCGCTCGAGTCGCTTTTGCGTGCGAACAAGGCGTGGTGACTGCCGTGCAGTCATTCTGCACAAAGGAACCGCAACGCCGTTCCCACGCCCGTTTCTGATAACAACGGGCGGCCGAGCCCCTGCTTTCAATCGCTTGTGGGGTTGGTGCCCCCTGTTCCCCGATCCTGCGTTGCGCCCCGAATCCGTCAAAAACGGGCGGGTAGAACCACTACCCGCTGCACGACGCGCCTTGTCTCGGAAAACAGGGGGCGCCAACGCGGACGTGCGATTAAATCAGCGTCTCCTTAGAGAGACGGCGATTCAATCACCTGCTCGCGAGCGGTATTGTTCCAGCAGGGGACGAATCCGGTCCGAGGGGATGGCGTAGGTGATCCCGCTCGGGTTGCGCACGGCCGCTTCCCGCCCGCCCTGGACGTAGACCTGGTTGATTACCCCGATCACCTCGCCGGTGTCCTTGCGGTACAGGGGGCTGCCGCTGTTGCCCGGATAGGCCGTGGCATCCAGCTGGAAGACCATCGGCGGGGCATTGCGCAGGGCGCGTATGCGGCTGTCATCCAGCTCCGCGGCACGGCGCGCCGGGATCGCCATCGGGGTCATCGCCGAGATGCCCGCGCGATGCGTGGCCGGGTACAGCCCCAGGATCATGCCGATGGGGTAGCCGGTGAACGCGACCTCCTCTCCGACCCGTACGCGGCTGGAATTGCCGAGCTGCAGCGCGGGAAGGGAGGGTGCGGCGATGCGCAGCAGGACGAGGTCATCGCTCGCGGAGCGGGCCAGGACCTCGGCATGATGGATCGTGTTGTCCCGACCCTGGCCACTGACCACCACCAGTCGTTCCCGGTTGTCCTGGTCCAGATTCCCGGGCAGGACATGATCGTTGGTGACCACGAGACGGCCATCGTCGATCACAAAGCCGGTCCCAAGGTACTGGGCGCGCGGGCTGCGGGTCGGCTGATAGGTCGCAATACTCACCACCGAGGCCTTTACCCGCTCGGCCGTATCGGGCAGCGGATCGGCGAGCGCCTGGCCCGGCGCAACCACCAGGACGAGCAGCGCAAGCGGTATCGCCATCCAGAACGGGACCCGCGGGCGCCGGTAACAAACGGGCCGCCGAAGGTCCCCAAGACGGTCTCCCCAGCCCCACATGCCGCGCCCTCCAGCCCCGTTGCTGACCCCTAGAGAATAGCGCGCAGCGCGCGGCCCGACGCCACTTTCCGGGCATGCAATAACTCAGCCCGGAGGCGCCAAGAAGAAGGGCCAGACTCAGCCCCGGCAAGGCGATCAGTCGAAGACGATGGTTTTGTTGCCGTGGGTGAGGACGCGGCCCTCGAGGTGGTAGCGCAGGCCGCGGGCGAGGACCCAGCGTTCGACGTCGCGGCCCTTGCGGATCAGGTCCTGCACGCCGTCGTCATGGCGGATGCGGGTGACGTCCTGCTCGATGATGGGGCCGGCGTCCAGCTCGTCGGTCACGTAGTGGCAGGTCGCGCCGATCAGCTTGACCCCGCGGGCAAAGGCCTGGTGATAGGGGCGGGCACCGACGAACGAGGGCAGGAAGCTGTGGTGGATGTTGAGGATGCGCTCGGGATACTCCGCGCACAGGCCCGGCGGGAGGATCTGCATGTAGCGGGCGAGCACGATGGTCTCCGGTTCCAGGTGGGCCAGGCGCTCCTGGAGCGTGGCGAAGGCGGACTCGCGACCGTCCTTCGGCACCGGGATGTGCTCGAACGGAATCCCGTGGCAGGCGGCCAGCGGCTCCAGGTCTCGATGATTGGAGAGGATCGCGGGAATCTCCATCGCCAGTTCGCCCGCACTCCAGCGAGCCAGCAGGTCGCTGAGGCAATGCGGCTCTCGCGAGGCCAGGAGCACGACGCGTGGACGGGTATCGGCATTGTTCAGCCACCAGTCCATGCGCAGCTCGGGTGCCAGGGAGGCCAGCCGCTGTTCGAGCAGGGCCTCGCCATCGGCCGGCAGCGAGAACACCCAGCGCATGAAGAACCAGCCCGCCTCTTCGTCGGTGTGCTGGGCGGCCTCGGTGATCCAGCCCTCGGTATCGGCAATGGCCGCCGCGATACGCGAGACGATTCCGTGCTGGTCAGGACAGCGAATGCTGAGGCGAAAGCGGGGGCGTTCGATCATCTGTGTCTCGGGATCACGAAGTGGGGCGACGTGCAGCGCCGAGCATAGCCGATCCGGCACTGGGACCCCATGCGGAAATCGCCAACGCGCGGCGCGCCTCCCGATGACCGTCCCGAGTCAGGCGGATTCGCGGCGCAGGGCGGAGGGAATGGAGAAGGTGATGGCCTCCTCGCGGCCGGACAGCTCGGAGACCGCCTCGACGCCCTGGGCGCGCAGGAAGTCCAGCACCTCGTTGACCAGGACCTCGGGGGCAGAAGCGCCGGCGGTCACGCCGATACGCTGCTTGCCCTTCAGCCAGGCCGGATCGACGTCGGCCGCGCCATCGACCAGGTAGGACTCGACACCCAGACGCGCACCGATCTCGCTCAGGCGATTGGAATTGGAGCTGTTCTTCGAGCCGACGACCAGCAGCAGATCGCACTGTTTCGCCAGGTCCTTCACGGCGTCCTGGCGGTTCTGGGTGGCGTAGCAGATGTCCATCTTGCGCGGGCCCTCGATCTTCGGGAAGCGCGCGGTCAGGGCGTCGATGATCTCGGCGGTGTCGTCCATCGACAGCGTGGTCTGGCTGACAAAGGCCAGGCGGTCGGGGTTGGCGACCTCGAGCCCGGCGACATCCTTGACGGTCTCGACCAGCATCATGCGCCCGCCCTGGGTGTCATCGAACTGGCCCAGCGTCCCCTCGACCTCGGGGTGGCCGGCGTGGCCGATCAGCACCACCTCGCGGCCCTCGCGGGCATAGCGCGCGACCTCGAGGTGGACCTTGGTCACCAGCGGACAGGTCGCATCGAACACGGTCAGGCCGCGGTTCTCCGCCTCCTGCTGGACGCGTTTGGGCACACCATGGGCGGAGAAGATCACCACCTGGCCATCGGGGACTTCGTCCAGCTCCTCGACGAACTTTACGCCGGCCGCTTCCAGGCGTCCGACCACGTGGCGGTTGTGCACCACCTCGTGGCGGACATAGAGCGGGGCGCCGTAGATCTCCAGCGCGCGTTCGACGATCTCGATGGCGCGCTCGACCCCGGCGCAGAAACCGCGCGGATTGGCGAGCTGGACCTGCATACTCATAGTGGCTCCCGCGAACTACTGAGGTTCGCTAACCGATACCACATCCACCTCGAAGGTGAACGACTGCCCGGCCAGGGGGTGGTTGAAGTCCACGGTGACGGACTCGTCGCCAACCTCTTCAATGCGGCCCGGGACCGCATCACCCGACGGGCTGGTGAATTCGTAAATGTAGTCTTTCTGCAGCGGCATGTCCGCCGGAAACTGTGAACGGGGCATCGTCTGCACCGCCGCATTGTCCCGCAACGGGAACATGGCCCCGGCCTCGATCGCAAATTCCCGGTGATCCCCGGGCTCCAGCCCCACCAGCAGGTCCTCCAGCCCGGGCAGGATCTCGCCCGCCCCGACCTCGAGGCGGATGGTCTCCTCGTCGGTGCCATCCACGACAAAGCCGTTGTCCAGGATCAGGCGGTAGTGCATCTCCACCGTCGCGCCCTTGGTTACCGTTGTCATGCTTACTCCCGCGAATCCGTCGGCGAGCCGCTGTGGTCGCCTTCAATAAAAGTTGCCACGATCAGGGTGATCGCGCCGACGACGATGGCCATATCGGCCACATTGAACGCCGGCCAGTGATAGCCGGCCCAGTGGAAATCGAGAAAATCGATCACCCGGCCATGGGCGATGCGGTCGATCAGGTTACCGATCGCCCCACCCAGCACCAGTCCCAGGGCGGCGACCGACCAGCGCGCCTGGCGCGGCAGCCGCGCCAGCCACCACAGGATCAGCAGCCCGATCACCACGGCCACACCCGACAGGAACCAGCGCCCCCAGTCCCCGGCGCCGGCCAGGAAACTGAACGCCGCGCCCGGGTTGTAGACCAGGGAGAGATTGAAGAACGAGGTCACCTCCACTGGCGCGTACAGGGTCAGGGCATTCTCCGCCCACCGCTTGGTGACCTGATCCAGCAGCGCAACCGCGACCGCAATCAGCAGCCCCGGTCGCAGACCCGATTGCGCCAGCCCCATCAGGCGAAGCGCCGGGTCTCGCCCGGGCCCTCCACGTTCGTCACGCAGCGCCCGCACAGCTCGGGGTGGGCATCATGCTGGCCGACATCCGGCCGGCGGTGCCAGCAACGCACACACTTGGCGTGTTCGCTCTTGTGGACCACCACGCCAATCGCAGTGCCGTCCTCCAGCTCGGCGGTATGCGCCCCGTCGGGGACGGCCCCATCCACCAGCCGCGCCTCGGAGGTGATCAGCACAAAGCGCAGTTCGTCTTCCAGCCGCGCAAGGCGCCCATGGGCGGCGGAACCCGCCGGCAGGTAGACCTCGATCTCGGCATTCAGCGAGGCCCCGATGCCGTGCTCGTTGCGCGCAATCTCCAGCGCACGGGCCACATGCGTGCGCACCTCGAGGATGCCGTCCCAGTCTGCGCTGGAGAACGCGGCACCCTCCGGCAACGGGGCGAGGCCCTCGTACCAGGTGGCGAACAGCACACTGTCCGGGCGGTCCCCCGGCAGCAGCTGCCAGATCTCCTCGGCGGTGAAGGTGAGGATCGGGGCGACCCAGCGGGTCAGGGCCTCGGCCACGTGATACAGCGCGGTCTGCGCGGAGCGCCGGGCGCGCGAATCCGCCTGCGTGGTGTACTGGCGGTCCTTGATCACGTCGAGGTAAAACGATCCCAGCTCCACCGAGCAGAAGTTGTGCACTCGCTGGTAGATCTGGTGGAACAGGTAGTCGTCGTAGGCCTTCGTCACCTGCTCCTGTACCTGCAGGGCCCGCGCCACAATCCAGCGATCCAGCGGCAGCAGCTCGTCCAGTTCCAGCGCATGCTCGGCCGGGTCGAAGCCGTTCAGGTTGCCCAGCAGGAAGCGCGTGGTGTTGCGGATACGGCGGTAGGCGTCGGCCGTCCGGTCGAGGATGTCCTTGGAGATCGCCATCTCCCCGGAGAAATCGGTCGCGGCGACCCACAAGCGCAGGATGTCCGCGCCCAGGGTGGAGACGACCTCCTGCGGCGCAACCACGTTGCCGCGCGACTTGGACATCTTCTCGCCCTTCTCGTCCACGGTGAAGCCGTGGGTGAGCACGGCCCGGTACGGGGCCTCGCCGCGCATCGCGACACTGGTCAGCAGGCTCGACTGGAACCAGCCGCGGTGCTGATCCGATCCTTCCAGGAACAGGTCCACCGGCAGTCCACCCAGTTCCGGACGCTTCTCCACCACGGTGCTGTGCAGCACACCGGAGTCGAACCAGACATCCAGGGTGTCGTTCAGCTTGATGTAGTCCTCGGCCTTGTCGCCCAGCAACTCCTTCGGATCGAGCTGGAACCAGGCCTCGATGCCGGCCTGCTCGATGCGCTGCGCCACCGACTCGATCAGCTCAGGTGTATGCGGGTGCAGCCGTCCGGTCTCGCGGTGGACGAAAAACGGGATCGGGACGCCCCAGTTGCGCTGGCGCGAGATGCACCAGTCCGGGCGGTTGACCACCATGCCGTGGATACGCGCCTCGCCCCAGTTCGGCATCCACCGGGTCTCGGCGATCGCCTTCAGTGCGTCCGCGCGCAGTTCGGCGCGATCCATACTGATGAACCACTGCGGGGTGGCACGAAAGATGATCGGCGTCTTGTGCCGCCAGCAGTGCGGATAGCTGTGCTCGAACTTCACCGCCACGACCAGTGCGCCGCGCTCCTTCAGCACGTCGATCACATGGCCGTTCGCCTGGTGCACGTTCTCGCCGGCAAACAGCGGCGTGTCCGGCAGGAAGCGGCCATCCGGGCCGACCGGGTTGTGCACGGGCAGGCTGTACTTCAGGCCGACCGCGTAGTCCTCCTGGCCATGCCCGGGGGCCGTATGCACCGCGCCGGTACCGGTCTCGGTGGTCACATGGTCACCCAGGATCAGCGGCACCTCGCGATCGAGGAACGGGTGCTGCAGCGTCAGGCCTTCCAGCGCCTGGCCCCTGACCCGCGCAACCACCATGCCCTCGCCCAGCGAATAGCGCTTCAGGCAGTCCTCGACCAGGGCCTCGGCCAGCAGCAGGCGCTCGTTGTCCAGCTGCACCAGGGCGTAGTCCAGCTCCGGGTGCAGGGCCACGGCCTGGTTGGCCGGCAGCGTCCAGGGCGTGGTGGTCCAGATGACCACGCTGATCGGGCCGCGCGAGTCCTTGGCCCCCTCGAAGCGACGCAGGAAGTCGATGTCGTCGATCACGCGGAAGCGCACGTCGATCGCCTGCGAGATCTTGTCCTCGTACTCCACCTCGGCCTCGGCCAGGGCCGAACCGCAGTCCACGCACCAGTGCACCGGCTTCTCGCCCATCTGCACGTGGCCACGCTTGAAGATGCGACCCAGCGCGCGGACGGTGTCCGCCTCGACCTGGTAGTTCATCGTCAGGTAGGGATGGTCCCAGTCGCCCAGCACCCCGAGGCGCTGGAAATCCGCGCTCTGGCCGTCGACCTGCTCCTGCGCGTACTCGCGGCAGGCCTTGCGGAAGGTCGCGGCATCCACGTCGCGGCCGGCCTTGCCCAGGTTCTGCTCGACCTTCAGCTCGATCGGCAGGCCGTGGCAATCCCAGCCCGGCACGTAGGGGGCGTCGAAGCCCGACAGGGTGCGGCTTTTGACGATGATGTCCTTGAGAACCTTGTTGACCGCGTGACCGACATGGATCGAACCGTTCGCGTAGGGCGGACCATCAGCCAGCACGAAGCGGGGACGCCCGGCGCAATGCTCGCGCAGGCGGTGGTAGCGATCCTCCGCCTTCCACGCCTCCAGCCACTCCGGCTCGCGCTGGGCGAGGCCGGCGCGCATCGGAAAGGCCGTCTCCGGCAGGTTCAGGGTGTCCTTGTAGGGGTTCGGCGGTGCCGGTTTGCGTGCCATGTCTTTTCCGGATCGGCCCTCGGGGCCGTGTTTCAGCTGAATTCTTTAAAAGCAACACGGATGAGCGCACACACTCACCCGGGTTGCCTGATCTGTTCGCGGGCGGTTTCGACATCGCGGGCGATCTGCGCGCACAGGGCGTCCAGCCCCTCGAAGCGCTGCTCGCCGCGCACCCGCGCGATCGGCTCGAAGCACACGGCCTCGCCGTAGAGATCGGGGCTGCCTTCGAGCACATGCGCCTCCAAGCGCTGTTCGGTACCCGCCACCGTCGGCCGCCAGCCGATATTGGCAACCGCCGGCAGGGCGTCACCCGAGGCACGGCGCAGCCAGCCAGAGTAGACCCCGCGCAACGCCAGTGGCCAGGGTCCCATACGCAGATTCGCGGTGGGGAAGCCGATGGTGCGGCCGCGCTTGTCGCCGTGCGCGACCCGCCCGTGCAGCCGGTAGGGCCGCCCCAGCAGTTCGGCCATGCGCGTGAAATCGCCGGCCAGCGCCGCCGCGCGTACCCGCGTGCTGCTGATCCGGCCCTCGGCATCCGCGACCGTCGGGGTGCCCTCGACACTGAAGCCGAGGCGCTCGCCCTCGCGGCGCATCAGGGCCTGGTCCCCCTCGCGGCCACGGCCGAAGCGAAAGTCGTCCCCGACCAGCACATGCTGCGCACCGAGGCGCTGGTGCAGCACCTCCTCGATGAAGGCGGTCGCCGACAGCCCGGCCAACTGCGCGTCGAAACGCAGGATCCAGACGGCCTCCAGGCCGGTATCACCGAGCGTGATCAGGCGGTCGCGCAGGCGCTGCAGGCGGCCGGGCGGGTCCGGGGCCTCGGGCCGGCTGCCGAAGTACTCGCGCGGCAGCGGCTCGAAGGTCATCAGGACTGACGGCGCCTGGCGATCCTGCGCCGCCTCGAGCAGGCGCCCCAGAACAGCCTGATGGCCACGATGCAGACCATCAAAGTTGCCAATGGTCACCACCGCGCCATGCACGGCCGCTGCCGTGGAAGCCCTGCTGTCGGACGGCCCCAGGCCGCGAATCAGCCGCATCGCCCCGATCCCGCGCAAAACGGCAAGTATAACCCGTCAGGGAAACAATGATTAAGCAGGGCCCCGGCATCATTCGCTGGCCTCACGCAAGAGGAAGTGCCTTGGGCGCAGCCCCGCGGCCAGGAGCGTCAGGATCAGCGCGCCGGTCCCGGCCGCGATCAGGCCTGTCAGCGCGAACAGGCGCGTGCTCACGGTCCAGTCTGTCCACTGCCCGAACGGCGGCGACAGCACGGCCAGCACCAGGACCATCACCCCGAGCGCAATCGGCAACCCGACGCGCAGGTGCTTTAGCGCGGGGCCAGGCTGATAGATCCCATCGCGGATCAGACCGCGATAGAGCAGGCCCGCGTTGATGTAGGCGGAGGCCGAGGTGGCCAGCGCCAGACCCGCATGCGCCCCCGGGGTGCCGGACAGGTACCAGGGCAGCACGAACGCGGCGTTCAGCACGATATTGGCGAGCATCGCGATGATCGCGATCTTCACCGGGGTCCTGGTGTCCTGGCGGGCGAAGAACCCCGGGGCGAGCACCTTGATCAGGATGAACCCCGGCAGGCCCAGCGCATAGGCGGCCAACGCCATCGCGGACATGTACGTATCCCACTGGGTAAAGGCCTGGTACTGGATCAATGTAGCGAGGATGGGGACCGCGAGCACGACCAGGCCGACCATCGACGGCAGCGCCACCAGCATCGCCAGACGCAGCGCCCAGTCGAGCGTGCGCCCAAACGCGGCCGGGTCCGCCTGGTTGTACTGCCGCGCCAGGCGCGGAAGGATCACGGTGCCGATCGCGATGCCGAACAGCGCCAGCGGCAACTCCACGAAACGGTCGCCGAAGTACAGCCAGGAGATCGACCCGGCCACCAGGAACGAGGCGACCAGAGTGTCCACCAGCAGATTGATCTGCACGACCGAGGTCCCGAGGATGGCCGGCAGCATCAGCTTGACGATGCGCCGCACCCCCTCGTGTGCACGACGGAAACGAGGCCGCGGCAGCAGCCCCGCGCGCATCAGGAACGGGATCTGGAAGGCGAGCTGCAAGGCACCAGCGGCGAACACGCCCCAGGCCAGCGCGACAATCGGCTCCGCGAACATCGGCGCCAGCCACAGTGCCGCGACGATCAGTGCGAGGTTCAGGAAAACGGGGGTAAAGGCGGGAACCGCGAAGCGCCCGATGCTGTTCAGGATCCCCGCGGCCATCGCGGTCAGCGAGATGAACAGCAGGTACGGGAATGTGATGCGCAGCATCTGCCCCGCGAGATCCTGGCGTCCCTCTTCCTGCGTAGCGAGCCCCGGGGCGAACACCCAGATCAGCAGCGGTGCGGCCAGGATGCCGATCAGCGTGACCACCGAGACCACGGCCATCAGCGTACCCGCCGTGTGGTCCAGCAGGTCGCGCAGGGACTCGCGCCCGCGTTTCTCGCGAAACTCCGCGAACACCGGCACGAAGGCCTGGTTGAACGCGCCCTCCGCGAACAGCCGGCGCAGAAAATTGGGGATGCGGAAGGCGACGAAGAAGGCGTCGGTGGCGGCCCCGGCGCCGAAGGTAACCGCCAGCACCATGTCGCGCAGATAGCCCATGATCCGCGAGATCATGGTCATGCCACTGACAACGGCGGTGGAGCGGAACAGGCGGTTCATCGCGGGCGGCGCGGGTCCATGCACAAAGGCCCGCAGTGTACTGCAATCGAATACGCCCGGCCGTGCGCAGCGTTCAAAAGGGGCGCGCCGGCCCTGTTTGTCCGTTATTCGGCAAGCCGCAATAACGGAACCGCAGACACAAAAAAGGCCGCCCGAAGGCGGCCTTTCTCGGACGACCCTCAAGGGTCGCCAGCCTTGGGAAGTGCGCCTTAGAGGGCGGTCACTTCACCGGCGGCCAGGCCCTTGGCGGTTTCCTGGATTTCGAAGGAGACCTTCTGGCCTTCGGCCAGGGTCTTGAAACCCGAACCGCTGATCGCGGAGAAGTGCACAAACACGTCCTTGCCGCCATCATCGGGGGTGATGAAACCAAAACCCTTGCTCTCGTTGAACCACTTAACAACACCAGTATTCACAACTTGTAACCTCTTCAATGTAACTAACAAATGTGGTCGCGGGATGCTGCCAACAAATCAACGGGAGCACTGGTTCAGAAACTAGAAACTTCCTAGTGTTGCCGTTCATCCGCAGACCACGATCCCGACTATACGCCTGCATTCCGGCAAAAGCCAACCGGCCCGCAAGAAAGTTTCGTGACATTCAGAGGCTTCGGCCGCTCGAGACCTGGATCGGCCCCACCCGGATCAGTCCAGCTGGCGGATGTCGACGAAGCTGCCCCGCGTGGTCTGGCGCAGCCGGGGCAGTACCGCGAGCACGGCCTCGGCCGCCTTCTCCGGCGTCGGCATGGTCTCGGTGCCACGCGCGGCCTTCAGCCGCTGCAGCACCGGGAAGGCCTCGCGGTCGGCCTCCTCACACAGGTAGTCCTGCATGGAGGTATCGATCAGGCCGGGCGCCAGGGCATTGATCGCGGTATCCTCGGGAAACTCGTGGGCATAGAGCTGCATCATCATGTTCAGCGCCGCCTTGGAGAGCGAGTAGCCGCTCCAGCCAGCATGACCGGACACCGAGGCCCCGGACGAGATCGCGACGACTTGTCCCACACGGATATGGCGACGCAGCAAGGCATCCAGGATGACCTTGTTGGCAAAAGTGTTGACATCCATCAGCAGGCGCAGCTCGTCCATCGACGCGTCCTGCATACGCTGCATGTGACCGAGCAGGCCGGCGTTCAGGATCACGAGATCCAGCGCATCGACACCGTCGAGCAGACGCTCCATCGCGGTGCCGGTGGCCTCGAAGTCGGCCAGGTCCACGCGCTCGTCCCCGGCCACGCCGGGCTCCGGGCAGCCCCGGCGGCTCATCCCGTAGACACGCGCACCCTGCCCCTGCAGCACCCGCGTCAGGCCAAGACCAAAACCACTGGAATTGCCCGTCACCAGTGCTGCGCCAATGACGCCATTGCTCATGCAAGCTCTCCTGCCGGGATGGACCAACGTGCAGGCTAACCGGAACCCCTTTCGTTCGCCATACTGACTCCCCTGCGAGCATCGTGCCCAGACGGAACGGGCGCCCGCACAGCGTTGCGGCTCCTTTGTGCAGAATGACTGCACGGCAGTCGCCATGCCCGGTTGGCACGCAAAAGCGACGAAGTCGCGAGCGTGTCCATTAATCCGTGTTTCCTTAAAGGTGCTCTACCCTCAACAGCCGTGCGCAGATTCATCTCTGGCGCCATGCCGATATGCGACAAGGATCCCAATGAGACAGGCAGAGGACAGACCCACCCTTGGCTGGCGGCGGCTTCTGGCCCACCCGATGTCGCAGGCGGCGCGCGAGCGTGCCGCCACCTGGCTCGGGCGGATGCCCAGCGGGAAAAGCTCGCTCTGGGTCGGCCGCGAGGCACCAGCGGACGTGGCGCGGGTAAACCCCGCGCAGGCTGGTCACTGGCTGGGACGCGAGGCCGACGCGATCGTGTTCGAGGCCTCCTGGCCCCTCCCGGCAGACGCCCTCGCCATCGCCGGGGGACTGCTGCGCGGGGGCGGCGTGCTCCTGCTGCTGGTCGATCCACCTGGCGACGGGGCGTTTGGCCGGCGTTGGGCGAACGCCCTGCGGCACGCGCCCGTTCACTGGGTGAATGACGATGTCGAGCAATGGCCAATCCCCGACGCGGGCGTACAGCCTCCCTGGGCCTGGACGGAAGATCAGCGGCGCGGGCTCGTGACCCTGGATGAACTTGGCCCCGGGGAATGTGGCGCACTGGTTGCTGATCGTGGACGTGGCAAGTCGACCTTGCTGGGGGAGTGGATCGCCTGCCAGCGCAGCGCCGGCACACCGGTCGTCGTCACGGCACCCGGCGCCGGCGCCGTTCGGGCGCTCTTCCGTCAGCTGGAACGCCACCCGGGGCCGTCGGTACCTTTCTGCTCCCCCGACCAGATCGAAGCCCTCGCCACCGCACCCGACACCCTGGTGATCGACGAGGCGGCGGCGCTGCCGGTCGACCGCCTGGTGCGGCTGGCGGGACGTGCCCGGCGACTGGTGCTGTCGACGACTACCGGCGGCTTCGAGGGCAGCGGACAGGGCTTTCGCCTGCGCGCGCTTCCCGCCCTGCAGCGCATGGGCTTCCGAATTCGGCAGATTGGGCTTGAGCAGCCCGTGCGCTGGGAGAGTGGCGACCCGCTGGAGGCCTGGCTGGATGACCTGTTCCTGATGCGGGCCAGGAGTCGCGCACCCGCCCGTCAGGCCGTGATATTTCACTGGCTGTGTGGCAAGGGCCTCGTCTGTGACACGCGTCGGCTCGAGGACGTGGCCGGCCTGCTCGCCGACGCCCACTATCGCACACGCCCGTCGGATCTGGCCCGCTGGCTGGACGATCCTGACGCGTACCTGATGCTGCTCCTCGGTGCGCAGGACCGGGCGCTGTTCGGGGTTGCCCTGGTCCAGAAAGAGAGTGGCCTGGCGCCCGAACTCGCGGAAGCGGTCTGGGCCGGGGAGCGGCGCCCCCAGGGACACTTCCTGCCCTGCACACTGGCTGCTCGCGGGGAGTTCGCTCTGGCCACCCGGGCCTGGTGGCGAATCCAAAGGCTCGCCGTACACCCCGCCTGGCAAGGGAGAGGGCTTGGGGGCCGCCTGCTGCGCGCAGTCGAGGAATGCGCGGCACACCACGACATCGCACTGCTTGGCACGAGCTTCGGACTGCAACCGGCACTGGTACGGTTCTGGGGACAGGCAGGCTGGCAGCCGGTGCGGGTCGGGGAACGACCAGATCCCGCCAGCGGCGAGGTGTCGATCGTGCTGACCCGGGCGTTGACACAAGACACCGCTGCCCTCGTCGATGCGGCCGCAGCGTCTTTCGCGCGCGACTGGCGCGAGGGCGGCGCCGCGCTACTGCGCGATCAGACGGGCCGGCGACGCCGGGTCCTTGAAGCCATCCAGCCGTCCGCCGTCACGGCACCCGACCGGGATCACGCCCGGGACATCGAAGAGATTCGAGCCTTTGCACGGCGGCAACGACCGCTCCAATGGATACGGGCCGCCCTGCGACGCTCCCTTGTTGCACACCCGCCGCAAGGACCGGAAGGAAGGCTGCTGCAATCCGCCATCGAGTCCCTGGATGACGAGGCGCTGGCCCGTGAACTGGGGTTTTCCGGACGGCGGGAGGCCGTTCGACGCCTGCGCCAGGCCGCGCAGACCTGGCTGGCGCACCCCGAGGCGTGACCCCAGGGCGCGCGAGCGACACTACAAGCGGAACTGGGCCAGTGCCTGCTGGATCTCGCGTTCCACCTGCTTGAGCTCGTCGGAGGCCGCACTGACCCGATCCGCCGTATTGGCCGACTGGTCCGCCCCGTCGGAGATCTGCACGATATTGCGGTTGATGTCCTCGACCACGGTGCTCTGCTGACGCGCGGCAACCGCGATCTGGTCAGTCATCTCGACGATCGTGGTCACCGACTGCCGAATCTGCTGCAGGGCCCCGTTCACTTCGGCGGTGTGCTCCATGGTGGTCTCGGCCTCGTCCTGGCCGTGCTCCATGGCCTTCACCGCGCTGCTGGTGGCGGTCTGCAGGCGCGAGATCATGCTCTCGATCTCGTCGGTGGACTCCTGCGTGCGGGTCGCCAGCTTGCGCACCTCGTCGGCCACCACCGCAAACCCGCGGCCATGCTCGCCGGCACGGGCGGCCTCGATCGCCGCGTTCAGTGCGAGCAGGTTGGTCTGCTCCGCCACGCCACGGATCACCTCGAGGATGGTGCCGATCTGCTTGGAGTCTTCACCCAGCTTGGCGACCGTACCGGCGGCCTGCTCGACCGTGCCCAGCAGGGAGGACATGGACTCGATGTTCTTCTCCATCACGTCGGCGCCGTTGTTCACCGCGCCGCTGGCCTCCTGCCCGGCCTGGGAGGTGGCGTCGGTGTTGCGCGCGATCTCCTCGGCGCTGCTTTGAAGCTCGTTGATTGCGGTGGCGACGCGTTCGGTCTCGTCGCGCTGACGCGAGACCACCTCGCGGGCCTGATAGGCCTCCTGATTCAGGTTCTCGGTGGCCCGGTTCAGCGTCTCGGTCCCGCTGCGGGCATTGCCGATCGCCTGCGCAATCTTGTCGGTGAAGCGGTTGAACGCGCGCCCCAGCTGGGCAGTCTCCAGCAGGCCGTTCTCGTCCAGGCGACGGCTGAGGTCGCCATCGCCGTCGGCGATCTCTTCCAGCGCTTCGGTCGAGTGGGCCAGCGCACGGCGTACCACCAGGATGATGAACACCGCGCCGGCCACACCCAGGATCACGCCGATCAGCGCCAGCACGCCCTGCGTCACCTGGGTATTGCGCATGGTCGCGGTCAGCTCGGCGGCGGACACTTCGGCACGGCCGGTGATGCGCTCGGACAACTGCTGCAGTTCATTACGTGCCTCGAAGATCACGGGGCCGACCTCGGTACGGATCAGGAATGCGTCCTGCAGGGCCTCCTCGCTGCCGTGGATACGAACGATGTCCTGGATCGCGCTATCCAGATCGTTCAGAAGCCCTTCGAAGTCCTCGACCGCGATCTGTTGCTCGAAGTCGAGCTCGTCGTACTGCTCCAGGAGCCGCGCCAGGACGTCATGGGTCTGCCCGAGATAAAGGCGCAGGTTCTGCTCGAAGGAGTCATCACGAAACGCGATGAAACCGCGCAGGTTCGAGGTGATCTGCAAAAGGTTGGTGCGCAGGCTGTAGAAATCGCCGAGACGCTCGAACGAGCGCTGGAAGCGTGCCCGCGCCATCTCCTCGTCGATCATGGTGCTGGTCAGCTGGGTCATCTGCATGGTTGCCGGATTGGCACGCGAGTTGGCGACACCCTGGGCCGGCATGTTCTGGGCCACGTCCTCGGCCACTTCAATCAGACGGTCACGGTGCGCGGCAAAGCCATCGATGTTCGCGCGCACCTGTTCCGCAGAGGCACTCAGCTCATCCGAGCCCCGCACGACCGGATCGTTGACCAGGGCATCCATGGCGACGTCCAGCTCGTCCATCGCGTTCAGCCAGGCGTCGCGGTGCTCCTCTTCCTCGCTCATCAGGTAGAAGCCCAGAAAGGCGGCACTCTCCTGCAACAGCTGCTCCACCTCATTGACGCGCGCCACGGCCGGATAGTCGGACTGGGTCAATTCGGCCACGCCCTGTCCGCCCACATTCAGGGCACGCAGCGCCAGCAGCGAATTGATGATCAGGATCGCGACGACCAGCCCGAAGCCGGCGATCAGCAGCCCCCGAATGGAGAGTTTGTCCAGCATGGTGTTGACTCCTTCCTTCGCGCCTTCTGCCGGGCGCATGCCATCACGTGCAAGCGGGTCATTCCGCTGCCTGTAGAGACGATTCATCCCCTGTTACGGCCGCATTCCCCTGAAGTTGAGCCCGGCCGTTTTGAGAATCCCATCACACCGGATGACGCGGAAAGGATCAGGGTGATTCCAGCGCCTCCCAGCGCTCGTAAGCCGCCGCCAGGTCACGTTCGACCTGTTCCAGCCGGGCCTGCATCTCGCGCACCCGCTCGCCATCGCGCAGCACCTCCGGGTCCGACAGGGCCTCGGCCAGTGACTGGTGTTCGTTTTCCAGTGCCTCGATCCGGCCCGGCAGGGCCTCCAGTTCGCGTCCCTCCTTGTAAGAGAGTTTGCGGGCGCGGGGTGGTGGTTCCGGGGTCGCGGGCGTCGACTCGGACCGGGCCTCGGGTGCGGCAGGTGTCTCCCGGGTCCCGGTATCCGCTTCACGCGTGAGCAGGCGATGTGTCACGCGAGGGGGCAGGTCCGACCAGCCGCCGACGAACTCCTCGACCGTGCCATCCCCGGGCAGCACCAGCGTGCTGGTGGCGACATTGTCGAGGAAGGCGCGATCGTGGCTGACCACGATCACCGTGCCGGTGTACTCGATCAGCAGCTGCTCCAGCAGCTCGAGGGTCTCGACGTCCAGGTCGTTGGTGGGCTCGTCGAGGACCAGCAGATTGGCCGGGCGCAGGAACAGCTTGGCCAGCAACAACCGGTTGCGCTCGCCACCGGACAGGGCCGATACGGGCTGGCGCGCGCGTTCCGGCGGAAACAGGAAGTCCCCGAGATAGCTCAGCACATGCCGGGTCTCGCCATTCACGGTGACGCGGTCGCGGCCCTCGCCGACCGCATCCTGCACGGTGGTCGTCTCGTCGAGACGCGCGCGGGCCTGGTCGAAATAGGCGATCTCGAGCTGGGTACCCAACTTCACCGTTCCGGCAAGCGGCTCCACCTGACCCAGCAGCCCGCGCAGCAGCGTGGTCTTGCCGGCGCCATTGGGTCCGACGATGCCGAGGGCGTCGCCACGCTGTAGCAGCAGATTGACGTCACGCGCCACCGGCATGTCGTCATAGCCGAAGTCCGCGTGCTCCGCCTCGATCACCAGACGCCCGGAACGCTGCTCGGGCGACAGTTGCATTCGCACCTGCCCCCCGCGCTCGCGTCGCTCGGCGCGCTTCTTGCGCAGGGCCTGCAGGGCGCGCACCCGGCCCTCGTTGCGCGTACGCCGCGCCTTGATGCCCTGGCGGATCCAGGTCTCCTCCTGCGCCAGCTTGCGATCGAACTCGGCGCGCTGACGCGCCTCGACCTCCAGACGCTCGGCCTGGCGCGTGCGGAAGGCCTCGATCGAGGGCGGATGCTCGTACACCTGGCCGCGGTCCAGCTCCAGGATGCGGGTGGCCACCTGTTCCATGAACTGGCGGTCATGGCTGATGAACACCACCGTGAGCCCGCTCCCGCGCAGGAACTCCTCCAGCCAGCGGATCGCGGCGACATCCAGGTGGTTGGTCGGCTCGTCCAGCAGCAACAGCTGCGGTTCGCACACCAGCTCGCGCGCCAGCCAGACGCGGCGCTTGAGCCCGCCGGAGAGCGCGGCGAAACCGGCCTCGGGGTCAAGTTCCAGGCGCGAAAGCGTCGTTTCGACCCGGTTCTGCAGGCTCCAGCCGTCGATCGCCTCCAGCCGGGCCTGGACCGGGCCCATCTTCTCCAGGGCCTCGGCATCACCACCCGCGGCGGCCTGGCTCAAGTGATGAAAACGCTCCAGCAACTGCCCGGCCTCACCCAGCCCCTCGGCGACCACATCGAACACCGTGCCGTCGACCCCGGGTGGCAGCTCCTGGGTCAAGTATGCGGTCGTCAGGCCGTCCTGGCGGACCACCTCGCCCGAGTCCGGCTGGATCGCACCCGCGATCACCTTGAGCAGGGTGGACTTGCCCTCGCCGTTGCGCCCGGCCACCGCCACGCGTTCACCGGGCTCCAGGCTCAGGTTGAGGCCGTCCAGCAGGGGGGCCATGCCGTAGGCCAGGTGGATATCGCGCAGGGTCAGCAGAGCCATCGAGATCTAGGGAAACACTGATTCATGTACACGCTCGCGCTCGAGTCGCTTTTGCGTGCGAACAAGGCGCGGTGACCGCCGTGCAGTCATTCTGCACAAGGGAGCCGCAACGCAGTGCGCACGCAAAAGCGGCCGAGCCCCTTCGTCCATTAAGTTGTGGGGTTGGCACCCCAGGTTCCCCGATCCGGCGTTGCGCCCCGAACCAGTCAAGAACGGGCGGGTAGAACCACTACCCGCTGCACGACGCGCCTTGTCTCGGACAACCTGGGGTACCAACGCGAGTGTGTACATGAATCAGTGTTTCCCTAGAGAAATCCAGTTGAAGAGCCCGGCAAACGCCGGGCGGAAGGGTTCAGGGGGAATCGTGAACCAGGGGGTGCGACCAGGGAAACAAATGCTTCCCTAGTCGTTGAGCTCCTTGACCACCAGCACCGGGCAGTCGGCGCCGCCGATCACGCGCTCGGATACCGAACCCATCAGCAGACGCTTGAGGCCGGTGCGCCCGTGGCTGCCCACGACGATCAGGTCACGGTTATCGCGCCGCGCCACGTCAATCAGGGTGACCTCGGCGCGGCCTTCCTCGAAGGTCGCGTCCGCCTGAAGGCCCTGCTCCCGGGCCTCGCCCTGCAGGCGCTGGATCGCATCGACACCCTCCTGGCGACGCTCCTCGCTCTGGCCGGGCACGGCGACCGAGGCGATAGTAATCGGCAACTGGCAATAGCCGGCGAGCTCGATCGCCGCACGCGCCGCCTGATCGCCCAGTTCGGAGCCGTCGGTCCCGACCAGCAACCCCCGGTGCGGCGCCTGCGCGCCCCGCGGAACGACCATGACGTTACACGGCGCCGTGCCCACCACCTTGCGCGTCGCGTCGCCGACCATCAGACGTGCAAGATCGTTGCGGTCGCGGCGCCCGATCACGATCAGTCCAGCCTTGTATTCCTCGGCGATCTTGACGATCTCCTGGTGCCGGTCCACCCCGTGACGCAGGATGGGCAGGGCATCAAGGCCCTGTTCGCGCGCCTTTTTCTCGAGCACGTCCAGGTCGCCCTGCGCGGTCACGCTCGCATCGTGGCTGCGCCGGGGCGACAGCGCGTCGTGTTGCGTATCGGTCGGAATGATACGGGCGAGGATGAGCCGGGCCCCGCAACGCTGAGCCAGATCCAGGCCAACGGCCTCGGCCGACTCGCTGAACTCGGACCCGTCGGTCGCCAGCACGATGGTCTCGAAACGGCAAAGCGGGGCATCGGACATGGGGCGTCTCCCTGACGGTTTTCGTTCAGCATAACCGACCGGCCGGCGTACGACAGCCAGCGTCTCGCGAAAGGTCCAAACGGCCCGGTTTTTGCGTCCAACCGCCCGGGATGAAATAATCGCGCGCTTCCAAGGGGGAGCACCGGCGACGCCTCCCACGCCACTGGCTACCGGCCAGGGCCGCTCGCCAGCCCCCTCAGCCCCGGCCCTGCACCGTCCGGTGCGGGTCTTCAGGACACGAAATCGATACATGGAAAACCTTACGCTGACCACCGAGATGATCGTGGTGCTCGCGCTGCTGGCGTTCACCATCTTCCTGTTTGTGACGGAGGTCATCCGTGTGGACCTGGCTGCCATCTCGGTGATGGTGCTGCTCGGCCTGCTGACGCTGGTGCCCGGGCTCGGGCTGCTGGTCGCGCAGGACGAACTGTTCAGCGGTTTTGCCTCCAATGCGGTGATCGCGATCATCGCGGTGATGATCATCGGCGCCGGGCTCGACAAGACCGGCGTAATGCACAAGGTGGCCGCGTTCATCATGCGCGTGGGCGGTACCACCGAGAAGAGCATCATTCCGACGGTCTCCGGTACCGTCGGCGTGATCTCGAGCTTCATGCAGAACATCGGCGCGGCCGCGCTGTTCATGCCGGTGATGAGCCGGATCTCCAGCCGCCTCGGGATACCACTGTCGCGCCTGCTGATGCCCATGGGTTTCGCCGCGATCGTCGGCGGCACCATCACCCTGGTCGGTTCCAGCCCGCTGATCCTGCTGAACGACCTGCTGCCATCGAACATGGAGCCCTTCCAGCTGTTCGACGTGACCCCGATTGGCCTCGCGCTGCTCGCCACCACCATCGTCTACTTCGTGGTGCTGGGCCGTTTCGTACTGCCATCGGTCAAGTCCAAGTCCGCGCAGCGCGAGAGCGCCCAGGAGTACTTCCAGCGGGTCTACGGCCTGTCCTACGAGATCCACGAGGTCTTCGTGCCTGAGAAGGACCCGCTGGTGGGCCGCACCGTGGCCGAGATCGAGCGCGAGACCGGGATCGCGATCGTCGGCACCTACGTGCGCGACGAGCTGCGCATGGCCCCCTGGACCGGCTACGAGATCCAGGCCAACTCGCACCTGGCCGTGCTCGCCAGCCCCGAGCGCATGGAAAAGCTGTGCGAGGGCACGCGCAAGCGGCCGACCACCCGCCTCGACGTATTCGCGAATGCGCTGGACACCAGCCGCTCCGGGGTGGCCGAGGTCGCCATCGCGCCAGGGTCCAATCTCGCCGGCAAGACCGTCACCGAACTGGCCATGCGCCAGACCTATGGCCTGTCAGTGATGCGAATCCAGCGCGGCAGCGAGACCTTCGGCGAGGGCCTGCGTGACATCCCACTGGAGATCGGCGACATCCTGGTCGTGCACTGCACCTGGGAGTCACTGGCGCGCCTGGACAAGGATCGCGATTTTGTCGTGATCACTTCCGACTACCCGCGCGAGGAACTGCGTCCTTCCAAGGTCCCGCATGCGCTGTTCTTCCTGGCGCTCACGGTGGGCCTGATCCTGTTCACCGACCTGATGCTGTCGGTCGCGCTGCTGACCGGCGCACTGGGCATGATCCTGACCGGCGTGATCAGCCTCGACGACGCCTACCGCTCGGTCAGCTGGAAGACCGTGTTCCTGCTGGCCTCGCTGATACCGCTGGGGATGGCGGTGGAGAACACCGGCACCGCCGCCTGGATTGCGCAGAACACGCTGGAGCTGCTGGGGACCGTCCCGCCCTGGGTGCTGCAGGCGACGATCTTCGCGCTGGCCACGTTCTTTACGCTGGTGATGTCCAATGTCGGCGCGACCGTGCTGCTGGTCCCGCTGGCGATCAACTTCGCGGTCGCCGCCCAGGCGGCGGGTATGGAGGCCGACCCGCGCGTTTTCGCGCTGACCGTGGCGATCGCCACCTCGAATTCCTTCCTGATCCCGACCCACCAGGTGAACGCCCTGATCATGGGCCCCGGTGGTTACCGGGTGAAGGACTATATGAAGGCGGGTGGCATCATGACAATCCTGTTTGCCGTGGTCGCCATGTTCATGCTCAACCTGATTTTCTAGACTCCCTTTCCACCACCTTTGCGCAACCCGTTTGCAAGGAGAAATCCCATGTCCCAGAAGCATCCCGTAATTGCGGTGACCGGTTCCTCGGGGGCCGGCACCTCCACCGTCAAGCGCTCGTTCGAGTCGATCTTCCGTCGCGAACAGATCAACCCGGTCGTCATCGAGGGCGACAGCTTCCATCGCTATGACCGCAAGGCGATGAAGGAGGCCATGAAGAAGGCCGCCGACGAAGGCAATCAGCATTTCTCGCATTTCGGTCCCGAGGCCAACCTGTTCGATCGCATCGAGGATCTGTTCAAGACCTATGGCGAGACCGGCCAGGGCCAGAAGCGCTACTACCTGCACTCCGACGAGGAAGCCGCCGCCCACAACGAGCGTCTCGGCACCAACCTCGGCCCGGGCGAGTTCACCCCCTGGGAAGAGATCCAGCCGGGTACCGACCTGATGTTCTACGAAGGCCTGCACGGCCTGGTCGTGAACGGTGAAGTAAATGCCGCGCAGCACGTGGATCTGGGCATCGGCGTGGTGCCGATTGTGAACCTCGAGTGGATCCAGAAGATCTTCCGCGACAACGCCGAGCGCGGCTATTCCGCCGAGGCCATTGTGGACACGATCCTGCGCCGCATGCCGGACTACGTGAACTACATCACCCCGCAGTTCGGCCACACCGACATCAACTTCCAGCGCGTGCCGACGGTGGACACCTCCAACCCGTTCATCGCCCGCGACATCCCCACCCCGGACGAAAGCATGGTGGTGATCCGCTTCAGGGAGCCGAAGAAGTTCGGCGTGGACTTCCCCTACCTGCTGAACATGCTGCCCGATTCCTTCATGTCCCGGCCCAACACCATCGTGGTGCCCGGCGGCAAGATGAGCTTCGCGATGGAGGTCATCCTCGCGCCGATCATCCACGACATGCTGGCGCGTCGCGGCTGAGCACAAGCGCTCCGGAAGTTCCCCTAGCCCCGCTCCGGCGGGGCTTTTTTGTGGCTGCAGGCGTTTGGGCTAGCATTCCGGCGATCCTGCAAAGACCGATGGAGTTGCCGTGTTCGGAGTGTTCGGGCCGCGCCCCGCGCAACAGATGGAACGCTTTCGCAGCCGCTACACCGGCCGCTCGCTGATCGTGCATCAGGGCTTCGAGGGCGACTGGCTGGAGGAGCTGCTGAAGCAGCCCGGCGGCGGCGGGCACTTCCGCATCGACAGCCGCCGCCTGCCGGCGCGGCGTCCCACGCCGATCGAGTGGCTGGTACAGACCCATGTGCTGCCACTGGCGCTGCCCCAGCCGCTTTATCTGGACGTCCGCGAGGACGCAATCCTCGCGCGCCACCTGATGCGGGGCGAGCGTGCGGTCCACCCCTCCGAGATCGCCTGGTTCCTGGAGGAGCTGGACACCCGCCACCATGCCCGCCTGGAGTTCGCGGAGAACGACCGGATGACCATCCGGCGCGGCATCCCCGAAACCGACAACGAGGCCCTCAGCATGCTGGAGCAGCTAGGGCTGTGACGGAACCAAGGACCCCGATGGAACGCTTTGTCAGTACCGCCGCCAGCGGCCATGATCCGCGCACCCTCGCCACGGAACTGATCCAGGGGCTGGGCGCGTTGCCGCCCCGGGAGCCGGAGACCGTGCGCGTGGGCTTTATCTACGTCTCCGACGCGCTGAGCCGCAATGCCCGCCTGGTCATGGACACGCTGCGCAAGGAACTCGGGGTAGACCATTTCGTCGGCGGCATGGGCATGGCCGTAATCGGACCGTATCAGGAGTTTTACGAAGACCCGGCGATCACCCTGATGGTCGGCGACTTCCCGGCCAGTTCGGCACGCGTGATCCAGCGTCCGGTCCACAGCCTGGACGAGCTGAAGCAGGCCCTGGACGGCTTTCTCGACCCCGCCACCCCGGGCCGCCTGCTGCTCAATGCCGATCCGCGCACGGAGGGTGTGGAGGCCGTGCTGACCGAGATCGGCGACCAGACTGCCTGGTTCGCCACCGGCGGCATCCACTCCGGCGAGGAGGGGGCGGTGCAGATCGCCGATGGTGTGGTCGCGTCCGGCATCACCGGGCTGGCGCTGCGTGACGACGTCGCGATCGCGGCGCGACACAGCCAGGGCTGCACCCCACTGCCCGGCCAGCACGAGTTGACCGAGACCTGGCGCAACATCATCGTGCAGCTGGACGGTCAGCGGGCGCTGCCGGCATTCAAGGGCATCATCGGCGACGTCCTGTCGCGCGACCTGGAGCGGGCGCTGGGCTACATCCTGGTCGGCTTCCCGATCCCGGGCTCCGACACCGGTGACTACCGGGTCCGCAATATCATTGGCGTGGATCTCGACCAGGAAGTTCTTGCGGTCGGCGAGCTGCTGGAGCCCGGGCAGAAGATCCTGTTCGTGCGCCGCGACGGCCAGGCCGCCCGCGAGGACCTCGAACGCATGCTGGAGCAGATCCGCGCCCAGGCCCCCAACGGCATTCGCGGGGCGGTCTATGTCTCCTGCATCGGGCGCGGGCGTCACCAGTTCGGCCAGGAAGGCACGGAACTGGCGATCGTGCAGCAGGGTCTGGGAGATGTGCCCCTGGTCGGCTTTTTCGCCAATGGCGAGATCTTCGCCAACCGCCTGTACGGCTATACCGGGGTCCTCACCCTGTTCACCTGAACCAAGGGACTGACATGCAATACCGCAAACTGGGACGTACCGATATCGAGGTCAGCCTGATCGGCCTGGGCACCATGACCTGGGGCGAGCAGAACACCGAGGCCGAGGCCCACGAACAGCTGGACTACGCGCTCGATCAGGGCGTGAACCTGATCGATGCCGCCGAGATGTACCCGGTCCCGCCGCGCGCGGAGACCCAGGGCCTGACCGAGACCTATATCGGCAACTGGCTGGCGAAACGCGGCAACCGCGACCAGGTGGTGCTGGCCAGCAAGGTCGCCGGCCCCGGCATGATCGACTACCTGCGCGGCGGCCCGCAGCTGAACCGCGAACACATCGAGCAGGCCCTGAACGACAGCCTGAAACGTCTGCAGACCGACTATCTGGATCTCTACCAGGTCCACTGGCCCGCCCGTTCCACCAACTTCTTCGGCCAGCTCGGCTACGTCCACAAGCCGGATGCAAGCGCGACCCCGATCGAGGAGACCGCGGCAGCGCTGAAGGCGGTGGTCGAGAGCGGCCGCGTGCGCACCATCGGCATCTCCAACGAGACCCCGTGGGGCTTCATGGAGTGGATCCGCGCCCATGACCGCGGCCTGTCCGAACGCATCGTCACCATCCAGAATCCCTACAACCTGCTCAACCGCAGCTTCGAGGCGGGGCTGGCCGAGATGGCCATCCGCGAGGACGCCGGCCTGCTGGCCTATTCGCCGCTGGCCTTCGGCATGCTCTCCGGCAAATATCTGGACGGGGCGAAACCCGAAGGGGCGCGCCTGACGCTGTTCGAGCGCTTCCAGCGCTACAGCAACGAATCGGGCCTGGCCGCCACCGCGGAGTATGCACGCCTCGCGCGCGATCACGGCCTGACGCCGTCGCAGCTGGCGCTGGCCTTCATCAACCAGCAGCCCTTCGTGACCAGCAACCTGGTCGGGGCGACCACGATGGACCAGCTGCGCGAGAACATCGCAACCGTCGACATCACCCTGTCCAACGCCGTGCTGGAGGCCATCGAGGCCATCCACGCCCGCTACACCTACCCCTGCCCGTAAATCCGGGACGGGGCCCGGTGCACCTGATCGATACACACGTCCACCTGGACCTGGACGCGTTCGACCCGGATCGCCCGGCGGTGCTGGACCGCGCCCGCGCCGCCGGGGTGCAGGAGCTGGTCCTGCCAGGCGTCACCCGCGCGCGCTGGCCGGACCTCGACGCCCTCCACCGCCAGCACGCGGGTCTGCATATCGCCTACGGCCTGCACCCGATTTTCCTGCAGGATCATGCGGACGCGGACCTCGACGCCCTGGAGGCCTGGCTGGAGATGCACCCGGAGGCCATCGCGGTCGGCGAGATCGGGCTCGATGGCTACAAGGACGGGCTGGACTGGGACCGCCAGTGGCGCTTCTACACGCGGCAGCTGGCGATCGCCCGCGAACGCGACCTGCCGGTGATCATCCACAGCCGCCGGGCGCTGGACGCGGTCCTGAAGGGCCTGCGCCAGTACCCCGGCGTGATCGGCATCCTGCATGCCTTTATCGGCTCGCCGCAGCAGGCCCGGCAGGCGGCGGATCTCGGCTGCTGCCTGGGCATCGGCGGGCCGGTCACCTACGAACGTGCGAAACGACTGCACCGCGTGGTGCGCGAGGCCCCGCTGGAGGCCCTGGTCGTGGAGACCGACGCCCCGGATCAGCCGCTGGCCGGGCACCAGGGCGAGCGCAATGAACCCATGATGACCGCCGAGGTGAACCGCCATCTGGCCCGCCTGCGGGACATCGACCCGGCCGAGATGGCTATAATCACGTCACAAAATGCACGCCGGGTCCTCCGGCTCCCGAACGACCCGGATTCATGAGCACGCCCCACAATCCCTACAGCGAACGCACGGACCTCCTGCTGGGTCCCGATGTCACCGCCGGCCTGCGCGACCGGCATGTATTCATCGCCGGCCTCGGCGGCGTCGGGAGCTATGCCGCCGAGGCCATCGCCCGCGCCGGGGTGGGGCGCATGACCCTGGTGGATCACGACGTGGTTGCCGCCTCCAACCTGAACCGCCAGCTGGTGGCCCTGCGTTCCACCCTGGACCAGCCCAAGACCGCGGTGATGGAGGCGCGCATCCGGGACATCGACCCGAAGATCGAGCTGAACATCCAGCGCGAGTTCCTGCGCCCGGACAGCATCGTCGATCTGGTGCCGGACGACGCCGACTTCGTGCTCGACGCGATCGACTCCATCGCCTGCAAGGCCGCGCTGGTCGCCGGGGCCCAGCGCCGCGGCCAGGCGGTGATCTCGAGCATGGGGGCCGGCGGGCGCATCGACCCGACGGCCGTGCGGGTCGGCCCACTGGAGGCCACCCGCGTCTGCCCGCTGGCAAGGCAGATGCGCAAGAACCTGCGCCGCGTGGGTGCGCGGCTCGACTACCCCGTGGTGTTCTCGATCGAGCAGCCGCGCAAGGGCACCGAGCACCGCCCGGTCGAGGGGGGCCGCCCGCGCTCGGTTAACGGCACGATCTCCTACCTGCCCGCAATCTTCGGCCTGACCGCCGCCGGCCACGTGATCCAGACCCTGATCGCCCGCGCCTGACACACACAACCCGGTCATTGCGAAGCGCGAAGCGACGCGGAAATCGACCGACACTGCCCCCGACCGCACGGCACACGCAGGGGTCATCGCAGTACTTCGTTATTCGTCGAAGACCGCCTCGATGCGGGTCTGAATGTGCTGGTCGGCGTCCGGGCCGTACTGCGTGCTGGCGGGGTCGAAGCCGTCGCAGAAGGCGTAGGCGAACTTCAGGTCCTTCACGCCCAGGGCGCCGAACAGACGCGCCTCGAAGGAGTGATCCTCCGCGTTCTGGATCAGCGTAGGCCAGCCATCCGCCCCCGGTGCCAGCGCGGGGCCGAAGAACACGACCCCCGGCAGGTTCTTCAGGCGCAGGGCACAGGTGCCCTCGGTCACCCCGGCCATCGGCAGGAAATCGATGGTGCGCGACAGGCGCTGCTTGCGGTTGAAGGCGATGTCGATCTCGCCGCCGGCGGCGCGGATCGCCGGCGCCTCGGCCTCGAACGCCAGGGTCTCCAGCCCCGCCGCCCGCCAGGCCTCCAGGTCCTGCGCGCCATGGCGGCTGGGCAGGAACAGGTAGGCGGGCTTGGTGATCGCCCGAATCGCCTCCAGCAAGGCTTCGGAGTACGCCGGGGCGTTGACCAGCACACCGCCCAGCTCGCGGTCGTCGATCAGCCAGACGGCCGGGTCCGAGTCGCCCACGCGGTAGATGCTGCGATCGCGCAACTCAACCAGCGGCGCACTGATCAGGGGTTTACTGGCCATGCGGTTCCTCCGACGACGGTTTCGCGGCACGCGGCTCGATCCCGGCCATGGTGGTCTCGATCCATTCCTCGGCTTCGTTTAGCACCTCGACCGGCTTGCGCCCGGCGGTCTCGATCGGCGGGCCGACCACCACCTCGATGGTGCCGGGGTAGCGCCGGAGGCCCTTTTTCGGCCAGAAGCTGCCGCTGTTCAGCGCCACCGGCAGCACCGGATAGCCGGTGCGCGCCGCCAGTATCGCGCCACCCTGGCGGTAGCGCCCGTGCTCGCCCGGGGCCACGCGCGTGCCCTCGGGGAAGACGATCACCCAGCGGCCCTGATCCAGGCGCTGCTGGCCCTCCGCGACCAGATTCTCCAGGGCCTGACGCCCGGCCTCGCGGTCGATCGGGACTGGATCGAGCATCGACAGCGTCCAGCCGAACAGGGGGATGCGCATCAGTTCGCGCTTGAGCACCCAGGTCTGCATCGGAAAGATCGCCACAAAGGCGACCGTCTCCCAGGCGGACTGATGCTTGGACAGCACTACATGCGGTCGCGAGGAGTCGATGTGCTCGGTGCCCCGCACCCGGTAGTCAACACCACAGGTGACGCGCAGCCACCAGACATTGAAGCGCCCCCACTGGGTCAGGACGCGATAGCGCGCCGGGCGCGAGAGCGGCCAGATCAGCGGCGGGACCAGCAGTCCGAACACCAGCGTGGAGCCGATGAACCCCAGCTGGAACAGCAGGCCGCGGATCAGGGGGAGCATGGGGCGGCGCTACCCCGTCGCCAGGCGACCGATATCGGCCACGGTCTCGAAGGCGCGGCGCAGTTCGCGCAGCAGCGCCAGGCGGTTGCGCCGCTCGGCGGCATCCTCGGCCATCACCATCACCTGGTCGAAAAAGGTATCGACGCGATCACGGAGGCCCGCCAGCTCGCCCAGGGCGTGCAGGTAGTCGCCATCAGCCACGGCCTGCTCGACACCGGGACGCACCGCCTGCAGGCCCTGGTAGAGCTGGCGCTCCTCGTCCAGCGCCAGGGCCTCGGGATCGAGGTCGGCCTCGGCCTCCTCGCCCGCCTTGCGCAGCAGGTTGTGGATGCGCTTGTTCGCCGCGGCCAGGGCCTCGGCCTCCGGGCGCTCGCGGAACAGGCTGACCGCTCGCACACGGTGGACGAAGTCCAGCGGTGTATCGGGCGCGACCGCAGCCACCGCCTCGATCGTCTCGTGCGCCTGGCCCTGCTCCAGCAGGTAGCCGCGCAGGCGCTCGAGGATGTAGTCACGCACCGGCTCCACCGCCTGATCGGCCTCCGGCACGCGTTCGCGGATGGGTTCGGCGGCGGCCTGCAGCAAAGGGGTCAGGGCCAGCGGCAGTTCGCGCTCGACCAGGATGCGCACCAGCCCCAACGCGGCGCGGCGCAGGGCGAACGGGTCCTTGGTGCCGGTGGGCTGCTTGCCAATCGCAAAGATCCCGACCAGCGTATCCAGCCGGTCCGCCAGCGCCAGTGCCTGGGCCAGCGGGGCATCCGGCAGTTCGGAGCCGGACTGGCGCGGCCAGTAGTGCTGCTCGATCGCGGCAGCGACGGTCTCGTCCTCGCGATCGTGCAGGGCGTAGTAGCGGCCCATCGTGCCCTGCAGCTCGGTGAACTCGAACACCATCTGGGTGACCAGGTCGCACTTGGCCAGGCGCGCGGCGCGCGCGGCGAGGTTCGCATCCAGCCCCATCAGCACGGCCAGGCGCTGCATCAGGGCCTCCAGCCGCACGGACTTGTCGCGCAGCGTGCCCAGGCGTTTCTCGAACACCACCGAGTCCAGCGCGTCCAGCCGCTCTTCCAGGCGCTTCTTGCGGTCCTGCTGCCAGAAGAACTCGGCATCCGCGAAGCGCGGGCGCAGCACGCGCTCGTTACCGTCGCGCACCGCGTGCGGGTCGCGCGACTCGATATTGCTGATGACGATGAAATGCGGCTGCATGCGCCCGGCCTCGTCGACCACCGGGAAGTATTTCTGGTTGTCCTGCATGGTGGAGATCAGCGCCTCCTGCGGGACCTCCAGGAAACGCGGGTCGAAGCCGCCGGTCAGGGCCACCGGCCACTCCACCAGCGCGGTCACCTCGGCCAGCAGGTCGGCATCCACCAGTGCGCGCCCGCCCAGGGCCTGAGCCTGCTCGTGGACCTGTTCCAGGATGCGCTCGCGGCGGGCCTCGAACGAGGGCTCGACAAAACCGGGGCTGCGCAACCGCTCGGCGTAGTCGTTGCCGCGCTTGAGCTCCAGCGCGCCGGGCTGATGGAAACGGTGGCCGTGCGTGGCCCGCCCGGCGGTCTGCTCCAGCACCGTCATCTCCAGCACCTCGGTCCCGTGCAGGACGACCAGCCAGTGCGCGGGGCGCACGAATTCGGTGCGGCTGCTGCCCCAGCGCATGCGCTTGGGCGTGGGCAGGGCCTCCAGCGCGGCCGCCAGCATGTCCGGCAGCAGCTCGCCCAACGGGCGGCCGGGCTGCAGCTGGCGAAACACGAGGTATTCGCCCTTGTCGGTGGTCTCGCGCTCCAGGCGCTCGACCTCGACGCCGCAGGAGCGGGCAAAGCCCAGCACGGCCTTCGTCGGCTCGCCGGCGTCGTCGAAGGCAGCGGCCACGGCCGGGCCGCGACGCTCCTGGAGTTGGTCCGGCTGCTGCCCCGGGATGTCCGGGAACAGCACGGCCAGCCGGCGTGGCGTAGCGAACGTCTCGGGCTCGCCCGGCTCCAGCCCGGCCTCGCGCAGGCGGGTGGTCAGGCCTTCGGCCAGAGCATCGCGCAGGCGTGCCAGCGCGGTCGGGGGCAGCTCCTCGGTGCCCAGTTCGATCAGGAGTTCGCGGGCTTCAGCCATGTCGGGTCCGTGTCGGGTCCATCGGGGCCGCGCGGATGGGCGCGGTCCGTACAGATAGGTTCAGGCGGCGTCGGGCCGATTCGTGTCGTCGTCGGCGCACAGCGGGAAGCCGAGGGCCTCGCGCGACTCGTAGTACTTCCGGGCGACGTTTCGCGACAGCTCGCGCACGCGCAGAATGTAGCGCTGGCGCTCGGTGACCGAGATCGCGCCACGGGCGTCCAGCAGATTGAAGCTGTGCGAGGCGCGCAGCATCTGCTCGTAGGCCGGCAGCGGCAGGCCCAAGTCGATCATTCGGTCGCTCTCGTTCGCATGCTGGTCGAAGGCAGCGAACAGGGCGTCGCGGTCGGCGTGCTCGAAGTTGTAGGTAGACTGCTCCACCTCGTTCTGGTGGTAGACGTCGCCATAGGTCACCGGGCGACCGTCCGGGCCGACGGTCCAGACCAGGTCGAATACGCTCTCCACCCCCTGCAGGTACATCGCCAGGCGCTCCAGCCCGTAGGTGATCTCGCCGGAGACCGGGTAGCAGTCCAGCCCGCCGACCTGCTGGAAGTACGTGAACTGGGTAACCTCCATGCCGTTCAGCCAGACCTCCCAGCCCAGACCCCAGGCGCCGAGGGTCGGGGACTCCCAGTTGTCCTCGACGAAACGCACGTCGTGGGTCAGGGTGTCGAAGCCCAGCGCCTGAAGCGAGCCCAGGAAGAGGTCCTGGATATCCGGCGGCGATGGTTTCAGCAGCACCTGGAACTGGTAGTAGTGCTGCAGGCGGTTGGGGTTGTCGCCGTAGCGCCCGTCGGTCGGACGACGGCTGGGCTGGACATAGGCCGCACGCCACGGTTCCGGCCCGATCGAGCGCAGGAAGGTCGCCGGATGGAAAGTGCCGGCCCCCATCTCCATGTCGTAGGGCTGCAGCACCACGCAGCCGTGGTCGTTCCAGTAGTCCTGCAGACGGCGGATCAAGTCCTGGAAGGTCGGGCTGCTGCTGGACGGATTGCGTTCTTGCGACATGCGGGGTCCCGGATCAGGGCAAAGCGCACAGTATATCGGCCGGGCTCCGGCTGCGGCCACCGCCAGTGTAGGCACGGGTGTCTTGCATGCCTCCGATGCAGGCCCATACTGAAGGCCTGACCCTGTTTGGGAGAGACGTCCTGAGCGACCCCCGCGCCAACTCCGAATCGACGATCTCGCCCGAGAACGGCCGACGCTACCGCGCCACGCGCCGCGTAACGGTCGTGGGTGCGGTGGTGAATGCCTTTCTTGCCCTGGCGCAGCTATTGAGTGGGTGGCTGCTGAACTCGCAGGCGCTGATCGCCGACGGCGTGCACACGCTGTCGGACCTGATCACCGATGGTGTGGTGCTGTTCGCCGCCGGCAAGGCCGCCGCCTCGCCCGACCATGACCACCCGTACGGGCACGGGCGCATCGAAACCCTGGCCACCGTGGTCGTCGGCGTGTTCCTGGCACTGGCTGGCCTCGGCATCGCCTGGGCCGCCGGGCAGCGGCTCGTGGATACCGCAGCCGCGACCGGGCCGGCCCCGGCCGCGCTCGCGTTTGCGGTGCTGACTCTGGTCGCCAAGGAAGGGCTCTATCAGTACACCCACCGGGTCGCGAAACGGATCGGATCGCGCATGCTGGATGCCAACGCCTGGCACCACCGCACGGATGCGATCTCCTCGCTGTTCGTCCTGATCGGGGTCGGGGCGGCGGTCGCGGGCTTCCCCTGGGCCGACGCCCTCGCAGCCCTGATCGTCGCCCTGTTCATCCTGCATATCGCCGGACGCCTGATCGTACGCAGCGCGTCCGAACTGATCGACACGGCGCTGGATGCGGAGGAGGTCGCGCGCATCCGTCACACGATCATGGAGGTGCCCGGGGTGAAGGATGCGCACATGCTACGTACGCGGCGTCACGGCAGCGACGTGGTCGCCGATGTACATATCCAGGTCGCCCCGATGATCTCGGTTTCCGAGGGACACCGGATTGCCGATGCCGTGTACTGGGCCGTCACCCAGCGCCATGAGCGGCTGCGGGATTTTACGGTTCATGTGGATCCGGAAAACGACGAAGATCAGGCCCGAAGCTCGAACCTGCCCCTGCGTCCGGAGGTCGCCGAGGCGGTGCGCGAGGCCTGGGCCGACATCCCGGAACTGGATCGCCTGGAACAGCTCTCCATGCACTACCTAAATGGGCGCATCCACCTGACCCTGACACTGCGCCTTGACGGGGCATGCACGCCCGCGGACCTGAACGCGCGCGGCGAGACCCTGTCACAGTCGCTGCAGGGCCATCCGCGACTCGAGGGACGTCTGGGCGAAGTGAAAATCCTCTATCGCCCATGCACCACGGATGTGCACGAAAAGCCTTGATGCACTAATGTGGTGCCGACTCCGCACGAATATCGTGCAGCATGGAAAGCCGCGTACTTCCAACCGATCCGGAACCACCGTCACAGGGCCATTCCGGCGAAATGGCATGATGCCTGCATAGAACCGCATCGTAGTCGCCCCACCCGAATCGGGACGGCGAACCCAAAGACCAAGAGCAAACCTAAGGAGACTCCCATGTCCGCAGCCGACGTGCTGAAACAGATCCAGGAAAAGGAAGTCCGCTTTGTCGACTTCCGCTTCACCGACTCCAAGGGCAAGGAACAGCATGTCACTGTGCCGGCCCATGAACTCGACGAAGAGGCCTTTGAAGAAGGCAAGATGTTCGACGGCTCCTCGATCTCCGGCTGGAAGGGCATCAACGAGTCCGACATGATCCTGATGCCGGACGCGGAGTCCGCCGTCCTCGATCCGTTCTTCGAAGACATGACCATGAACATCCGCTGCGACGTGGTCGAGCCGGCCACCATGCAGGGCTACGACCGCTGCCCGCGCTCCCTGGCGCGCCGCGCCGAGGCCTACCTGCAGAGCACCGGCATCGCCGACACCGCGCTGTTCGGTCCGGAGAACGAGTTCTTCGTGTTCGACGACGTGAAGTGGGGTGCCGACCTGTCCGGCTCCTACTGCCGCGTGGACTCCTCCGAGGCCTCCTGGAACTCCGAGCGCGTCTACGAAGACGGCAACATCGGTCACCGTCCGGGCGTGAAGGGGGGCTACTTCCCGGTCCCGCCGGTCGACAGCCTGCACGACATCCGCTCGACCATGTGCGAAGTGATGACCGAGATGGGCCTGCACACCGAGGTACACCACCACGAGGTCGCCACCGCCGGCCAGTGCGAGATCGGTGTCGGTGCCGCGACGCTGACCCAGAAGGCGGACGAGGTACAGATCCTGAAGTACGTGGTCCAGAACGTCGCCCACATGCACGGCAAGACGGCGACCTTCATGCCCAAGCCGATCGTCGGCGACAACGGCTCCGGCATGCACGTGCACCAGTCGCTGTCCAAGGACGGCAAGAACCTGTTCTCCGGCGACCTGTACGGCGGCCTGTCCGAGACCGCGCTGTACTACATCGGCGGCATCATCAAGCACGCCCGCTCGCTGAACGCCTTCACCAACCCGTCCACCAACAGCTACAAGCGCCTGGTGCCGGGCTTCGAGGCGCCGGTGATGCTGGCCTACTCCGCGCGTAACCGCTCGGCCTCTCTGCGCATCCCGTTCGTGATGAGCCCGAAGGCCCGCCGCATCGAGCTGCGCTTCCCGGACTCCACCGCCAACCCGTACCTGGCCTTCGCCGCGATGCTGATGGCCGGCCTGGACGGCATCCAGAACAAGATCCACCCGGGTGACGCGATGGACAAGAACCTCTACGACCTGCCGCCGGAAGAGGAAAAGGGCATCCCGCAGGTCTGCCATTCGCTGGACCAGGCGCTGGAAGCCCTGAACCAGGATCGCGAATACCTGACCCAGGGTGGCGTGTTCACCGACGACATGATCGATGCCTACATCGACCTGAAGATGGAAGAAGTCACGCGCATGCGCATGACCACCCACCCGGTCGAGTTCGACATGTACTACAGCCTGTAAGGCACCCGCTTCCGGCCCCTCGGGGCCAGAGGCACTGGCCGCCGCGACCTCCGGGTCCGGCGGCTTTTTTGTGCGCGGACGCCCTCAACGATAGGGGTCGGGCTGGCCTTCGGGGGCCGGATAAAAGCGCTTGTAAGCCCAGTTGTACTGCTCCGGGCAGCGCCGCACCAGGGCCTCCACGTGGGCATTGATCGCCGCAGCCGCGCGGCCGAAGTCGCGGTCGGCCACCTCGGGGCCCGCCTCGATCTCGTGATAGCGAAAACCACGGCCCCGCGGCAGGCGTTCGGCGAACAGGAACACGACATGATCCTCGCGCCCACGCAGCAGGCGCGGAAGCAGGGTCATGGTCAGCGCCGAGCGGCCAAAGAACGGGGCATGCGTACCGGAGGCGCCCTTCGGGCTCTGATCCGGCAGGATCCCGATAATCTCGCCACGATCACGCGCCTGCTGCAGCACGCGCAGCCCGGAGCGATCGGCCGGGGCCAGGGTGGCACCCGTCGAGGCACGCGCCTCGCGCACCCAACGGTCGATCTCGGGGGTCTTGAACGGGCTGTACAGGGTGGCCATCGGCCCGTGGCAGGCGGCCTGCAGCCCGGCGAACTCCCAGGAACCCAGGTGCGGGGCGCACAGAAACAATGCGCGCCCGCCCTCGCGTTCGCGCAGGCGGGCGTATCGGGCCGGCTCCGCCAGTCGCTCCAGGGTTTGGGCAGAGGCCTGCCAGAGCCAGGGGGACTCGGTCAGCGCCCGACCCATGGCCATCAGCGATCCGCGCCCGACCCGACGGCGCCAGGCGGCATCCTTGTCGGGAAAACAAAGCTCGAGGTTGCGGCGGGTGATCCGGGCGGAACGCGTCGGTCCATACCAGGCCAGCGCGCCAATCAGCCCGCCCAGCGCATGGTTCACGCGCAGCGGCAGACGGGCGAGCAGGCGCAGGCCGCCCGCGATCAGCCGGTCACGCAGATACCGGCGTTCGGCCATGACCGTGGGGTTCGGATGAGTCGGCCGGCTCTGCCCGCGGCGGGATGCCACCCTCGGTCATCAGCGGCTTGAGGGTCGTGCGCAGGTTGCGGAACAGTCTGGGGTGCTGTGCCTCCTCCTGTGCGAGGAGCTGTTTCATGTGCTCGCGCTGGGTGGGCATCGCGAAGCAGGCCGGGCAGTTGTCGAGGATCACCGGCAGCCCGGCGGCCTCGGCGAAATCCCGCGTCTGGCGCTCGCGCACGTAGACCAGCGGGCGGATCACCCGCAGGTCGCCGGCGTCGATCGCGTAATGCGCCTTCATCGTGCGCAGCTGGCCACCGTGGAAGGCACTCATCATGAAGCTCTCGGCCAGGTCATCCAGGTGCTGCCCCAGCGCCAGCACGTTGTAACCGTGTTCGCGTGCGGTGCGATACATCAGGCCGCGTTTCATGCGCGAGCAGAAGGAGCAGAACGAGTCGTTGTCCATGTGCTCGCCGGCCAGCTCCGCGATCGGTTCGGAGACGAAGTGATACGGGATGCCGTAACCACCGAGATAGTCCATCAGGCGCTGCGGTTCGAAGCCCTCGATCTCCGGGTTGATCGTGACCGCGCCAACCTCGAAGCGCACCGGTGCCCGCCGCGCCAGGTTGTGCAGCAGCCACAGCAGCGTCAGCGAATCCTTGCCGCCGGACAGCCCGACGAGGATGCGATCACCCTCGCGGATCATGTCGAAGTCCGCGATGGCGCGGCCGGCCTGGCGGCGGATGGAGGCGGGGACGGTGGGCGTTTCCATGGCCCGCAACATAGGGCGGCGAGGCCTGCTTCGCAAGCGCCGCCATATCCGCAGCGGTTGCCGGATGGCGCCCATTGTCGGTGCAGGCACACACCGTTATGCACCCGGTAGAAGCAATAAATCCCGGCGCCCGCCAGCGACTGCGGGCCAGCCGCATGGCACCGGGTTTGCATACGGTTTGGACAGGCGCTTCAACGGTGGGGGACCGATATGCACGATCGCAAGCGCTTGAGCCTGGCCGCCGAGCTGCGCCGGAACCTGCGCGCGGAGTTCCCGGCAGTGGCGCGTCTGTCGGTCACCAACCCGGACTTCATGGAGGCCATCCTGGACTACGCCTCACGCTCGCAGTCGAGCGCCGCCCAGGCCGCCGCGCTTTCGCTGCGCAGCGAGTTGCAGCGTTCGGGACACCTGGCACCGCCGGAAGCTGCGCCGGACTCGCCGGAACGCCGCGTGGAGCCGCAACGGCGCCGGGTCTACCGGGGGCAGATCATCGACGAATAGACGGACTGCGGACTTTCCCTGCGCGAGCGTTTTGGCGACACTCGGGGCCCGCAATCTAGGAAACACTGATCAATGGACACCCTGTACCCGGAGATCGAACCGCACAACACAGGAAGGCTCGCGGTCGGTGACGGCCACGAGCTCTATTTTGAAGAATGTGGCACACCCGACGGGATCCCGATCGTGTTCCTGCACGGGGGGCCAGGCTCGGGCTGCGAGCCGTGGCATCGGCGCTTCTACGACCCGCAGCGCTACCGCATTGTGCTGTTCGACCAGCGCGGCTGCGGGCGTTCGACGCCGCACGCGAGCCTGGAGGCCAACACGACCTGGCACGCGGTGGCCGATATCGAACGCCTGCGCGAGCACCTGGGGATCGAGCGCTGGGCGGTGTTCGGCGGCTCTTGGGGTTCTACCCTGGGACTGGCCTACGCCCAGGCCCACCCGGGGCGGGTGCTCGGTCTGATCCTGCGCGGCGTATTCCTGTGCCGGCCGCGGGACATCCAGTGGTTCTACCAGTCGGGGGCCGACCGCCTGTTTCCCGAGGCGTGGGCCCACTACCTGAAGCCCATCCCGCCGGACGAACGCAACGACCTGGTCGGGGCCTACTACCGTCGGCTGACCGATCCGGATCCGGCGATCCGGCACACGGCGGCGCGCGCCTGGTCAGGCTGGGAGGGACACACCTCCTGCCTGATCCCGAACGACGACGTGATCGCCCATTTCGACGATCCGGATGTCGCCGTGAGTTTGGCGCGGCTGGAGTGCCACTACTTCATGCACGACACCTTCCTGGAACCGGACCAGCTGCTGCGCGACGCCCCACGCCTGCGCGACATACCGGGCTGGATCGTGCACGGGCGCTACGACGTGGTGTGCCCGGTGGAGCAGGCGGTGGAACTGCATCGGGCCTGGCCACAGGCACGCATGGCGATCGTCGCCGATGCCGGGCACTCGGCGGCCGAGCCAGGCATCGTGCGCAAGCTGGTCGCGGCGACCGATACCCTGGCCGATGATCTTGAGGGGCAGGTCGCGGGCGGGACCGGGGCTGCCTCGGGGTGATCGCTCTGATCCAGCGGGTAACCGAGGCCGCGGTGGACATCGGCGGCGAGCGCGTTGCGGCGATCGGCCCGGGGCTACTGGCACTGGTCGCGGTGCAACCCCAGGACAGCGAGTCGGCCGCCAGGCGGCTGCTGGAGCGCGTACTCGGCTACCGCGTGTTCGCGGATGCCGAAGGCCGCATGAACCTGAGCCTTCAGGATACCGGCGGCGGGCTCTTGCTGGTGCCGCAATTCACGCTGGCCGCCGATACGCGCAAGGGTATGCGGCCGAGCTTTACCAGCGCCGCGAACCCAGAGCATGGCCAGGCGCTGTTCGAATATCTGGTGCGCCAGGCGCAGGCGTCACACCCGCAGGTCGCCAGCGGGCGCTTTGGTGCGGACATGCAGGTCAGCCTGGTGAACGACGGCCCGGTGACCTTCTGGCTGGAGACGCGCGCCTGAGAAGCCCTGACCGACGCCCCAAAACAAAAGACCCGGCGCAAAGGCCGGGTCTTCGACATCACCAGTCAGGAGACCGGATCAGGCGGCGCGACGCAGGAACGGGCGCTGGCCGGACTGCACAGCACGGCGGATGAAGTCGGCGCGGCCGGACTCGCGGCCATTCAGGTTGTCGGCGCACTGGGACGGCTCGTAGGCGGCCGCGGACAGCATCACCTCAAGCTCGCAGAGGTCGACCTTGGGCTCGGTCAGTTCCTCGGGGGTCACGTTCAGCTTGCGGCCAACGTTCCAGAACATGCGCGGGTTCCAGAGTTTGGTCTGGATACGCGGGGACTGAAACAGGGTGACGCAGCGGTTGTTGAGCTCTTGCTGATCCATGGGATACTCCTGATCGTACGGTTATTCGAGCGCGCCCGAATCTAGCCGACCCGCCCGGCGAATACAAGCGTTTCCTGATAGAAACTCCGCGGGGACCGCGTGCGAGGGGCTATTCCACCGTCACCGATTTCGCCAGATTGCGCGGCTGATCGACGTCCGTGCCCTTGAGCACGGCCGTATGGTAGGCCAGCAACTGCAACGGCACGGTCAGCAGGATCGGCGCCAGCCAGGGGCTCAGGGGCTCGCTCTGCGGCAGGCCGATCCAGATATCCTCCGGGGCCAGGGTGCGCGCCGCACTGGACTCGCCAATCACGATCAGCTGGCCACCCCGGGCGCGCACCTCCTGCAGGTTGCTGGAGAGCTTCTCCAGCTGCGCGTCGTCGGGGGCCACCGCAACCACCGGCATCTCGGTGTCCACGAGCGCGAGCGGTCCGTGCTTCAGCTCGCCCGAGGGATACGCCTCGGCATGGATGTAGGAGATCTCCTTCAGCTTCAGCGCGCCCTCCAGGGCGATCGGGAAATGGGCCCCGCGCCCGAGGAACAGGGCGTGCTGCCGCTCCATCAGACCCTCGGCGACGCGTGCGACTGGAGCGTCCAGGGCCAGAATGCGCGCGACCTGATCCGGGAGACTGCGCAGGGCGGCGACGGCAGCCGTGCGTTCCTCGGCGGTCATGCTGGCCGCTGTGGCAGTCTGGCCCAGCAGGAGTACGAGGGTCGCGAGGGCGGCCAGCTGAGTCGTAAACGCCTTGGTCGAGGCGACGCCGATCTCGGGCCCGGCATGGGTCATCAGCACCAGATCGGCGGCACGGGCCATGGTGCTCTCGGGGACATTGCAGATAGCCAGACGAGCCAGGAACGGCTCGTCCTGGGACTGGCGCAGCACGGCGAGGGTATCGGCGGTTTCCCCCGACTGGGAGATCACCACCAGCAACGTGCCCGGGGCGAGCACGTGGCGCCGATAGCGGTACTCACTGGCCACATCGACGCGGGCGGGGAGTCCCAGGTGCTCTTCGATCCAGTGGGCCGCGACCATGCCGGCGTGATAGCTGGTGCCGCAGGCCACGACCTGCACAGCGCGGACATCGACCAGGCGCTCGCTGGTACCGGGCCCGAGGATATTCTCCAGCACGGCGTCCGCGCCCAGACGACCGGACAGGGTCTCCTCCAGCGCGTGCGGCTGCTCGTAGATCTCCTTGAGCATGAAGTGGCGGTATTCGCCACGATCGGCAACGCTTGCCTGACAGCGGCTCTCGCGGATGCCGCGCTCGACCGGCTGGCCGTGCAGGTCCTGGATCTCCACTCCCTTGCGCGTCAGGCGGGCGATATCCCCGTCCTCGAGGTCGACGAACCGCTGGGTCACCGGCAGCAGGGCCTGGATATCCGACGCGGCGAAGAACTCGCCGATCCCCAGGCCCAGGATCAGCGGGCTGCCGGAACGCGCGACGATCAGCTCGTCCGGATAGTCGACAAACACCGCCGCGATCGCATAGGCGCCTTCAAGGTCGGCACAGGCCCGGCGCATGGCCTCGAGGGGCGCGGACCCGTCGACCAGGGCCTGCTCGATACGATGGGCGATGACCTCGCTGTCGGTTGCCGATACGCAAGGCCAGCCAGCGGCGGCCAACTCGTCTCGCAAACGGGCGTGGTTTTCGATAATGCCGTTATGGACGATGGCGACCCGGCCGTCACGGGAACGGTGGGGGTGGGCATTCACCTCGGTGGGCGGCCCGTGGGTGGCCCAGCGCGTATGGGCGATGCCCACCGGCCCTTGCAGGCCGGCCGCGCCGATCTGTTCCTCCAGGGTGGCCACCTTGCCAACCGCACGGACGTCACGTAGCGCGCGGTCCTCGATGACGGCTACACCGGCGGAGTCGTACCCGCGGTATTCCAGTCGATGCAGACCCTCGACGAAGATCGGGACCAGGTTGCGCTCACCAATACCTGCCAGCAGACCGCACATGGAAGCTCCTCAGGGAAACAATGATGAATGTACACGCTCGCGCTCGAGTCGCTTTTGCGTGCGAACAAGGCGCGGCGACTGCTGTGCGGTCATTCTGCACAAGGGAGCCGCAACGCCGTTCCCGCGCCCGTTTTTGATCAACAACGGGCGGCCGAGCCCCGTGGGGTCGGCACCCCAGGTTCCCCGATCCTGCGTTGCGCCGCTTGCGGGTAGAACCACTACCCGCTGCACGACGCGCCTTGTCTCGGAAAACCTGGGGTACCAACGCGAGTGCGTACATTCATCATTGTTTCCCTAGTCAGATTTCTTTTTGGGGCGCGGCCAGTCCTGGATAACGCGCGGGCGTGCACGGGTCAGCGCCAGCGCACGCGGGTCGACATCGTCGGACAAGGTCGAGCCCGCCCCCACCGTCGCGTCATCGCCGATGCGGATGGGCGCCACCAGGGCCGTGTTGGAGCCGATGAACGCTCGCTCGCCGATCTCGGTGCGATGCTTGTTGGCACCATCATAGTTGCAGGTAATCGTCCCTGCGCCCAGATTGGCGCCGGCCCCGACGCTGGCATCCCCGACGTAGGTCAGGTGGTTCGCCTTCGCGCCCGGACCCAGCGTGGCGTTCTTGATCTCGACAAAGTTGCCGACGCGGGCACCGGGGCCGAGCTCGGTCCCCGGGCGCAGACGGGCGAACGGCCCAACATTGGCCCCCTCGCCGATCCTTACACCTTCCAGGACACTGTGTGCCGCGACCTGCGTGCCGGATCCAATCTCGCAATCGCGCAACACGCAGCCGGGGCCAATATAGACATCGTCCGCCAGCGTCACCGTGCCCTCGATCACGACGTTCACGTCGATCGAACAGTCGTGTCCGAATTTCAGGACGCCGCGCACATCCAGGCGCGCGGGGTCCGCCACTGCGAGACCATCCCGCATCATCCGGGAGCACTGCTCCGCCTGGTGCAGGCGCTCCTGGACGGCCAGCTGCTCGCGGTCGTTCACACCGAGCACGGCGACGGGATCGGAACTGCGAACGACATCGATCACCCGTCCTTGACCTCGTGCCACGGCCACAATGTCGGTCAGATACCACTCGCGCGGCCCTGCCGGATCGGGCTCGCAGGAAGCTAGCCAACCACGCAAGTCCCCGGCCGGTGCGGCGAGCACGCCGGTATTGATCAGGTCGACCGCACGTTCCCCGCTGGTGGCCTCCTTGTGCTCGACGATCCGCTCCAGCTGGCCCGCGGCATCGAGGATCAGGCGACCGTATCCGGTGGGGTCGGGAACCTGAGCGGCCAGGACGGTTACGCCAGTGCCGCGAGCACAGGCCTCCAGGTCCGCGACCGGGATCCGCGGGACGTCCCCATAGGTCACCAGGACACGCGCATGGTCGGGGATGTGCTGCAGGGCCTGATAAACCGCATGCCCGGTCCCCCGCGGCTCGCCCTGGTCGATCCAGTCAAGTGCGGGGACGTGCTCGGCAAATGCGGCTCGCACACGTTCCTGTTCGTGGCTGACCACGACGTGGAGCGCGTCGGCTTCCAGCGGCGCCACGCGTTGGAGGACATGGTCCAGCAGGGGGCGTCCGGCTAGAGATTGCAGGACCTTGGGGAGGCGCGACCGCATGCGCGTCCCCTTGCCGGCCGCGAGGACCGCGATATGAAGGGGTGTCGTCTCAGGCATGGGTGCAATCATAAAGGGCCAACCGAATCGGTTGGCCCTTGGGGTCGGTCATTCGTCGCAGTTTGCCGGATTATTTCCGGCGCAACTTCTGGATCATCTGCAGGCGGGCGGCGGCCTCCACGAGTTCCGCCTGCGCCTTGGCGTAGTCGAAATCGGCCTTGGAGTTCTCCAGGGCCTCCTCCGCACGTTTCTTCGCCTCCAGCGCCTCGGCCTCGTCGAGATCCTTGGCCCGCACCGCCGTATCCGCCAGGACCGTCACATGATACGGCTGCACCTCGAGGATACCGCCCGAGACGAACACCGGCTGCGGCTCGGCGCCTTCCTTTTCCAGGATGCGCAGCTCGCCCGGGTTCAGGCGCGCCAGCATCTGGGTGTGGCCCGCATAGACACCGACCTCGCCACCCTCGGCCGGGGCCGCGATCATCAGCGCGGTCCCGGAGTAGATGGACTCCTCGGCACTGACCACATCCACGTGCATCGTCATGGGCATGTTGCTCACTCCTTAGCCGAGCTTCTCGGCCTTCTCGACGGCTTCCTCGATGGTGCCGACCATGTAGAAGGCCTGTTCGGGCAGATGGTCATACTCGCCAGCCACGATGGCCTTGAACGCGCGGATGGTGTCCTTCAGGGACACGTACTTGCCCGGCGCCCCGGTGAACACCTCGGCCACGAAGAACGGCTGCGACAGGTAGCGCTGGATCTTTCGCGCACGGGCCACGACCAGCTTGTCGTCTTCCGACAGCTCGTCCATGCCGAGGATCGCGATGATGTCCTTCAGCTCCTTGTAACGCTGCAGAGTGTTCTGCACCGCACGGGCGGTGTCGTAGTGTTCCTGCCCGATGATCTGCGGGTCCAGCTGGCGCGAGGTCGAGTCCAGCGGATCCACGGCCGGGTAGATGCCCAGCTCGGCGATCTGGCGCGAGAGCACGACGGTCGCATCCAGGTGCGCAAAGGTCGTGGCCGGCGACGGGTCGGTCAAGTCATCCGCCGGCACGTAGACCGCCTGGATGGAGGTGATCGAGCCCTTCTTGGTCGAGGTGATGCGCTCCTGCAGCACACCCATCTCTTCCGCCAGGGTCGGCTGGTAGCCCACCGCGGACGGCATACGTCCCAGCAGCGCGGAGACCTCGGTCCCGGCCAGGGTGTAACGGTAGATGTTGTCGATGAACATCAGCACGTCGCGGCCTTCGTCACGGAAGAACTCGGCCATCGTCAGGCCGGTCAGCGCGACACGCAGGCGGTTACCCGGCGGCTCGTTCATCTGGCCGTAGACCAGGGCCACCTTGTCGAGGACGTTGGAGTCCTTCATCTCGTGGTAGAAGTCGTTCCCTTCACGGGTACGCTCGCCCACACCGGCGAACACGGAGTAACCGGAATGCTCGATCGCGATGTTGCGGATCAGCTCCATCATGTTCACGGTCTTGCCCACGCCGGCACCGCCGAACAGGCCGACCTTGCCGCCCTTCGCGAACGGGCACAGGAGATCGATCACCTTGATTCCGGTTTCCAGCAGCTCGGTGGAGCCCGCCTGCTCGTCGAAGGTCGGGGCGGCACGGTGGATCGACCAGGTTTCCTGGGCCTCCACGTCGCCGGCGTTGTCCACCGGGCGGCCGAGCACGTCCATCACGCGGCCCAGGGTCCCCTTGCCGACCGGCACGGAGATCGGCTTGCCGGTCGCGGTGACCGGGGTCTGACGCTTCACACCCTCTGTGGTCCCCATGGCGATCGTGCGCACGACGCCGTCACCCAGCTGCTGCTGGACTTCCAGGGTCAGGCCGTTTTCCAGGGTCAGGGCGTCGTAGACCTTGGGCACTTCGCCGTGGGGGAACTCCACGTCCACGACGGCGCCGATGATTTCGACAATTTTTCCGGAACTCATTTGTTCATCCTCGTAAGTCGTAATTCGTGCCGAGCCGATCGATTCGTGCCGGCGGGCGCTAGACCGCAGCCGCGCCGCTGACGATCTCGGAGATCTCCTGGGTGATCGCGGCCTGGCGCGCCTTGTTGTAGACGAGCTGCAGGTCCTTGATCATCGTGCCGGCGTTGTCGGAGGCCGACTTCATCGCGACCATGCGCGCGGCCATTTCGCAGGCCACGTTCTCGACCACCGCCTGGTAGATCAGCGACTCGACATAGCGCTCGAGCAGGGTATCCATCACCGGAACCGTATCGGGCTCGTAGATGTAGTCCCAGTGATGCTTCAGAGACTCGTCCTTGCTCGGCGCGGTCGGCAGAAGCTGGGTCGCCTCCGGCTGCTGGGTCATCGTGTTGACGAACTTGTTCTCCAGCAGCACGACGCGGTCGACCTTGCCATCGCGGAAGTTGTCCAGCACCACCTTGATGGAGCCAATCAGGTCCGTGATGTGCGGGCGATCACCCAGATCGCGCGCCTCGGCCACGATGTTGCCACCCAGGCGCTTGAAGAACTGCAGCGCCTTGTTGCCGACGACGCACAGGTCCACCTCAACGCCCTCTTCGCGGTAACGCCGCATCTCGCCGACGGCCTTCTTGAACAGGTTGGTGTTCAACCCGCCGCATAGGCCACGATCGGTCGAGACGATGATCAGCGCCACACGCTTCACTTCGCGCTCGACCATGAACGGATGCTTGTACTCCGCGTTGGCCATCGCGACGTGACCGATCACGTCGTGGATCTTCCGGGCGTAAGGCCGGGACTCTTCCATGCGGTCCTGGGCCTTGCGCATCTTGGACGCTGCGACCATCTCCATGGCCTTGGTGATCTTCTGAGTATTCTGGATACTCTTGATCTGCGTCCGGATCTCCTTAGTGCCCGCCATTGCGTGCTCCCGTTACCAGCTGTGCTTGGCCTTGAACTCTTCCAGGGCCTTCTTCAGCTTTTCCTGGATGGAGTCGTTGTAGTCGCCAGAGCTGTTGATTTCGTCCAGGAGCTCCTTCTGCGAGGAACGCGCGTAGGCGATCAGTTCCTTTTCGAAGCTCACGACCTTGTCCGCCTCGACGTCATCGAGGTAGCCCTCGTTGGCGGCGTACAGCGAGAATGCCATTTCGCCGATGGACATCGGCTGGTACTGGCCCTGCTTCATCAGCTCGGTCACGCGCTTGCCGCGGTCAAGCTGCTTGCGGGTCAGCTCGTCGAGATCGGAGGCGAACTGCGAGAACGCAGCCAGTTCGCGGTACTGCGCCAGCGCCAGACGCACGCCACCACCCAGCTTCTTGATGATCTTGGTTTGCGCGGCACCACCGACTCGGGAGACGGACAGACCGGCGTTGATCGCCGGGCGGATGCCCGAGTTGAACAGGTCGGTCTCGAGAAAGATCTGGCCGTCGGTGATCGAGATCACGTTGGTCGGCACGAACGCCGAGACGTCACCTGCCTGGGTCTCGATGATCGGCAGCGCGGTGAGGGAACCGGTCTGGCCCTTCACTTCGCCGTTGGTCAGTTGCTCGACGTAGTCGGCGTTCACGCGCGAGGCGCGCTCCAGCAGACGCGAGTGCAGGTAGAAGACGTCACCCGGATAGGCTTCACGGCCCGGGGGACGGCGCAGCAGCAGCGAGACCTGACGATAGGCCCAGGCCTGCTTGGTCAGGTCGTCATAGACGATCAGGGCGTCTTCGCCGCGATCGCGGAAGTACTCGCCCATCGCGCAGCCGGCGTACGGGGCGATGAACTGCATCGCGGCCGACTCGGAGGCGTTGGCGGCGACGATGATGGTGTTCTCCATCGCGCCGGCCTCTTCCAGCTTGGCCACCACGGAGGCGACCGACGAGGCCTTCTGACCCACGGCGACGTAGATACACTTAACGCCGGAGTCCTTCTGGTTGATGATCGCGTCGATGGCCACCGCGGTCTTGCCGGTCTGGCGGTCGCCGATGATCAGCTCGCGCTGGCCGCGACCGACCGGGACCATCGCGTCGATCGCCTTGATGCCGGACTGCAGCGGCTGATCAACCGACTGGCGGTCGATAACACCGGGGGCAATCTTCTCGATCGGGCTGGTGACGCCAGTGTCCACCGGGCCCTTGCCGTCGATCGGGCGGCCGAGGGAATCGACCACGCGGCCCAGCAGGCCCTCGCCGACCGGCACTTCCAGGATGCGACCGGTGCACTTCGCGGTATCGCCTTCCTTGATGTGCTTGTAGTCACCCAGGATCACGACGCCGACAGAGTCGCGCTCGAGGTTGAGCGCCATGCCGAAGGTGTCGCCGGGGAACTCGATCATTTCGCCCTGCATGACATCGCCGAGGCCGTGCACGCGAGCAATGCCGTCGGTCAGGCTGACCACGGTGCCCTCGGTGGAGGCCTCGGAGGAGGCATCGAATTTCTCGATGCGCTGTTTGATCAGATCACTGATCTCGGAGGGATTCAGTTGCATGTTAAATATCCTCTTAGCGACTCAAATTGGCAGCCAGGCGGTTCAGCTGGCCTCGCACGGAGCCGTCGATTACCAGGTCGCCGGCGCGGATGATGGCCCCGCCGAGCAGGGAGCTGTCGACTGAACACTCGAGATCGACTTCGCAGCCCAGGCCTTTGGCCAGGGCATCGTGGATCTCTTTCTCCTGCGCCTGCGTGAGCTTGCGGAAGGCGATTACGTCGGCGTGGACGCGCTTTTCGGCCTCGGCCTTCATCGCGGAGAACGCGTCGTAGACGGCGGGCAGCGCGGGTAGGCGACCATTTTCGGCCAGCAGCCGAACCAGGTTGCCGGCCTCGGGGCCGACCTTGTCGCCGGCCACGTCCAGCACGAGCTGCGCGCGATCGGCACGCGGGAGCCGCGGGTTGGAGAGGAGACTGTGCATCTGCGAGTCGGCGGCGATGGCCGCCAGCAACTCGAGCTGCTCGGCCCAGCCAGCGAGATCGTTTTTCTCCTGGGCCCGCTCGAAAGCGGCGCGGGCGTAGGGTCGGGCGACCGAAATCAGGTCTGACATAACGTCTCCTTAGAGCTTGGCCGCGAGCTTCTTCAGCAGATCGCCGTGGGCCTTGGCATCGATCTCCTTGGCCAGGATCTGCTCGGCACCGGCAACCGCCAGCTGGGAGACCTGCTTGCGCAGTTCTTCCTTCGCACGGTTGATCTCCTGCTCAATCTCGGAGTGCGCCTGTTCCTTGATACGCTCGCCTTCCTCGCGCGCGGTGGTCTTGCTTTCCTCGACCAGCTCTGTCGCACGCTTCTGCGCAGAGGCCATGATCTCGTTGGCCTGCTGCTTGGCCTCCTTGATCACCGCGGTCGCGCGCTCCTGGGCGAGCTCCTGTTCCTTTTCGCCACGCTCGGCGGCGGCCAGGCCGTCCGCAATCTTCTTGCGGCGCTCTTCCAGGGCGGCGGACATGGGCGGCCAAACGTAGCGCATCGTGAACCACACGAATACGGCAAACGCCAGGAGCTGGCCGATGATGGTCAGATTGATATTCATCCTGCTACCTCAGGTTGACGAGTGGAGGGGACCTCGGGACTCGCTCAGCCTTGTTAACCCAGGGCGAACAGAACGTACAGGCCGATACCCACGCCGATCATCGGCACGGCGTCGGTCAGACCCATCACGATAAAGAACTGAGTACGCAGCATCGGGATCAGTTCCGGCTGACGCGCGGCGCCTTCCAGGAAGCGACCACCCAGGGTACCCACGCCGATGGCGGCGCCGACAGCGGCCAGACCCAGAAGCAGAGAGCCAGCCAGGACGATCAGAGCGTTAGCCATTTCCATTTTTGTATCTCCAGTCGAGTGTTGAAACGGTCAGTTTGAAGGTGAATCGAATCAGTGGTCTTCGCTGTACGCCATGTCCAGATAGACGACGGTCAGCACCATGAAGATGAAGGCCTGCAGCGGCACCACGAGAATGTGGAAGATCGCCCAGCCGACATGCAGCACACCACCGGCCAGACCCAGGATCAGGCCCGCGGAGTACATAACGCCGATCAGGATGAAGATCATCTCCGCCGCGTACAGGTTGCCGAACAGTCGCAGGGCGAGCGATGCGGGCTTGGCCAGCAGGTTGATGAACTCCAGCGCGAAGTTGATCACCCAGAAGATCGGCTTCAGGAACACGATGTTGGTCTGGAACGGGATGCCCGTCAGTTCCTTGATAAAGCCCACCGGGCCCTTGATCTTCAGCGAGTAGTAGATGATCAGGACGAACACGCCCAGCGCCAGACCCGCGGTCACGTTGATGTCCGTGGTCGGCACGATCTTGAAGTAGGGGATACCCAGCAGATAGGCGATGTGCGGCAGCAGATCCACCGGCACCAGGTCCATCAGGTTGAGCAGGAAGATCCAGACAAAGATGGTCAGCGCGAGTGGTGCGACCATGTCGTTCTTGTGCTTGAACGAGCCACGGACGTTGTCGTTAACAAAGTCCATCGTCATTTCGACAAAGTTCTGCCAGCCACCCGGGACGCCAGCGGTGACCTTCTTGGCGGCAGCGCGAAACGTGAGGATAAACAGGAGGCCAAGACCAATCGACCACAGCATGGAGTCGACATGGATCGCCCAGAAGCCCATTTCGGCGGCCTGGGTGCTGGTCGTGGCGAAGCTCAACCCGTTCTCGGGGTGGAGCCCAAAGGTGAGGTTCGTGAGATGGTGAGCAATGTGCTCTTCCATCGTGGGCAGTTCGCTTTCTGAAGCCATGCAGTTATCTCGTCATTGCTTGATCAGAAACCCGGTGCAGCCACCAGAGCGGGGCCAGATGCACCAGGAGGAAGATGCCGAACAAAGCCAGCAAGTTCGGCTCGTCCAGGTAAGCGAACGCCACCCCGAATGCCACCGCGATGATTACGAGTCGTCCCAGCTCGGCGCCCATCATTCGCGCCGTGAGCGAGCCCACCTGATCAGAGCGGTAGGCTCGAAACACAACGACCGCGGCCACGGCATTGCCGAGGGTCGCGGTCAAGCCGCCGACCATGGCCGAGATCGCCACGATCGGGGGGAACAGGGCCAGTAGTAGGCCCGACAGTATCAGCGTTAGGGCGAGCTGCAGACCGATCGATTGTAAGGCGTGTCTGAAGCGTCGCGGTGTCATTCAGCGGATGGGCACACCCACCCCTCTCCCAAAAAGTGCGCGCATTATAAGAGCACCCTTCTATTAGGTCAAACCGTTATGGGGTGGCCAAAGGGGCGTGGGGAGAGGCTTTGGGCGAGGCAGACGGGCTTTTTACTGGATGTGTTCGAGGATGCCGTCGAGCTCGTCGAGGCTGTTGTATTCGATGACCAGTCGGCCCTTGCCCTGGCGGTTGTAGCGGACCTGGACGGGGGCCCCGAGGCGATCAGACAGGCGGCTTTCGAGTTGCCGGACCTCTGGCGAGGGGCCGGCCTCCTTGCGCGGCTCCGGCTGCGCCGAGAGGACCTTCTTGACCAGTTGCTCGGTGGCGCGGACGGTCATGTCACGCTTGACGACCGTCGCGGCAACCCCCGGCTGGTCGTCCAGCGGCAGGGCCAGCAGAGAGCGGGCATGGCCCATCTCCAGCCGGCCCTCGTTCACATGTTCCTTGACCACGTCGTGCAACTCCAGCAGACGCAGCAGGTTGGTGACGGAGGTGCGCGAACGGCCGACCGCGTCGGCAGCCGCCTGGTGGGTCATCTCGAACTCGTCGATCAGGCGCCGGATGGCCTGGGCCTCTTCCAGCGGGTTCAGGTCCTCGCGCTGGATGTTCTCGATCAGCGACATCGCGGCCGCGGCCTGGTCCGGGATATCGCGGACCACGGCGGGCACGCTCTCCAGTCCCGCGATCTGGGCGGCGCGCCAGCGGCGCTCGCCGGCAATCAGCTCGAAGCCACCCTCGACCCGCCGGACGACGACCGGCTGGACAATGCCCTGGGCGCGGATCGATTCGGCCAGCTCCGCGAGCGCGGGCTCGGACATATGCACGCGCGGCTGATACTGACCGCGGCGGATCTGGTCGATCGGCAGCTGCGCCAGGGAGTCGCTCTCGTCGCCGCCGCTTTGTGCCCCCGACAGGAGGGCATCGAGCCCGCGGCCCAGTCCACGTTTTGCCATCGTTTCAGTCCTGCTCGTCTAGGGAAACACTGATTAATGCACGCGCTCGCGCTCGAGTCGCTTTTGCGTGCGAACAAGGCGCGGTGACTGCCGTGCAGCATTCTGCACAAGGGAACCGCAACGCCGTGCGCGCGCAAAAGCGGCCGAGCCCCTTCGGGGTTGGCACCCCAGGTTCCCCGATTCTGCGTTGCGCCGCTTGCGGGTAGAACCACTACCCGCTGCACGACGCGCCTTGTCTCGGAAAACCTGGGGTGCCAACGCGAGCGTGTGCATTAATCAGTGTTTCCCTGGGCGCGATCAGCGGCGCAGCATCTCGCCGGCCAGCGCGAGGTAGGCCACCGCCCCGCGTGAGGAGGCATCATACAACAAGGCCGGTTGACCAAAGCTGGGGGCCTCGGCCAGACGGATGTTGCGCGGGATCACAGTCCGGAACACGCGTTCGCCGAAATGCCCGGTGAGCTGGTCGGAGACGTCGCCGGACAGGCGGTTGCGCGGATCGAACATGGTGCGCAGCAGCCCGGCGATGCGCAGCTGCGGGTTCGGGCCCTTCTGGATACTCTCGATTGTGCGCATCAGCGCGGTCAGGCCCTCGAGTGCGTAGTACTCGCACTGCATCGGGATTACCACCCCGTCGGCGGCCACCAGCCCGTTGACCGTCAACAGGTTCAGCGAGGGCGGGCAGTCGATCAGGATGTGATCGTAGTCGCCGGCCACCGGGGCAAGGGCGTCGCGCAGCCGATATTCGCGTCGCTCCTGATCCATCAGGCGCACCTCGGCCACGGTCAGGTCCCCGTTCGCCGGCACCAGATCGAAACCGCCCTCCACGCGGTGGGCGGCCTCCGGTACCGTCGCCTGGCCCAGCAGCACCTCGCAGGAGGTCGGGTCGTCGGCGTGCTTGTCGACGCCCGAACCGGTGGTGGCATTACCCTGCGGATCGAGGTCCACGACCAGCACGCGCTTGCCCAGCCGGGCGAGCGAGGCGGCGAGATTCACGCAGGTCGTGGTCTTGCCCACCCCGCCCTTCTGATTGGTGATGGCCAGCGTATCGGTCACGTCTCGGCTCTCTCGATAATGGCGATGTGCCGCTCGGCAGTCTCGCCGGGAATGGTAACCGGGTCCACGCTCCGGTACGACCACGGGGCCGGTAGCGGCGCGTCCGCCACCGAGCGCTGCCCGAGCATGGCCAGCACCCGCCCGCCCGTGGCCACCTGCGGTGCGACGCGCGCGACCATGTCCGCCGGGGCCTTGAAGGCCCGCGCCAGCACCGTGGTGTAGGGCGCGGCGGGTCGGAAATCCTCGATCCGCATATGCACGGCCTCGACCCGGCTCAGCCCGGCCAGCCCGATCACGTTGCGCAGGAAGCGGATGCGCTTGGCTGCACTGTCCAGCAGGCAGAAATCGCGCCGGCGCTCGCAGGCGGCCAGCACAAAGCCCGGCAGGCCCGCGCCCGTCCCGACATCCAGGATGCGGTCCCCGTGAAGATACGGGCGCAGGGTCAGGCTGTCGAGGATGTGGCGGGGGATCCACTGCTGGGGGTCACGCACGGCGGTCAGGTTATGCACCCGGTTCCAGCGCCCGAGCTGCTCGAGATAGATCGCCAGGGCCTCGATGGCGGCTGCGTCCAGCGCCCACTCGTCGGCGACGGCGCCCAGGGCCGCCCGCCAGTCGTTACTCGCCACTGGCGCGCTGCTTCAGGTGAACAGCCAGAGCCGAAAGCGCGGCCGGGGTCACGCCCGGGATGCGCTGGGCCTGACCCAGCGTGTGCGGACGGAATTCGGCGAGTTTCTGGCGGATCTCGTTGGACAGACCATGCACCCGCGCGTAGTCGAGGTTGTCCGGCAGCGCCGTCTGATCGGCCTTCGCCTGGCGCGCGACCTCGGCCTGCTGGCGTTCGATGTACCCGGCGTATCTGGCCTGAATCTCGGCCTGCTCGCGCACGTCCGGCGTGCAGCCCGCATCCAGTTCCGGGAGTGCCTGCATCAGGGCGTCATAGTCGGCCTCCGGTCGGCGCAGCAGGTCGAGCAGTGTGGCATCCGGCTCCGGGGCCTTGCCGAGGAGCTCGACCAGGGCCGGGCGGCTGCGCTGATCCCGGTCCGGTCGCGTCTGTGCAAGCCTGCTCATTTCCGACTCGATCGCGGCGGCGCGGCGCTCGAACCGTGCCCAGCGGGCATCGTCGACCAGGCCATGTTCGCGCCCGACCGGGGTCAGGCGCAGATCCGCGTTGTCCTCGCGCAACAGCAGCCGGTACTCGGCGCGCGACGTGAACATGCGGTAGGGCTCCTGCGTGCCGCGGGTGACCAGGTCGTCGATCAGCACACCGATATAGGCCTCGGAACGCTGCGGGATCCAGGGTTCGGCGTCCCGGGTCAGGCGGGCGGCATTCAGTCCGGCGACCAGGCCCTGGGCGGCGGCCTCTTCGTATCCGGTGGTGCCGTTGATCTGCCCGGCGAAGAACAGATTGGCCACCTCCCGCGTGGCCAGCGATGGGCGCAGGCCGCGCGGGTCGAAGTAGTCGTACTCGATCGCGTAGCCCGGACGGGTAATGCGCGCGTGCTCGAAGCCCTCGATGCTCTGCACCAGCGGCACCTGGATCGCATAGGGCAGGGAGGTGGAGATGCCGTTTGGGTAGAGCTCGTGGGTGGTCAGCCCCTCCGGCTCGACGAAGACCTGGTGGCTGGTCTTGTCGGCAAAGCGCACGACCTTGTCCTCGATCGAGGGGCAGTACCGCGGTCCGGTGCTGTCGATCTGGCCGGAGTACATCGGCGCCTGATCGAGGTTGGCGCGGATCAGGTCATGGGTCCGCTCGCTCGTACGCGCGATATGACAGGGGCGCTGTTCCGGGTGGTCGCCGGGCGAGCCGGTGAACGAGAACACCGGGCGCGGGTCATCGCCCGGCTGCACCTCGAGGCGCGAGAAGTCGACACTGCGCCCGTCGATGCGCGGCGGGGTGCCGGTCTTCAGGCGCCCGACCGCAAAGGCCATATCGCGCAGGCGCGCGGCCAGGCGCACGCTCGGCGGATCGCCCGCCCGCCCGCCCGGCTGCTGGGTCAGCCCGGTATGCATCTGGCCGTTGAGGAAGGTCCCCACCGTCAGCACGACGGCGCGAGCCGTAAACGCAAGGCCCGCCTCGGTGACCACACCGGTCACGCGATCGCCCTCCATGGTGATGTCGGCCACCGGCTGCTGGAAGATCTGCAGATTCGGTTCGGCCTCCACGAACTGGCGGATGGCCTGGCGGTAGAGCTGCCGGTCGGACTGGGCGCGGGTCGCGCGCACCGCCGGACCCTTGCGCCTATTGAGGATGCGGAAATGGATGCCGGCGGCATCCGCCGCGCGCGCCATCACGCCCCCCAGGGCATCGATCTCCTTGACCAGGTGGCCCTTGCCAATGCCGCCGATCGCCGGATTGCAGCTCATCTGGCCAATGGTCTCGATGTTATGGGTCAGCAGCAGCGTGCGCGCACCCGCGCGTGCCGCGGCCAGAGCGGCCTCGGTGCCGGCGTGTCCGCCGCCAATCACGATGACATCAAATTCTTCTGCCATGACCTCTTGAAACCCGGCCGCTGGGCGGCCCGAAAAAGTAAAATCAGCAGTTTAGCAGGAGTGGCGGTGGCGTCGAAGCGGCCGCATGGGGATCCATGTTTCCCTACGCCATCACTTGCCGATGCAGAAACCGGCGAAGATCTCGCCGAGCAGGGCCTCGTGGTCCTGGCGACCCAGCAGGGCGTCCAGCGCCGCTTCGGCCAGGCGCAGCTCCTCGGCGATCAGGTCGGGCGCGGCGCTGGCCTCAATGCGGCCCAGATGCAGCGCCGCCAGGCGCAGGCCATCGAGGTGGCGCGCACGCACGCTGAAGCGCTGCTGCCCGCCCTCGCTGGCACCCAGCCGCTCGACGATGGCCTGCTTGAGTTCATCAATGCCCGCACCGGTGCGCGCCGAGATGACGATCCCCTCTGTAGATCGGGAATCCGCGACGCAATCCTGCTTGTTCCAGACCGTGAGCCGCGGGATCTCGGGCGGGGCCTCCAGCTCGGGGACGGCCTCCGGCCGGGTCAGATCCCGAAGGTCCAGGATCAGGTCGGCCCCGGTCGCAGCCTCGCGGGCGCGCTGCATCCCGATCTTTTCCACAGGGTCGTCGCTGGCGTGCAGCCCGGCGGTGTCGATCAGTTCCACCGGGATCCCGTGGATGGCGATCGGCGAGCGCAGTACGTCCCGGGTGGTCCCGGGGCGGTCGGTGACGATCGCCACCTCGCTCTCGGCCAGTCGATTCATCAGGCTGGACTTGCCGACATTGGGGGCACCGACCAGGGCCAGACGCAGGCCCTGGGCGAAATAGCGGGCCGGGCGCAGGCGCTCGAGGAGCGCGAGGATGGTCGTGTGCAGGACCTCCGTCCGCCGGGCGATGTCCGGGGCGGCCTCGGATTCGAGGTCAGTCTCGCCGAAGTCGATCTCGGCCTCGATGATCACACGCATGTCGCGGATGGCCCGGGAGACCGGCTCCAGCTCGGCGGCCAGTGCCCCGTCGAGGCTGGAGCGGGCCAGGCGCGCGGCCTGGGTCGTCTGGGCATGGATCAGGTCGGCGACGGCCTCGGCCTGCGCGAGGTCGAGGCGGCCGTTCAGAAAGGCCTGTTCGGTGAATTCGCCCGGCCGCGCGCGGCGCGCACCGAGGCCGACCGCCGCCGCGACGAGTGCCTCCAGGAGCACCGGGCTGCCGTGGCCTTGCAGTTCGACCACGTCTTCACCGGTATACGAATGGGGCGCGGGGAAATAGAGGATCAGGCCATCGTCGATGGTCTCGCCGCTGGCCGGATCAGTGAGGCGGCCGTAATGAGCTTGGCGTGGTCGCAGGCGGTCGCGCCCGGTCAGGCGCCGGGCGATCACCAGCGACTGGGGGCCCGACAGACGGACCACGCCAATGCCGCCGACCCCCGGCGGGGTGGCGACCGCGACGATGGTATCCGCCACGGTCACGGCCCGGTCAGCTCTTCTGCTTGTCCGGGTCCTCGCCGCCCTCGATCTTGCGCGTGATGTACCACTGCTGGGCGATGGAGAACAGGTTGTTGGTGAACCAGTACAGCACCAGGCCCGCCGGGAAGAAGGCGAAGAAGATCGTGAACACGAATGGCAGCGCCATGAAGATCTTCTGCTGCACCGGGTCCATCGGCGGCGGGTTCAGCTTGTACTGCACGAACATGGACACGCCCATCAGGATCGGCAGGATGAAGTACGGATCACGCGAGGACAGATCCTGGATCCACAGCCACCACGGGGCCTGACGCAGTTCCACGCTCTCCAGCAACACCCAGTACAGGGCGATGAACACCGGGATCTGCACCAGGATCGGGAGACAGCCACCCAGCGGGTTGATCTTCTCCTTCTTGTACAACTCCATCAGCGCCTGGTTCATGCGCTGCTTGTCGTCCTTGTAGCGTTCCTTCAGGGCCTGCAGCTTGGGCGCAACCTTGCGCATGCGCGCCATCGAGCGATAGCTGGTGGCGGACAGCTTGAAGAACGCGAGCTTGATCAGGATGGTGAGCAGCACGATCGACCAGCCCCAGTTGCCGACGACGCTGTGGATCAGATCCAGCAGCCAGAACAGCGGCTTGGCCAGGAAGGTGAACATCCCGTAGTCGACGGTCAGTTCCAGGCCCTGGGCGATCTGGGAAAGCTCGTCCTGGAGCTTCGGCCCAACCCACAGTCGGGTCTGCAGCTGCCCGCTCTCGCCCGGGCGCACGGTCAGGGGCTCGGCCGAGTGCAGGCCGATCAGGTATTCCTCGCCAACCTCGCCAGGCACGGAGCGGGCATACAGCGCGTTCACCTCGTCATCGCCCGGGACCCAGGCAGAGACGAAATAGTGCTGGATCATCGCGACCCAGCCGCCATGCAGGCGTTGCTGGATGGGGTCGTCGGCGAGCGACTCGAAACGCTCCCGCTGGTAACTGCCGTCGAAATACGCGGCCCCCGTGAACGTATACAACCACCAGGACTCGCGGTCCGGGGTCGGCCCGTGGCGCAACTGTCGATACTGGCGCCCACTCCAGGTGGAATCGCCCTGGTTGCGGACCTCGTAACCCACCTCGATCAGATGAGTCCCGCGGGTAAAGGTGTAGGTCTTGATGACCTCGATCTCGCCATCGTCCGAGACCCAGCGCATCGGGACCTGAAGGGTATCGTCGCCCTCGGCCATCTCGAAGTGGTCGCCGTCAACCTCGAAATTGGCGTGGTGCGAGGGGGCCCGCCCCTCCATCGCGCGGTCGTTGACGCGGTCGTGCGTCAGGCCACTCTGAGCCACGTAGCCGCGCACGCGGTGGTCAAACAGGCGAACCGGAACCAGCGGGTCATCCTGCAGATCGCGCGGATACTGCAGCAGGTCTGCGCGCAGGATGGTGCCGCCACGGGTGTCGATCAGCAGCTCGTGCTTGTCGGTGCGGACGGTGAACTGGCGACGATCCGGCTCCTGGATCGGGCTGATCTCGGACACATCCGCGGCGGCACGTGGATCGTCCTCGTCCTCGAACTGGGGCGCGTCGGGGACATCCTCCGGGCGGGCATCGGGATCCTCCGCCTCTTGCTCGGCCGTTTCCGGCTGGGCAGGGGTGCCGTAGTCCTGGTTCCAGGCCTGCCACATCAGGAACAGGACAAAGGCCAGGCTGAGCCACAAAAGGGGACGCAAGTTATCCATGAGCGCGACTATTTCCGGGATCGATGCGAGTGGGCGGACAGATGGGGTTCCGGCACGGGGTCATAGCCCCCGGGGGACCACGGGTGGCAACGCAGAATGCGCCGCAGTCCGAGCCAGAAGCCGCGTGTGACGCCGTGTTTTTCCACCGCCTCGACGGTGTAGGCCGAGCACGTCGGGTAATGCCGGCAATGCGGCGCCATGAACGGGGAGATGCCGTACTGATAGGCCCGAACCGGCAACAGGGCAATCTTGCGTACAAGGGTCATTGCAGGCGATCCAGCAGCGTTTCCATCTCCGAGCGCAGGGCCCGTCGGTCACAGGTGCCCGCACCGGCGCGGGCCAGGACAATCAGGTCCACCGGTGGCAGCGCCGCGCGGCGTTGGCGGAAGGCCTCGCGCACGATGCGCTTGACCCGGTTGCGATCCGTGGCGTTGCGCACATGGCGCTTGGCGATCGCGAGCCCCAACCGGGGCTCGCCGCCGCCCTCGCGGGCACGATACAGCAGCGTCAAATAGCGGCCACGGATCGGACGCGCGTCGGCGAAGACGTGCCGGTAATCAGCACCGACCAGCAAACGCGCCTGGCGCGGGAAGCCCTGCGCCCCGGCGGTCATGATGGCCAGCCGGACAGCGCGATCAGTTGGTCGGGCAGAGACGCTTGCGGCCTTTGGCGCGACGGGCGTTCAGGACCTTGCGACCGCCACGGGTGGCCATGCGGGCACGGAAGCCGTGGGTACGGGCGCGGACAAGCCGACTCGGTTGAAAGGTGCGCTTCATGACGAATCTCGGACAATGGGATAAAGGGCGGAGA